>JAFTRX010000121.1 GCA_017462015.1 Lentisphaeria bacterium
GCTTACTGCTCGGCTTCCTCCGCCCGCGCTGAATTTCTTCAGCGCGTCCGCCGGCTGTTGACCGGCGGTTCGCTTCGTCCAGGTGCGCGCGCTCGGCGGCAACCGCCTCGCATCACTATTCCAAGACGAGGTTTTGCAACATCCCCAAAAGTTCTGTTGGGAAAATTACTTACTTTTTGATCTTCTCTATCGCACCGCCGGGAAGCAGGCGGTATTCAAGTTCGCCGTCCGGAGCGCGCTTTTCGAGCTGGGGTCCGGTGAAGATGAAGCAGGGATAGACGATACCGCCGGTACCGATTTCGCTGTTGCCGCGCCGCTGAACCTGAATCACGAGCAGGTTATCCCCATCTTCATTGAGCAATCCGGTCAGGTCATAGGTGAAAGGACGGGCAAATCCGCGGCCCATGCCGATATATTTTTCGTTGCACCAGACCCGGACGATGTTATCAGCTCCGCCGACGAAAAGTCCGGCACTCTTGCTGTTGAGTTTCGGGAACGTGATACGGTACCACACCGATCCGGAGCGGAATCCCATCAACCCCTGGGCATCCCAGGTGGTGCTGAAGGTGGCGGTTTTGATACACTCGGTGTCGTTGATCGCTTTGCCATAGTAATTCATCAGATTACCGGAGTTGAACTGGTCGAACATGGTCTTGAGTTTGTCCGGAATCTTGTAAGCGATGCTGTACGGCGGCTGGGAATATTTATATGCCAGCATTACCGAATCCTGATGGAAGCGGCGGAAGTAGTTGTAACCTCCTGGGGAGACAATATTTTTGCGTTTGTCGATCTCGACTTTGAGGTCGCCCATGATCTTGTCAAACAGCTCTTTGGCTTTGTCGAATTCAAAGTTGTTGAAGGCATTTTTGAATTTGAGGTGATCTTCCAGCGTGGAAAGGGAGAGTTCTGCAATGCGGATGCGTTCTTTTACCGCCGCGTTTTCCGCAAGATCGTATGCCCGGGCAAACCATTTGCGCGCTTGGTCAACGAACTTCTGGTCGTAGATTTTGCGGAATGCGTGGAAAGAACCGGCTTCCTGTCCGGATTTGGACTGGCGCAGCGTAACTTCCATAAAATATTTTTCCATGGGAGCAGCGGCTTTGCCATAGGCATTGCGGCAGAAGGTATGCAGGACGTCACGCCATTTGAGCTTGGTATCCCAGAGCATTTTGGCTTCCATGTAGTTGCCGATGGCGAGGTTGGAGACACCTTTGGTGGTTTCGTTGTAAACGCCCTGAACGTTGAGGGATTTATAGAGGGGAAGGTCATTTTCCCACATGATCAACTTGCTGTAAGGCAGGACGTTTTCAGCGAGGTTCCAGTTGTAGCCGCGGAAAAACTTCACATTGGGGGAATCTTTCCATTTTTCCAGAATCGTGCGGTAATAGTTACGGGTTTTGCTCTGCGTTTCAAGAGTTCCGTGGAGACGGGAGTAGCTGATGTCCGCGATGACCAGTACGATTTTGGGATGGGGCTTGTAGCGGACCGGATAGTCGGCGTGGTTGCTGTAAAGGTAGAATCCGAGATGGAGATTGGGGAACTCTTTTTCCATCCGTTCCAAAAGGGTGTTGCACAACAATATCTGCAAGTCGGTAAAGTCCTTGTTTCCGGTGGCAGGATCAAGTCTGCCGCTGGAAGCCATCTGGCTTTCGATGGATTCGGAATAACCGCCGCCGTCAGCCGGGCCGACACCGATGCAGACTTTTTTATCTTTGGGCCAATTCCGCTTTTTGAAAATATCCCGGATGTAGTTTTCAATCATCTTGATAACCTTGGGATTGGTGGTTTCAAGCTGAGGGCCTCTGCGGGTGAATGAACCGTCCACATTGCGGACAAGGGCGTACATATCCGGGTTTTTGTCAAAAAGTTTCTGATATTTGCGAATGAGTGCATCGGAAACATGGCCGCCGATCATCACCAGCGGATGATTGTAACGGGTCAACTGCAGTTTGTGGCGCAGTTTCCACATGTTGAAGTTTCTCAGTTCCGCCGGGCTGTGCTTGCTGCGGGAGCCGTTGTCGGGATACCAGGGGCAGCGGACGGCAAAATCAGGCTTGCTGGTGTAATTGAATACGCCGGTGGAAACGGTCGCTCTTTTGGGGATGACTTCTCCGGCAGGACCGGGGAAAACCCAGTCACATCCCTGTCGGGAGAGCAGCTCATAAATACCGTGAGCGATGGCAAAACCATCCTTTCCGGAGATGACCGCTTTGTCCTGAGTGCAGGAGATGAAAAATTCATCCTGAGCGGCATCATTTTTGATTTCCAGCACGAGGACGGGAGTTTTCAAATTGGTGTTGTACGCCACCGGAAGAGTGGTTCCGGTCATAGCTTTGAGGTGATAGTTCAAATCATCGACGGCGGTACGCAGAACTCTCTGAGCAAGAACGTCACGGGAAAGTTTTTCTGATTGTCTTTCCCGGAGGGGAATTCCCTCATTGGCAATCGGTGCATTGACCAGAATGGTCGCTGCCGGTTTGCCGTTTTTGACCAGAGTCAAACCGCCATCCGGAAAGTTGGTACAATCTTTTTGGGTGCTTTGACAACCGGTCGTTATTGACAGTGCCAGCACTCCTGCGGTGATCATGTTGATCTGTTTTTTCATTTATTTTCCTTTCACTTCTTGGGGAATAAGAATTTTTGATGATCTTAAAGAGAGATGCGGCGGAATGGTCAGGAATTTGACGGTTCCGAGCATATTGCTTATCTTCCAGACTTTTCCGCACTGTTCCGGGGTGACGTTGAAACTGTAGTAACCATTGTGTTTGTTCAAACGGCGGATGGTTTTCCCGTTGGGGGCGACGATGCTGCCGCGCTTGGTTTTTGCATAAAATCCGATTTGTGCAGTGCCATGCGGGACGTAGAAGTAGAATGTTCCGTTGAGTTCCGGAGCGCGTTCCCGTTCCACCGGGCGGGCAACCGCCATGCCGGTCGGCCAGTTGATTCTGGTCATGTCGCCATTGTCATTGACGATCAGTTTGTGCAGTCCGGGGTGTTTGGGAATCAGCACCACTTTGCGGGGAGTGCCATCCGGCGGCACGCTGCGGTCGTAATGGACAACGGTTTCCATTTCGCCGGTATCGGATTCTCCGCCGACTTGAACCAGCTGCAAAATGACATTGCCCCGGTTGCGGTAGTGCTTGATCAAGCCGCCGGTAACTTCGACTGTGAAAGGTTTGCCGTCGCTCCAGAGATAATAGTATATCTTCCAACGGGAATTTCCGGCATTGATAGTGGAAACTCCTTTGGGGTTGCTGAGTACGACCAGATCATTGCTGAAACTTTTTACCTTGAAATCCAGCAGTTTGTTGTTTTTGATTCCGTCAGAAACGAATTTATCGAGGTCGGCGGCGCCGGGAGCAGGGGTGTTCATCCAGTTGACATCCAGCTTTTTGCTGAGCATGCCGGAGGGGCAGAGCCTTCCGGGGGAACGGAACATGCCGTAAGTGTGAACCATACGGGTGGCGCGGATCGAGGCGGCAAAGTGCATCAATTTGCGGTAATCCTCCCATTTGCCGGAGTTGAGCAGTTTGAAATTGAGTTCACAAAAGCGGGTGTAGCAAATCAAAGCGGCGATCCGGGGCTGTTCCTGTTTGGACGCGATTTTTTTCGCCGCGCTGAGCTGGCGGTACATTCTGCCCAGCAAATCGCCGTTGAGCGGGCGGGGATCGGCGCCGTCCAAAAGAGCGTAAAACTCTTTCATGGGAGCGTAGGAAGCCGGGAACGCTTTTTTGAGGAAGTCCTCTTTAAGTTCTGCCGGGTCAAGAGAGGTGTTCCACATCATGTGCGCCCCGGAGTAGAAGCCGAGACCGCCGGCCCCCCAGTAATCACCGGCTTCGGCAGTGATGTAGCGGGCGCCGAGGTTGTAGAAGCGGGTGAGGGATTCTTTCATGTAAGCCGGGTTGGAACCATTGCCGGAACCGGGGATGGTTCCGGTAAAATAGTACTCTCTTATGCCGACATTGGCTTTGCGCTTTCTCCATCCGGAAATAAGCTCATCAATGGTGTACCCGCCTTTGATGAAGGCGGTGGCAATATTGACCACGACTCCCGGATGGACATCGATTTCCGGAGCGAGGCAGTGCTGGTTGTAAGCGTACATGCCGACTTTTTTACCGGGATACTTTGCAGTGACAGCCTGGGCGGCGGCGTTGGCAAGGATAACGGCGCGTGTGCTGTAAGAGCCGAGTTTTTTGCAGTTTTCACATTCGCACCAGCCGCCGCCGTCGGATGGTTCTGCAGAAACGCTCTGTTCCGCAGGGCGCTTGGCAAGACGCTCCAGTTTGTAGTCGACAAAGAGCTTGCGCAACCCCGGATTGGAGATGCAAAGTTTGCTGGAGTCGCGTTTGCCTTTGCGCAAAGCGTAATATTCCGGATGCTGATCGAAGACCTTTTTGCGATGTTTGACAAAACGGCCGTAGACGTGACCGCATTTGATGGTGATGCCGCCCTGGAAATTGAAGAGCTTCCACATCTCATCAAAATTGGTTGCTTTGCGGTAGTCGTTCCAGATTCCCCATCCGGGCCAGATGGAACGGCTCAAATAGTCGGGGCTTTCGTTGATATCAAGAGATATGGACGCCGGGAGCGTGTCCGGAACGACTTCCCATTCCGGAGCGGGGAAAAAGTACCGGTAACCAAGTTCCCGTGCCAGCCGGGCAACGGCGAATTTTGCTCCGGCAAGGTCACTTGCGGCAATGAGGATACCGTCGGTTTCGGTGCGAATTGTAAAACTTTGAGAGGTGTGTTTGCTGCTTTTACGGAAAACGATATTGCCTTTCCGGTTGGTGACCGCGACCGGAACATTGCCGATTTTTTCCAGAAGTTTACTCAAAATCTGAGCGGCAGGAGTGAACTCTGCCGGAGCGCTGATTGCCAGATTTTCAAGCGCGAAAGCCGGAGCTTTTCCTGAGGTGTGGATGCCTGCGGAAACTGAAAACAGCATCGCGGCAAAAAAGCATAAGATCAAACTTTTTTTCATGGTTTTTCCTCTTTACAGATCTGACATGAATTGACACTTGGAACTGATTGCAGTGCGGGGGGATCCCCGGTCAGAGCGGATCTTCTGTTTCAAGTTTATTGAGGTTATCTTCGCATTTGTCGAGGAACTTTCCCCATGCCGCCGGATCGAGAAAAGCGTACTTATCACCGGCGAGCAGGCGTTGGTAACGTTCCGGTGTCTGATTTTGTCCGGCATGGTTTCCAATGAAAACGTCGACTTTCTCCTGACGGCAGCGGGCGATCGAATCGCGGAAAGCTCCGCGCCAGTTTTCGTTTTCGAGATGAAGTTTGCGAATGTACTCTGCTTTGAGGGTATTGATACCGGCGCCGCCCATGGTTCCGGCACGGTAGATTTTTCCGTCAACTTCGACGTTCCAGAAGAAAGAGATGGTTCCGGGCGTGTGTCCCGGCGTGGAAACGCAGTCGATTTCGACATTGCCGAGGGTTATTTTGTCGCCGTCATGGAGCAGCACATCCGGAACAAAGGCGGCAGGCTGTGCAGTATTGAATTCGCGCGCCCAAGTGAGGTCGGGGCGGGAACCGTCGACGATACCGCAGTCGGCTTCTCCGATAAAAGTTTTTGCGCCGGTGAGTTCGACAAGAGCTTTGGTGGCGGCGGCGTGGTCGATGTGACCGTGGGAGTGGATGATGTACTTGATGTCATCGGGGGAAAACCCGCATTTCCAGATGGAATTTATCACCAGATACAGCCGTTCCTGATAACCGCTGTCGAGCAGGATAAGCCCGTCACCGGTATCGATCAGGTGAGTCGAGGCGGGGGCGGAACCGACAAAATAGATGTTTCCGAAAAGTTGAAACGGTTCCATTGTTTTTAGCCAGGGGGATTCAATCATACCTTCTCCTTTGTCTCATTTTTCAAACTCTACTGCGGCGGCGCATTGGGGGCAATCTCTTCGCCTTGCTCCTGCGCCGAAGCAGTCGAGTACAGTCGTACACTCCTGCTTCGTACTCGTCGCAAAACTCGACCTTGCCGCCCACTGCATCCGCCGATTGCATCAGCCTTTTGAAACTCTTTACTGCGGCGGCGCATTGGGGCGCTTCTCTTCGCCTTGCTCCTGCGCCGAAGCAGTCGAGTACAGTCGTACACCTTGCCCCGCCGCAGGTTATCTTTTTATTGGACTGTTGCGATAATATAACGTCACCGGCGGATAAATTCAAGCAAATGTACACAGATATCCCATAAAATTGAAAATTCGTTGATGTTCTCAAGTTTTTCTGCGGAAGAAAATCAAATTTTGAAAAAAGATTTTGACAGGTTTTGTCTTGCGCAAGCGAAACGCGCGTGCGCTATGCGCCGCGCCACCAGTGACACTGCGTTCAAAGTGGTCTGTTCGCGATCGGTGGATGGATCGTGGAGCATCCTCCTTCGCCTCGATGGCTACGGAGGACAGGAGCAAGATTGCCCGCACTTCTCCGCCGTGGCAAGGTACTATAATAAAATTCAACAACGACCATTCTCAAGGCATGAGCAAAGCGCAAGCTGCGGAATGCCGCAGAGCGAGGTCTCCGGAAAATCGACTGCAACCGCCGAGTGCGAAGCACGAGCGGCGAGGCGGCTCTCCCGCCGCCGCAGGGAGATTTTTTGGAGAAA
>JAFTRX010000122.1 GCA_017462015.1 Lentisphaeria bacterium
CTGCTCGGCTTCCTCCGCCCGCGCTGAATTTCTTCAGCGCGTCCGCCGGCTGTTGACCGGCGGTTCGCTTCGTCCAGCCTGCGCGCTCGGCGGCAACCGCCTCGCATCACTATTCCAAGACGAGGTTTTGCAACAGCCCCACTTTTGTAATCAGTTTTTACGCTTTTTGTTTGCCCTTTTCGGCATCCAAAGCTTCAAGTTCAGCTTTGTCCGCAAGGGACATATTTCCTTCGACCTGACCATTATCGAGGAAGTTCAGCTTTCGGGTCTTCAAGTCGCGGAACAATTGGATCATATCCTTGACTGAACCGATACCGAACCAAAAGGTAACGATAACCGTAACAGTTCCCGGCACCATCAAGGTAGTTACGAAGAAATACTTGCTCCACCAACCCTGCGGCCAACGCTGGAAGACGTTCCAGATAACAACCACAAGCACCGTTCCGAAGAACCGGTAGACGATGGAGTAGCAGAAGATGGAACGCGCGATTACCCGATCCCAGAAGCTGTATTCCGGAGTGATACCGATAAGTTTACTGAAAACGGTAGCTAACGTCCATTTAGTCTTGGTCTGATTGAGGTTGTCCAGATTGTACTTTCCGCGATGGAGCATACGGTCAAGGTTGAACGGCTCTTTGCAGGTCTGTTTGGAAACCACAATGTACAAAGTGAACGACACCAGCGTCACAAGTAAGGTAAATTCGTAGGGATTGATAAAACACTTGTACGGGTTTACACGCCAGACCACAAACGGCTCAAAGGGGCGGGAGATGGATTCGACCACCCGGGTGAAACCATCCAGCCAGCTCATATCTTTCAGGAAACCGTAGAAGTGAGTCCAATACTGTTTGATTCCGATGTAACCGAGCGCCATTCCGCAACCGGTCAGCAAACTCGTCCACGCTCCGGCAGTCGTACCGAACCGGGTGTAAAGTCCGAGCAGACTCATCGCTCCGGCACCGACCCACATTGAGGTCATCGAACTCATAAAGAGGTTGATGTAATCCAACTGACTCATCATCGTCGAACCGAAGAAGAAGAACACACCTACACCAATGGAAACACCACGGATGACCCACAAGTGCTGGACCGGAGTCAGCGGCTTCTTGATGAAAGGCATCACCACGTCCTGGGTGATGGTCAACGCCGCAGAGAAGATTCGGGTATCGTCAGTGGAGATCATCGCCATGATCATCAGCAGACAGAAGAGTCCGCTCAATCCCGGCGGCATCATGTGACGCATACCGACGGCGGTCATCATCTGAGCATACAGGGTACGGAACTGCTGGTACATACCGGCGTTGACTTCCGGAGTATCGAGGGTATTGCTGTCGAGAGCCTGTTTGACTTCAGAAAGATAAATGGTATCGAGGTTGGATTCTTCCGAAAGTTTGGCATCTTTTCCGATCTCATGCACAAGCGGAGCCCTTTTATGTACAGAACTTATAATACGCTCCCGCAATTCCTGATGTTTTTCAGAGTGCAAAAGACCTTCTGCAATACGTTCACTGATGGTATCACGAACCTCTTTCGCCTGCGGAGCAAAATTCTTGTGATTGAAGTAGGTTATCATCGCCGCAGCGATAAGGACGTAGAAGATGCTGTTCAAGCTGCCGCGGTAAGAGCCGAGGAGCCCCGCCATCTTCTGTTCGTGCGGACTTTTGGCACTGGAGGAGTTTCCGGCGCCGAGCCAGCTGGCACGGTTATTGATGCTAGAGATCAAACCGCAACCGACCATAAATAAGTTGAAGTCGCGCAGTTCGGAGATATCGTAGGGGTCAAGGAAGCTCTGGTTGACAACACGGTCGGTCAGTACCGGAATGATTTCGTTGTTCCAGGAGAATTTGTACAGAACAAAAACCACAAATGTCGCCATGATCGGATAACAGAACATACCCTGAATACTGTCGGTAATAACCAATGCCAGCGTACCGCCCATGCAGACGATGCCGATCGCCATGACCAGACACAACAAAATCAGCGCATTGAAAGTTGGAATTTCAACACCGAAAATGGTAAAATATTGCGGAAAACCGAAATAGTAGATAAAGAAACGTCCGGCAATAGCAGGCATGATCATGTTGGCAAGCATTTCAGTAAGAGAACGCAAGGCACAGGCAAAAATACGCAGTTTGCGGCTGTAACGCATTTCCAGATACTGACCGAAACTCATCGCTTTCGTTTCGCGGAAACGGTAAGATACAAAGCCGGTCAAACTCAACGCTACGCCCAGCGGCAAGGTCAACGCATTCCAGAAAGCCAGAGCAAAACCGGTACGGTAATGGACTTCAACGTAAGCAATCAACCCCATGATCGACAGAGCATTGGCAATATCCGCCACACTGATGAGATATCGACCGCACAAACGACCGGCAGAAAGGAAGTCGGACACCTGAACCACATAACGCCGGGAGTGCCACCCCATATACAGAACAAACGCTACCGGGATGATGATGATAAGCCAGTCCAGCGGACTGACAAAAAACCAGTCATCCTTTACTAACCATTGAAAAAAAGCACCCATTTTGCCGCGACCTCCTGCGCGTTTCAGTCTGTTTTTATTGATTTTTATACGAAATTATGATATAAAAATATCACCATAAAATAAACTTGTCAAGTCTAAAAAATAATTTTTTGGCAATTTTTACAATAAATGATCATGCGTGGAAGCCGCGCGGCGTCAAAAAGAGCCTTGCCGGTCATCTTGTATGGGGCAGCTGCACAGATATCTGCGAAAAAAATCAGGAAACAACTTGAAATTATCCCGCCTCTGCCGTATAGTAAACAAAGTACAATAACAACAACCAAATTCAAGAAAGAGAGATCATCATGGAAAATCTGGCAGAAAAAATCACCAAACGTCTGGAAGAACTCCGTTGTCACTTGCAGGCCGATGGCGGAGACTTGGAAATCGTCTCCATCGAAGGTAAGCTTGTCCACCTCAAACTCCGTGGAGCCTGCGGCATGTGTCCGCACGCCACCATGACCATCAAAAACGGTCTGGAACGCATCCTCCGCGATGAGATCGATCCGGAAATCACCATCGAACGGGTCATGTAATCACACGTTCTTCTCCAAGCATCACATCCATGCGCCCGCAAGGGCGAACTTCACACCTTCACATCTTCACGCGCCGGAGGCGCTCTTCACACAATCAGCGGAACGCTGATTGCCCATAAGGCGCCGCCGCAGATTTAAAAAAGGTTGAACTCGACCGGCGGATGCATCGTGGTGCAAGGTTGGGGGTAAATCAAGGTGACAACGAAGGAGTGTACGACTGTACTCGACTGAGTTGGCATCCGTAGATTTGCCCGCAAGATTGCCCGCGAGGCGCCGCCGCAGGTGGTATTTTTACAGAACACAGGACTATAAAAAAATGTATAATTGGGAACTGATAAGCCGCCAGGCACAAGCCGTACTGGATAACGCCTGTCGATCCGGCCGGGAATGCGGCTGCCAGTTCGCGATCTATTATCAGGGAAAAGCCGTACTGGATACCGCCGCCGGAACAACTCTTCCGGGAGGCCGGGGCGATAAAGTGACCTCCAATACCTTGTTTCCGCTTTTTTCCTGCGGTAAAGCTCTGCTGGCAACCGCAGTGCTGCAATCACTTGCAAAGGGTGTGTTCGATTTGAACACCCCTCTCGCTGAATTCTGGCAGGAGTTCGGCACTCCGGACAAAAAACGGATAACCGTGGAGCATATCCTCTCCCACCGGGCAGGTATGTATATCCTTCCCCGGCTCAATTCCGATGACGATTTAGCCGATTGGGAACTTATGTGCCGGAAAACGGCAGAGATCATTCCCCGGAGCGCACCGGGGAAAAAGTGCGTTTATCACCCGTTGACCTTCGCGTGGCTGGCGGGAAATTTGCTGGTACTTACTGAAAAAAAGCCGTTGAGCCAAATCATCCGGGAGCGGATTTTGAAACCGTGCGGAATTGAAAATGAGTTTTTCTTTGGTCTTGATGACGAAAGCGATAAAAAATTTGCCCCGGTAGATGATACGGAAATGCTGCAAAAACCGTCGTGGTACGCAGAAAAAATCGGGAACAGAAAAATAAGACACAGCTGTATACCATCGTTCAACGCCTGCGGAAGCGCCCGGGCGCTGGCAAGATTTTATGCTGCGCTCAAAGGCGAACTGCCGCAAGTGGAACTGCTTCCGCAAGAGATACTGGAGCTTGCCACCCGAAAAGAGTGGAGAGATGAAGAGGATATCATCCCGGACAGCGCCTGGAACCACTTCGGGCTGGGCTTGGTACTGTCAGGACCGGTCTACAAAAGGACGAGGTTCTTCGGGCATGGGGGAGCCATCGGCGGAGAGGGATTCTACGACAGGGATACGGGTATCGCCGTCGGATTTGCCAAGAACCGCCCGCTGCCCAGCCATCCGATGCATCCGGTGAGAAATCAGCTCTCTGAACTGCTCAACATTCCAATACGGAACTGGTAAAACAATGGTAAAAAAACTGTCAATATTGCTGTTGTTGCTGATTATTCCGGCGGCAATAAGAGGACAGGAAGAGAATCACCTTATCTACGGTCTGCCTTCAAGCCCGGACATTCTGCTCAACCGGAGCGGCTTTGCTTTGGGGTACAGCCACAAGCGCAAACAGGCGGTGTGGGTCTGTTACATCTTGACCGCAAAACAACTGCAAATGCCTAAAGCAAGACGCAACAACAAATTTGCTCCGGACCCGGCGATCCGCTTGAACCCGGTCAAACCGGCAGATTACCGGAAAACCGGATACGACCGGGGGCATCTGGCTCCGGCGGCGGATATGAGTTTTTCCAAAATCAGCATGACCCACAGCTTTTATATGAGCAATATTTCTCCGCAACTGCCGGGGTGCAACCGGGGAATATGGAAACGCCTGGAATCTAAGGTTCGGCAATGGGCGCTGGAAGAAGGAAAATTGTGCATCATCACCGGTCCATTGTTTTTCGGAACCAGAAAGGTCATGGGCGGCCGAAAAATACCGGTTCCGGATGCATTCTACAAAATAATACTCGACATGAGCGAACCATACCGGATGACGGCTTTTATCATCCCAAACAACGCGACAAAGAGAAGATTGAACACTTTTGTAACTGCAGTCGATAAAATAGAAGAAGCAACCGGATTTGATTTCTTCCCGGACTTCCCCAACGCGGAAGAGATGGAAAAAACACCGAACATCTGGGAATAGTTGTGTTTTTTTCTTTTTTTTCTACCGTATGCATTGACTTTTTTATTTCCTGCGCTATATTATCAACAATAACACAGGTGCCAATTTAGCTCAGTCGGTAGAGCAGCTCACTCGTAATGAGCAGGTCATCGGTTCGATTCCGATAATTGGCTCCATTTTTTTTTGCCACCACGGAGCAATCTTGCTGCGCAGGAGCGCGCCTTGCTGCGCTCGCCGCTCGGGTCGAGATATTATGAGAGACACAAGAGGTCTCTCATTTTTTTCTGTCTGAAAACAAAAAGTGGTTTGCCTCTTGATAAAAACGGATTTATGTTAATCCAAGAACACCGAAGTCGCATAGTGCGCTTC
>JAFTRX010000123.1 GCA_017462015.1 Lentisphaeria bacterium
CTTTTTTTCACGTGAAAAAAAGTTTTTCCCTTCTCCCGAGCAGTCTCCCCTTATCGATAGCGTTATAACTACCTTTTCTTTTTTACTGGGGAGCGGCGTTTCTTCAGCACTTCGATCTGGGGACGGCGTTCTGCCAGACCGCGATTGACTTCGATGGGGGTGCCATCGGGCGCTTTGCCGGTGTAGTACATGGCTGCCCCCATGGTCATGGGCAGCGGAATGTAATCCTGTACCTGCTGCAAGCTCCAGTGATGTTTGTTGAGAAAATCATCGACAGTTTTCATCTCTTTGGCGGTACAGCCGGGGAAGTTGGAGATGAACAACGGAATGATGTATTGCTCAAGTTTACACTCCTTCGTAATGCGGTTGAACTCGTCCATGAAGCGGTAAAACTCTTCCGGAGTGCCTTTACGCATAAGTTTCATCACTTTGGCATCGAGATGCTCCGGCGCTACTTTCATGTGACCGGAAACGTGGTGCGCGATGATTTCACGCAAAAGCTCCGGCTGACGCAGTGCGAGGTCGAGCCTTATGCCGGAGTTGATGTAAAGTTTGCGTATTTTCGGGAGTTTACGCAACATGCGCAGCATGTGTACCACCGCCTGACCATCGCAATGATACCCGGGGCAGTGGTTGGGAAAAATACAGCTTACACGTTTGCATTTTTTACAGCGTTCAATATCATAAGTACTGCCGAAGAGGTTACCGGCAGCACCGCCGACATCGCTGATGATACCCTTGAATCCGGGACGTTCAGCGATAGTTTCCGCTTCACGGATAACGGACTCGGTACTGCGGCTCATCACGGTACGTCCCTGATGGGAAACCAGTCCGCAGAAAGCACAACCGCCGGGACATCCGCGCACGACCTGAATGGAGTTGATAATGCTTTCAAAAGCCGGGATTTTACCCTTGTATTGGGGATGAGGACGGCGGGCATACGGAAGTTCGTGAACCCGGTCAAGCTCCGCCGGAGTCAACGGTTCAGCCGGTGGCTCGATGACCAGAAGGCGGTCGCCGTACTGCTGGATGAGACCGCTGGCGCTGTAATAATTCATATTTGCTTCCTGGATTTTGGTCTGTTCCATCAAAGCATCTTTATTGGAAAGCACCTCTTCATAACTTGGCAGTTCGATATAACCGGTACGGTCAAATTCCAGCGCGGCATTTTTCCCGAGCAGACGGGCGGTGCCGCGGATACCGGCGAGGGATCCACCTGAAGCAAAACGGCGGAAACACTCCGGAGTCGGGCGTTCACCCATTCCGTAGACCAGAATGTCCGCTTTGGTGTCCAGAAGCATGGACGGACGGATTTTGTCTTGCCAGTAATCGTAGTGTGCCACCCGGCGCAAGCTCGCTTCCAAACCACCGGCGAGAATGGGTTTACCGGGGAAGGCGCGCCGCGCCAGCTGACAGTAGACCGGAAGCGCATGCGGGGGGCGATTGCCGGTTTTGCCGTCTTCGCTGAACATATCATCCCGGCGCATACGGCGTCCTGCCGTGTAAATATTGACCATTGAATCCATATTGCCGCTGGAAACTCCGATCCCGATGCGCGGTTGTCCCATGACCTGCAAACTGGCAGGATCTTTCCAGTCGGGCTGGGCAATCATGCCGACACGGTAGCCGAGACTTTCCAGATAACGGCCGATAATGGAGGTTCCGAAAGAGGGATGGTCGACGTAGCAGTCGCCGGTGATGAGAATAATATCCAGTTCATCCCAGCCCAGACGTTCCATCTCCTTGGCTGAGGTGGGTAAAAACGGTGCCGGGGTGCGAGTCATTGTTCATCCCCGGTGTTATCAGCTGCGTTATCGTTGTTACCGGCATTTTTATCTTCCGGTTTGGCAGCGGGTGCCGGTTTAGGCGGTTGCGGTTTTTCGATGATACCTTCAGCGGGGATGGTTGCGGGGGATTTTGTGGCGTTGCTGCCGATGAAGGAAAAGTGGACTTTGACGTCAAAAATATCTTTTCCCGGAGCGAGTTTGCATTTGAGGACATGGGTTTCCAGTTTAGCTTTTCCGGAGGTCAGAGCATCGGTGATAAAGAGCAGCTGTACCGTTTCATCACTGATCGGCGCATCGGTGTGGACGAAGCCGTTGCCGCTGTTGATGGCAACGCAGGGAAATTCTGTTCCGGAGGCGACCAGAGTGTAGTCAAAGATGGAAATGGAACGGAAACGGTCAAGTTTTACCGTGACAACGGCATACATCGGTTTGGCGGGAATGACGGGAGGCAGTTCCGCCGGAATACCGGAAATATCGATTTTGCGGGAGGTCAACTCCGCCGCCAGCACATTACCGGCGCGGAAGCGTATCGTCTCCGCGTGGAGCTGGATGGTTGAAGCCAATACCGCTGCTGCAAGGATAAAGAGTGATGATTTCATAATATTGTCTCCTGAATTATTTGAATTTTTTCAAGTAAAAAGCACCATTACCGTTGTCGCTGAATTTTATCCATAAGATTTGACGTTCCGGAGTGTTGCGGAAATATACTTCACCGGAGTTGCGTATTGCCGGAGAGTGTTCGGCACCGGCATGGAACCAACCGGCACTCGCCATACGCGCGGTATAGGATGCCAGCATGTCACTGCCGGAGGAAGTGAGGTTGTCAAATGCGCCGTAGACTGCGTTCACCCGGGGGATCTCCATTACCATATTGACCCGGGCGCCGGCGGGAAGCTGCGGCAGTTCGCGGGGCCAGACAGCGCGGGGGAGTGCGCCTTGCGTTTTGAGAAAAAATGCAGTTACCGGCTGATTGGGGGTGGCGACAAAGAGCCAGCGTTCACGGGAATTGCCGTTTTTGAATACGGCTTTGACAAAATCATTCCCGGCGGAAATATGTTCCGGAAGATAACTCTTTTTTATTGTGCGCACGATTTGAGCAAGTGTGGTCTTCATCTGGTAAAGTTCCAGTGTCAATGACACACCATTGACCCGGACGTTTTCCGTATGCAGTGCTTTCGGACGGATACCCGGCAGTTCTGATGCGGCGATAGGGCGGCTTATCTTGCCTTGTGTTCCCGGCAGATAAACCACTGCACCGGCGGAGAGTGCCGCCAGTACAGTTGCTGTGGTGATCGCTGCTGATAAAAACCGCATGGTCTTGTCCCCCGAAAGTTAAAGCGCGAGAGCCTTTTCCAGCTGTCCGTTGAACAGGGCAAAAAGACGTTTGCGTGCCTCTACGATTTCACTGGAAATGTGAGACGGAGCTACGCGGGTCACGGTGTAAATTTTGTCAACTTTGCGGTAATTGGCAAACTTTACATCGGTGAATTTGGCAATGAGCTTGCCCTCATTCTGGATATGCGCGGTCGCGTTGGGGTTGGTGTTGATGATACGGGCGTGGGTCATCGTGAAGTTCTGTACGGAATTTTTGCGGGTGGTCAGCCGGAAACCGCCGATGGAATCTGCTTTGATCCAGACATTTTTGAAGGTGTTGGTGGTGTTGTCGGTGAAGAAGAGATCCCGTCCGAGGATTTGTTCAGCATAGAAGTTTTCGTGATGATTTTCTGACTTGTTGATGTGGCATGCGGCGGTGGAACAACCGATCGCGACAAAGTTTTTGACATAAATAAGACAGGTTTCGTGGGCGCTGATGCCGTCATCGCCGCAGTAAAGGGCGGCGACGTTTTCAAAACGGATGTTGCGGCAGTTGCCGTGGATGTTGTAACCGTCGTTGAGGAAGTTTTTGACGATGATGTTGCGGAAGGTGAGATAGTGGCAATCATCGGCGATATTGACTCCGGAGATTCTGCGTTGAAGCGGTTCTTCAAAACCGGCAGCAGTTTTGGCGCCTTCGGGCAGACGGAGGATGAAATCATGTCTGTAGATTTTATTCCGGACTTGTTTGCCGCGGATGATGGTCCATTCGCCCGGCAGAAGTTCCTCCACTTTTTTATAAGCCTTGCTTCCTTTGGCTTTGTTGAAGCGTCCCATGCGGTGCGGCTTGCCGTCGCGCACCATGAAATAACGGTTCGTCCTTGAAGCCGCGGCGACCATTGTGCGCTTTAAATAACCGGGCTTGAACTCTTTCCAAACTTTCGGATCAAGCGGTTCCGTGCCGAGGAAGATGTTGTTCATACCGTCGATGATGATCGGTTTGTCGGCAGTACCGCACTTCTTGCGCGCGACAAGCGTATCGCGGATGGGCTTGGAACTCGGGAGGATGTAGATGGTATCTCCGGGCTGTGCAGCTTTGATGGCTCTGGAGAAGCGCTCATAAGGGGCGGCTTTCGTGCCGGGATTTTGGGCATTGCCCTTTTCGTAATCAACGTAGATGTCGGCGGCGCAAAGCTGGAACATGACCGCAACAAGCGCGAACAAAGAAAGATGTGTTTTCATTTTTATACCTTGCTTTTATTTGTTTTTTCTGCATAAAGTTTCAAAAATTCAGCTTCCAGAATGTCTGCCATCAACTGCCAGTCAAACTGACGGAGAACCAGTTCTTTGCCCCGGTTGCCGAATTTGCGGCGTTTTTCCTCATCGGAAAAGAGTTCCAGAGTATATTTGGTCACCGCATCAATATCTTCCGCGGCTGTCGTGTAGCCGGTTTCACCATTGAGGATCACCTCCGGCGTACCGTCGAGCGCAAAGCCGATTGCCGGGATGCCGGTTGCAAGCGCCTGCACCACCGCGCGGGGAAGACCTTCATGCAGTGACAAATGCCACAACAGATCTGCCTGCGCCAGATAACGGCACACTTCATTGGGCGGAATCAAACCGGCAAAGTGGAAGTTTTTGTCGATATTTTTTGCTTTGAGATGTGCATTGAGTTCATCGTACATCGGGCCGTCACCGACAAAGAGAAAGTGGACATCCGGCATTTCCTGTAAAACTTTTTCAGCCGCCGGAATGACATATTCATACCCTTTCTGGTGGAATAAGCGGGCGATGGTGACGATAGTGCGGGCATCGGCAGGAATACCAAGTTCCCGGCGCAGCTCCTCTTCCCGCGCCGCATTGGCAAACGCGGTGGTATCCATACCGCTGTAAACGACCATATATTTTTCCCGAGGCGCAACTTTGGCAGCGACACACTGGTCGATCATCGCCTGTGCCACAGCATAGATTTTGTCACAAAACTTTGCCGCAAAACGTTCCAGCACGATAAAAAGGCGGTTTTTCCACTTGCTCTGATAGGGGTGGAACGCCTGACCGTGTACCGTGTGGACAACGACCGGAACTCCGGCGGCGCGGGCAGCGAGACGTCCCAGGATACCGGCTTTGGAACTGTGGGTGTGAACAACGTCGAATTTATTGGCTTTGAAATATTTTTTCAGCGCAAAAAACGCTTTGATATCGTGGATTGCCGATACTTCGCGCACCATATCGGGGAACTCGACAACCGGAAACTGCGGCATGCCGGTATTTTCCAGAAGTTTGCCTTCCCGCCCGGGGGAGGGGCCGGTGGCAAGTTCAACGTGGTGGCCGTTGGCGAGATGCCCTTTGATGGTGAGCAGAGTATTCTCCTGCGCTCCGCCGACGATCATGCGGGTGATGACGTGACATATACGTAATTTTTTATTTTCCATGATATGCAGTTTACCTTTTTATGGAGTATGCCCATTCGATCAGTGCGCGGCAGAAGTTGTCCCGGTCGCGGGCGCTGGGAAAACCGGCAACACAACCGATGATCACCCGTTCCTGCCGTTTCACTCCGAATGCCAGACAGAATCCGGCACGTCCGGTATACCCGGTTTTAAAACCGAAAATACCGGGTACTTCCGGAGATTTTCTCCGGATGCCGAGCAAATGGTTGTGACTGTATACTACTTTACCGGTATGGAGTTTTTTGCTCTTCATCCGGCAAAATTTCATCAATTCGGGGTACTCCATCAATTTTTCGCAAATGCGGGTGATGTCAGTGACACTGCACATGGAGTTCCGACGTTTTTTCCCTTGCGGCAAACCGTTGGGGCTGTTGAAGTTTGCGGACGTCAAACCCAACTCCCTTGCGCGGATGTTCATCTTGGCTACAAATTCCGGTACAGTTCCGGAAACTGCTGCCGCCAGCTGGGCTGCGGCATCGTTGTGGCTGTTTATCATCATCGCCGCCACCAGTTCTTCAATGATGTAACGTTCGCCGCGCTGCATGCCGAGAACACAACTACGCTCCACGCTGGTCGCAGCGGAGGTGACGGGCAGTGACGTGGTGAACTTTATTCTGCCGGAAGATATGTCTTCCATCAGCAATAATGCGGTCATCAGTTTGGTAAGAGATGCCACCGGAAGCTGCTTGCCGGCATTTTTCGCCCAGAGCACTTTGCGTGATTTGAGGTCAACAATGATTCCCGCCTTGCCCGGTGTGCTCAAGCGTTGAACCGCCGGAGGCAGCCGCCGGGGCCGGGAAAAATCATACCCCGGCAGCGGACCTGTTGCTGCCGGAGGCGGCGTGTCCGGAGTTGCCGGGGGCAGAGGGTCTGCTGCCGCCGGGGGCGGCAGCGATGACAAATCCGCGTTGGCTACCGGCGGAACATCTTTTTCCACCTTCCGCCCGGGTTTGCGTCCCATGGCGTAGAAGATGCACAGATGAACCGCCGCAACGATGACCAGCAGCGGAAGAAATATTTTCAGAAATAATGATAACTGCTTGCTCATATTTCCGGAATTTCAACTCCCATTGAGTCGGTTACGGATGCGGATGCGCTCCGAGGATGACTGCCCGGTTGAGGGCGCAAACCAATGCGGCGATAGCGGCACGGTCGAGGTTGGTGTTTTCACCAGCGCCGTAGACGAGTTCGCCGTGTTCGGTACGCTCACTGCAGCGGATGCCGACAAATGCCATGGCATGTGCATCAGCATCGCTTCCGCGGGTGCGTTCGGAGAAATCTTCCAGCTTGAAGAACGGCATCAAACCGGAGTTTTTCAGCGCATGGACCACTGCGGACAACGGACCGTTGCCGGAACCTGAAAGCTCATGCTTTTCGCCATTGACATACCAGTCGAAAGTGACGGCAGACTCTTCGCCGTTGCTGGTGCGGTGGTAGTTTTCCATCTTGTACGCGCCGGAAACGTTGACGAAGCTGTCGTGGAAGATGCTTTCCAGTTTGGATGAGTCGATTTCTCCGCCGGTGGCATCGAGATAACGCTGGATGACTCTGCCGATTTCCGGATGCATGCTCTTGGGCGGATAGATGCCGAACTCATTTTCCAGAATGTAAACCACGCCGCCTTTACCGGATTGGCTGTTGATACGGATGAGGCGCTCATACTGTCTGCCCACGTCAGCCGGGTCGATGTGGAGGTAGGGAATCTTCCAGCCCTGCTGGAAAAATTCGCCGATATCCTTGCGTTTTTCCAATCCTTTGCGGATGGCATCCTGGTGGGAACCGGAAAATGCGGTAAACGCCAGCGCACCGGCATAGGGATGACGGGGATGAACTTCAATTCCGGAGTTGCGTTCGACGATACGGACGATTTCCGGCATGTTGGAGAAGTTCAGTTCCGGGTCAACGCCGCGGGACATCAAGTTCAGCGCGAGGACGGAGAGGTCGAGGTTTCCGGTACGTTCACCGTGACCGAAAATCGTTCCTTCCACCCGGGTCGCACCGGCGAGGATGGCAAGTTCGGTCGCCGCGATGGCACAGCCCTGATCGTTGTGGGAATGGAGGCTGACCCGGGTTTCGTCCATAAACGGATACTGACGGCAGAAGAGTTCGATCATGTCAGCGTACTGGTTGGGCGGACGGCGTTCCACGGTCGCCGGGAGGTTGAGGATAAAGCTGTCCGGCGTGGATTTGCCCCACTCCTCTTTTACCGCGCAGCAGAGGTCGACAACAAAGTTCAAATCGCTGTCGGTGAACTCTTCCGGCGAAAATTCGTAAGACACCACATTTTCCAGATTGTGTGCGGCGATGGCATCGCGTACCATGCGGGTTCCTTCGACCGCCATTTTGAGTACATCGGCGTGGTTGTGACCGAAGACAAATTTGCCGTGGAGGTCGCTGGTCGCCACATAGCAGTGAGCGATAGCTGATTTGACACCGACCAGTGATTCGATGGTGCGGTCGATCAGGTGTTTGCGCGCCTGAGTGAGTACGGAAATACGCACATCATCCGGAACGAGGTTCTGCTCGATCAGGTTGCGGACAAAGCGGAAATCATCTTCGCTGGCGGAGGGGAATGCCACTTCGATCTCTTTGAAACCGATGTTGAGCAGCATGTTGAAATATTCCAGCTTTTGCGCCGGGTTCATCGGCACCGGCAGCGCCTGATTACCGTCGCGGAGGTCAACGCTTGCCCAGACGGGAGCTTTGGTGATAACTTTATCCGGCCATGTCCGGTTGGGGACATTTATTGGAGCTATTTGCGGGTATTTTTCCATTTTTTCGATCCATTATATTAAAATTTAAAACTTGTCAACTGATAAATCTTTGCTGAAAATCTTTTTTTGTTTTATACGCTGACGGCAGGTGATTTTCAAACCCGGCAGAATCATTCAGCGCAGTTTGTCTGATTGCGCGGCGCGACCGCGCAGTCGAAGCAGGGTAAGCGGAAGAAGCAATTCAAGGCAACGCAAAGCGCCGCCTGTGGCTTCACAGACGGAAAAACCGGCATTGGGTGCCGCAAAATATTTTCCATACTTATTCATAGTAATAAATATACTGCAACATCGCTGAAATTACAAGTTTTTTTGGGGTTCTTTACCAAAAAAATCACAGCTGTCCCATAAGAAACAACCTGCGGCGGCGCCTCGCGGGCAATCTTGGAGGCAAATCTGCGGACTCAGCTTCAGTCGAGGACGGAAGTCCACTCCTTCAGCTTCGCCTTGATTTACCCCCAACCTTGCACCACGATCCATCCGCCGATCGCGACAAACCATTTTGAACGCAGTGTCACTGGTGGCGCGGCGCATAGCGCACGCGCGTTTTGCTTGCGCAAAACAAAATCTGACAAAATCACTTTTTCAAAATCCTATTTTCTTCCGCTGAAAAAATTGAAAAAACAAA
>JAFTRX010000124.1 GCA_017462015.1 Lentisphaeria bacterium
GAAGCGGCACTCTTTTTCCAGAAATTCAAAATGCTTCTGCAAATAGCATTTCTCCACCAGATTGCGGTAAATGCGGGACTTGTCTCCGGTAAAGCGGTAATATTCATACTCCACCCACGCAAACAGCGGCGGATTGTCCATGTGATGGATCTTGCATGGAGACGGGGCACGGTCATACATCGGCATGTAGAAGTTGTCCAGACTCTGGATGCCGGGGAAAAAGTCCGGAGAATATTTGCAGAAGTGCACCATAAAACAGGTATCCCATATCCACAATCTTCCGGGCATACATGCCTCGTCCATATAGCGTTCGACCGGCAAGCCCGGAACTGTTTTGATATGGTCTGCCGCCTGTTCCCAGGCTTTATAATAAAGTTTCACAAAATCCGGACGCTCATCAAAAATTACCTCCGGAACCAGACTTTTTTCAAACATGAACGTACCTTTCGAGGTTACATCGCCTGCCATTCTTTTTTATTTCCCGTAAACCAGCAATTGGTCCCGGTTGGCGGCAATCACCGGAACCAGTGGTGCGCCGAAGCGGATCGTGTGATCCTCTTTACCCAACACCTGAAGCTGCCAGACTTCATCTTTGGAAGCATCGGTACGTTTGCCGGTCAAAATGACTGCTCCCGGATTCTTTCTGCAGGAGGCTGTCACTTTGCCTGATGCGTTGCGCAGTTTGGCGGTGACCCATTCCTTGTACCCGGTACCCTGAACTTCGATTTTGAATTCTTTTACTCCTTTGGGGACATTGAAATAGATATTTTTCATTCCGCCGCGGAAGAACGGCTGCCGGTTCTGGACGAGAAGTCCGAATCCGGGGGTACGGCTGTTCACTATTACCGAGTCGCATTTACGGATTTCGAGGATGAGCAGCCGTTTGCCGTTACTCTTGAAGGTGTGAGTGTATTTGGCAGTTTTCACATTGAATTTTTCCACCAGCGTATTGTTGGCATGCCGCACTGTTACTTCAAAGTGGACCGGGGAATTTTTGCGCAGGGGGATCCCGGTGAAATCAACTTCGTAACTGCCGGCTTCCGGCATGTAGAGCAGGAAAGTTCCCCTGCGCCGGATACGCCATGCATGGGGTTTGTAATTTTTCACATTTTTGCTTGCCGGGCGTAATTTTGTGAAATCGATCTCGGCAAAATCGAACTTCTGAAAATCTTTGTTTTCCGGATATTTTTTAAATAATTCCGTCCAGTCGATCATGCTTTCCTTGCCGTCTTTGCCGATGAGTTTTACGTCGCCTTTTATATCCGTTATGCCGAATCCGGTACGCTGAATGACATCGAACAACGGTTTTTTGCCGGGGTGGAGAGTGCAATTTTCAAAGGTGATCCCGGCAACGTTGGAACTGACGCGCGAATTGTTGAACGTCATTGCACAACTCCCGCTTTTGCGGTTGTCCAAAACGCAGTTGCGTAAGGTGACGGTCATGCCGCCCGTTTGCTGACCGTTGATGGCGACAGCGGAGGAACGGTTGTCATAAATATGACAATTTTCAAAGAGGATGGAACCCTGCTGATTTTTGCCTTTGGCGCTCTGCTTGGCATTGGTGCGAATACCGTAGTTGTTGTTATACATCCTGCAGTTGCGGAAGATGATGGAAACGGGAGTTTTCAAATAGGGCAGAAAGACGGTGGCTCCGCTGGCGGCATTGCCGTAAAAGTCGCAGTTTTCTATGACATTATTGACCAGCATATCTTTGTCATTGTTGGGTTCGAGGTCGATGCCGCACTGGGGCGCGGTGCCGGAAGTGTTGATGAACTTGCAATTTTTTATCAGCAGATCGACAGCGCTGATGATGCTGATGCCCTGCCGGTGGTGGTCATCAGAAATAATATTTTCGATCAATACATTTTTGCAGGGACCGCGACCTTTGCTGTTGGAGATGTAGATGCCGTCGCCGCCGGAACTTTTGATGGTCAGGTCACGGATGACGATATTGTGACTGCCCCGGAAACTGATGCAGTGCCGCCACTCGGAGTGAAGATAATCCGGTTGTTTCTGGTAATCTTTTTTGCGCATTTCCAAAAGTGCGCCCTTTTCGCCGCGAATAGTGACATTGTCCGCATCGGATGCGGAGAACATGCAGGCATTTTTGTTTTTATAACTGCCCGGAAACGCTTTCACAACCACATTCCCGGCAAAGACCAGTTCCAGGTTTGAACGCAGTTTCACCGGGGTGATGAACCACGGTTTACCGGTGTTGTCCACGATCACTTTTTTCGCTCCGGAATCAATCGCCTTTTGCAGACACGCTGTCGCATCAGTTGGATCAAAGCTGAAGCTGCTCGCCTTGACTTCAGCAGGAGTTGCCTTGCTCAACAGTGGACAAAGTGCCGCCAGCAGCAAAAAAAATTTTTTCATTATCAATTATTCCTTTTAATCAGTTGTTATTGTCCCGGATGTTGTGAAGCAGAATATTCACATGGTGAAAATTGTGTTTATTTGTTAACGTTTGTTGCCCCATGCTTTTTGCTGATGGTCTGAAATGCGGGTATCAAGAGCGGCATACCAGCCGTAATCGCCATATCTGAAATCAGAATTATCCTCACCGTCGTGAAATATATTTTTCAATCTTATTGATCGCACACTGCCGTCAACAAAACTGCAGTTTATCATCGGTGCTTTGGCAGAGCCGCCGGCATGTGTTCCCACATGGGCTACATTTTTTCTCACCGGCCAATCTGAATGCAGTCTGGCTTCGGACGGAGTTTTTTGAGTTCCGTATTTTGGACTGCGATTGGCTTTCCCGGGAATGTTGATTATGACATCGTTGCAGTAGTAATTGGTTCCGTAGTAACTGCCGCTGTTGGGATTTTTGTTGTCCTTGATTCCCTGCTGGACCGGATCCATGACTTTGGTCATATCCTGACAAACTGTGATATTTTCCAGTCTGACAATCAGTCTTTTACTGCTGTTTTTGCCGGTGTCTGTTCCTGTACCCGGAAGCAGATATTGCAGCAGCGGATGGTTTACCGGTGCTTTGGTTCCCATCAGCTTATAATCTTCGTGACCTTTTAACCAGAAGGCTTTTCCGCCCCACTGCGGAAAATAGTCCTGATTGTCCTGCGAGTAATTCTGATATGCGGAAGCGATCGTTTTCAAATTATTGATGCAGTTGACCGATCGTCCTCGGGCGCGGGCGCGCTGCCGAGCGGGCAGCAGTATAGCTGCCAATATCGCAATGATTGCAATCCCCACCCGCAATTCTATCAAAGTGAAATGGCTCGCGGGGAAAGAGGAAAAACTTCTTTTCACGGGAAAAGAGGTTTTTCCCCTCTCCCCGCACCCCTCTCCCTTTTTCAAGAAAAGCGGGGTATTTTTGCTCCCGTTGGTCGCAAAATTCATCAGCAGCAGTGGCAAATTCGCAATAATCGACAATAAATTTTTCATCATAAGAACTCCTTATTTGTCTTGATAGAATCGTTCTATCACATAATATAAAATACCACGTAAAAAGTTGTTTGTCAAGAGATTTTTTTCAAAAAGTCTATTTTTTATCACAGCTATCCCATAAAATCAGAAAAAAGCTTGTTTTTTCAATTTTTTCAGCGGAAGAAAATAGGATTTTGAAAAAGTGATTTTGTCAGATTTTGTTTTGCGCAAGCAAAAACGCGCGTGCGCCATGCGCCGCGCCACCAGTGACAC
>JAFTRX010000125.1 GCA_017462015.1 Lentisphaeria bacterium
CATAAGCCACCGGCAGGTGGCGCAACTTACCACTACCCTGGTCGCCGACAGGCGACACAAAAGCCAGCCCAGCCTATAGGCACCGAAAAAACGCCGATAGGCGTTCCATAAGCCACCGTCAGGTGGCGCAACTTACCACTACCCTGGTCGCCGACAGACGACACAAAAGCCAGCCCAGCCTATAGGCACCGAAAAAACGCCGACAGGCGTTCCATAAGCCACCGTCAGGTGGCGCAACTTACCACTACCCTGGTCGCCGACAGGCGACACACCCTCCAGCCAAGTCCGTAGGCGGCGATATCGCGCCGCTAATGTGAGTTTTTCCAAGGCGGCGGCGAGGGCGTGGACTATTGTCCTCAACCGAGCCGCCGTCCGCCGGAAAGGCTCGCAGTAGCAAGCGAGATCGTCGCCTCTCTATTTGAGTTTTTGGCGGCATAATTCCGCGCGGGAGATGTCGCGTTCAGTGTCGGAAAGAGAACGGCCGGCGGATTTTTGCAAGTGGGCAGAACCGATGGCGATGAAAAGTTCGTTTACAGCTTTGATGTCGATCGAGGCGAAGAATCCCATATCGACACCCATGCGGACGAAGGAGAGGGATTGCAATGTTTCTGCGCTGGAAAGTTTGTAACTGTGGCGCAGGATGCCGTAAGCGCGACCGATGTTGTCAAGGAGAGTGAAGCGGTCACGCTGGAGAAGATTTTTGCGTGCCTGTTTTTCGTGCAGGATGAGTTGAGTTATGACTGCATCGAGAGAAGCGATGGTCTTGGCTTCACTTTCGCCGAGAGTGTATTGGTTGGATATCTGGAAGAGGTTGCCGCGGTTGTCGGTGCCTTCGCCGAAGATGCCGCGTACTGCCAGATGAAGTTTGTTGATGCCCTGAATGGTGGGCAGGATTTGACCGGAAAGAACGAGGGCAGGGAGGTGGAGCATTACAGAAGCGCGCATGCCGGTACCGGCATTGGTGGGGCAGCTGGTGAGGAAACCTAGCTGATTGTCGAAGGCGAATTCCAGTTGCTCACTTAACGCATCGTCGATAGCGTTGATTTCTTCATAAACTTCCTGAAGTTGAAAACCGGGACGGATGGATTGCATCCGGATCTGGTCTTCTTCGTTGACCATGATGGAGCAGCGTTCCAGAGGGCAGACCAGCAAACGCTTGCCCTCCAGCGGGGGGGCGATAAATTCCGCGCTGGCAAGGCGGCGTTCAAGGAGAACGTTGCGGTCGATGTCAGAAAGTTGAGCAAGGTCGAATTCCCGGTGTTTTTTGCCGAAATCCAGAATATGTCCGTCATTGACCGCCGCAGTTATTTTGTCGCAGATATCGCATTTTTCCTCTTGCGATGCGGCGTTGGGGAAGGGGAGTCCCGCCAGATTGCGGGCAAGCCGGATACGGGTGGAAAGGGCGATCTCCCCCGGAGCATTGTCGAGAAAACTTACCGGAAGAGAGAAGAGGTCGTCGATCGGGCTGCTCATGCTTCCATCTCCTCAAGTTGTTTGCGGATAAGATTGATGCGGTCGCGGCAGACGGCGGCGTGTTCGTACTCTTCGCGGGAGACGGCATCGGCAAGTTCGGTTTGCAGTTTTTTCAATTCCTGACGGAGCGCTCCGGAAGCCGGGGCGTTGGGAGTACGGGGATGTTTACCCAGGTGAATTGCACTGCGCTGAACTTGCGAAAAGGCATCGGCAAGGAGAGCGGAAAAGACGTTGTAACACTCCGGACAACCGACTTTGCCGTTGCTGGAACGGATTTTTTCCGTAGTCCAGGAGCAGACCGGGCAGGTCAGGGTTTCGGCGGGGGGAGTGTCGGCAGTTTCCGTTGCGGGCTTTTCCTCTTTTGCATTTTTGGCTGCGGCATTGAAGAGAAGCTCTGAAAGTTTGAAGCCGAGGGCGCCGAGTTCGCCCTGTTCTTCGCGTTTTTCGGCACATTCCGCGCAGAGGTGGGTGCTTTTGCACTCGCCGTTGTGGAACTCTTTTATGTGAACCGTTGCTTCACGGATTTTACAAATATCGCACATCATGATCGAAAAAAACTCCATCGTTATTATTCATCGTACAATACTATACCATCAACTCAATAAAAATGCAAATTTTAAAGTTTCAAGGGTTGAAAAATTTTTTTTAAATGCTATTTTTTATAGAATACAAGGCAGTTTTTGCCGGAAATCAAGAAAAACAACTTCAGGAAGACAGATAATGAGCAGTATAGATGACCCCGGACCCCGAGAGTGTTGTGCCGGAACGCTCAGATTTGAGATTCCTGCCGGGAAGTTTTGACCGTTTGGTATCCCCCCGGATGAACCTGTCTGACGCTCCGGTCGGAATCGGAAGCAAGTCACCCTTTGCTTTGAGTATGCAGAGAAAATCAAAGGAAGCAGGAAAATGTTGAAATGTTATGAACTGGTGGATGGCAGAATCCAGCGTTGCCCGCAGGGACAGCTGGGATGTATTCAGGTTTACAGCGATCCGTCGGATGAAGAAAAAGCCTATCTGGTCGAACAGTGCAAAATCGACAATCACACGCTGGCATCCGCATTGGACGAAGATGAAATAAGCCGTCTGGAATTTGAAGAAAATCATGTTGCGGTCATTATGAAAAGACCGCAGGATGTCGGTATGGACCGGCGGATGACCTTCCGGGTGTCGTCGATCGGAGCGTTTTTGTTTGAAGACCGTATCATAATTATTCAGAACGATGATATGCCGTTGTTTGAACACGGACGGATGCCGTTGCGCGGCAACAGTATTCCCGGAGTGCTGCTCCGGCTGCTTCATCAATCCACGCGGCACTTTCTTCAGCACTTGCGGCTCATCCGCACCATATCCGATGAAATTGAAAAGAAGATCGAATATGCGGTGACCAACAAGAGTTTGGTAAATATGTTTGTACTGCAGAAAAGTTTGACCTATTATGAAGCGGCGATCGGAGCTAATTTGCTGTTGATGGGGAAATTGCGCAGTGCCGCAGGACGGATCGGTTTCAAGGAAGCTGAACTTGAGTTTCTGGAAGATATCACCATTGAAAACAAGCAGAGTGATAATGTTTCCCGGATTTATGCCGCGATTTTGCGAAGCATGTCGGAGTCGCGCAGTTCAGTTGCCAGCAATAATATGTCCGTCATCATGCGGTATCTGGCGATCATCAATATCGTGTTCCTGCCGTTGACGGTGATAACCGGTGTCGGCGGCATGTCGGAGTTTACCATGATGACCGAAGGGGTCTGGTGGCCGCATGCATACTCCGCGCTGGCGGTGTTTATGGTGGCGGTTGGATTTATAACCTATCTTCTGGTGCGCGGCATCGGGGAATCTCGTAACTCCCGGAGGCGGTGACATGGCTAAGAAAAAGAAAAATCTTTCGGTCGTTCCCGGCCGCCGTATCAAGGAAAAAATGCGTGTTTCCATGCGCGGGTTTGACCTTGCCATGCTGGCGTATGTCGTTGTAATATTGGCAAGTACGCTGGTGGGGCGATGCGGGGATTATGATTTGGGAAGTGCCAATCTCCATGGTTTTGCGTTGTGGTTTTTGCTGATTCCGGCATATTTGATTTTGGAAGTGTTGAGTCTGGTCAATTATGTGGGGAATTTTAATTGGGACTGCACCGGATTTGAAGCAGAAATACTGGGAATTTGCAATCTTGCCATGGCGCTGAGCTGGTGGCTGTATGTGCGGTTGCGCGGCAGCCGGTGGAGCGTGCAAACGGTGCGAAACATCCGGATGTTTGTGCTGATAATGGTGTTTTGGGGCGTGTTTCAACTGGGATGCAGTGCTGTGTTGTGGATGTGGCAGCATGGCGGATTCAGTTCGTTCAACCGTCATCTTGTTACGAAGAAAGCCGGGACGGTGACAGCTCAGGAAAAGTAACAGGGGAATTTGCATGTCTTTCGGAGTTTCTCTTGCTGTTGCTACGGCATTGATGCAGTCGCTCTCCTATCTGGCAAGCGGGGCGTTCATCAAAAAACACCAATCCGCGTTTAAACTGCTCATAGTTTCCCAGTTGTTCATGGGGGCATGCAGTGTGGTTCTGCTGCCGTTTTTTCTGTCACAGGATGTGGTGGAGGCTTTGCGGGGCGGATGGTATTTTCTCATAGTCTGGATAACGATGTTCTGTTTGGGGCAGACGGGGTTTTTCATTGCGCAGAAGTACATAGAACCCAGCCGGTTGGCATCGTTGCTGGGGTTGAAGATCATTGTCTTGTCCGCGTTGTGGATGATTTTTAACGGGAAGATGCTCAATTTGCTGCAATTTGCCGGAGTGATATTGGGCGTTGCGGCGGCATTTGCGATGAACTGGAGCGGCGGAAAGCAGCTGCATCGGAAAGGGATCGCGGCGTTGGCGATGACATTGGTCTGTTATTCGCTGACCGATTTGTCGGAAACGGCAATGGTGAATATGGTTGACCGGGGGAATGTGGTAAAAGCCGGAATATCCATCACGCTGTGCTGTTATACCGTGTTGGGGATATGCAGTTTGCCGTTTGTTAAAAAAGTCCGGTGGAACTTTGCTATGCAGATGGATTCCTGTGCTTTTGCCGTCATTTGGCTCCTGTCGCAGATGACACTGTTGATCTGCTTTGGAATTTTAGGACCGGTATTCGGAAATGTCGTCCAATCTTCAAGGGGATTGTTTTCTGTTTTGCTGGGGGTGCTGGCCTGCCGTTTCGGAATGTCGCAAGTGGAAAACAAAATCTCTTCGGGGATGTGGTTCCGGCGCGGATTTGCCGCATTGCTGATGCTGATAAGCATAGTTTGTTTCAGTTTCGGTAAAATCATCGGCGGATAAGGCTTGAAAGTTTGCCACTCCGGTGGTATCTTATAATAAGTGTAGAAAAGTCGTTAAATTATAATAAAACTTGAAGGACCTTGAAAATGTCATTGAAAACCATTGCCGAGTTGTCGCACCTTTACGGTGCCGATGCCGATTTTATTCTTGCCGGAGGCGGTAATACCTCGTTCAAAGATGAGAAATATCTTTACGTCAAACCCAGCGGAGTGTCGCTGGCGGCGATCAAGGAGAGCGATTTCGTCAAGATGGATCGGGAGATCCTCCGTTCCTGTTTTGCGCTGAGTGATTTTGCCAGTGCCGCCGAGCGGGAAGCGAAAGTCAAAAAAGTGATGACCTTTGCCATCGAAGGCGAGGGCGGCCGTCCCTCAGTTGAAGCTCCGATGCATGAAATCATGCCGTTCAAGTTTGTCGTCCACACGCACCCCGCGCTGGTCAACGGCATGACCTGCGGTCAGGATGGTAAAGCGGTTTGCGCCAAACTGTTTCCGACGGCGATGTGGGTGGATTATTGTGATCCCGGCTTTGTCCTTGCCAAAGAGGTTTACGATCGCTGCGCTGAATACCGGAAGGCGAACAACTGTGATCCGCAGGTGATTTTCCTGCAGAACCACGGTGTTTTTGTCGGAGCGGACAGCGAAGAGGAGATGAAGAATATTTACTCTTCCATCATGGATGTGTTGAAAAAATATTGTGCAGAGCAGGGCGTTTCCACGGAGTTCAGCAAGGCGGATGCTCCGTGCATGGAGACGGTCATGGAGTATGCTCCGGTTCTGCGCGGATATATGCGCGGCGATAAAAAAGCCAAATGTGTCACCGTTTGCAGCAGTGGGGCGTTCTCCATTCCGGCAGGTCCGTTGACCCCCGATCATCTGGTTTACGCTAAAGCTTTCGGCGTGAAGAGCGATGTCGTGGACGAAGCGGTCATTGATGCATTTACGGCAAAGCGCGGTTATGCGCCGCGGATGGTCGAAGTACCGGGAAAAGCGGTCTTCTGTGCCGGAAAGAATAAAGCTGCGGCGGAAACGGTGCTGGCTCTTGCGGAAAACGGTTCCCGGATCGAACAGATCGCCGCTGCATTCGGCGGAGTGCATTATCTTTCTGATGCCCAGCGGGAATTTATTGAAAACTGGGAAGTTGAATCCTATCGCGCCAAAGTCGCTTCCGGAAGCGATGCCATGCTTACCGGAATGGTGGCAGTCGTCACCGGCGGAGCGCAGGGATTCGGTTACGGTATCGCCAAAGGACTTGCCGCGCTTGGAGCTGATGTTGCCATTGCCGACTTGAATGCTGAAGGCGCCGCGAAAGCGGCAGCCGAACTGGGTAAAGGCGCCCGGGGCTTTGCGGTGAATGTCGCCGATGAAGCATCGGTTGAAAAACTGATTGCCGATGTGGTTGCAGCTTACGGCGGCGTTGACCTCTTTGTCGCCAATGCCGGTGTCGCCCGTGCCGGTTCGGTCAAAACATTTGAGATGAAAGATTGGCAGTTTGTCACTGACATCAACTACAACGGATTTTTCCTTTGCACCAAATATTGCGCCCGGGTCATGTCCAAACAGAATCAGGCGAGCAATTTGTGGACCGATATCGTCCAGGTCAACTCCAAGAGCGGTTTGAGCGGTTCCAAAAACAACGGTGCATACGCCGGAAGCAAGTTCGGCGGACTGGGATTGGTGCAGAGTTTTGCGCTGGAACTGGTCGCTGACCGGATCAAAGTCAATGCGGTGTGTCCCGGAAATTACCTCGACGGGCCCTTGTGGAGCGACCCGGTTCGCGGACTTTTTGTCCAGTACCTCAACGCCGGAAAAGTTCCGGGAGCGAAGAATGTGGACGATGTGCGCCGCCATTACGAAAGTCAGGTTCCCATGAGCCGGGGATGTTTCCCCGAAGATGTGGTGAAAGCTATCTGTTATGCCGCCGTGCAGCAGTATGAAACCGGACAGGCTATCCCGGTGACCGGCGGTCAGACGATGTTGAATTGATGAAAAATATAAAGAGGAGAATATGATTATGAGAAACGGAATTATCGGTGCCGGTAACTGGGTTCTGGACAAGGTGAAAACCATTGACCGCTGGCCCGGAGAAGGAAACTTGTGCAATATCACCAAAGAGGTGTTTGCTCCCGGCGGCGGCCCTGCCAACGTGCTGTTTGATATCAGCGCCGCCGATCCCAATCTTCCGCTGTATGCTGCCGGAAAACTGGGCAAGGACAGCGAAGGCGATTATCTGATGGCGGAGATCGAAAAGCGCAACATCGACGGCAGTTTCATGAAGCGCAGTGAAACGGTTTCGACCAGTTATACCGACGTGATGTCCGGCAACGGCAAGAGAACCTTTTTCCATTGCCGCGGTGCCAACGCGGAGTTGTGCTGCGAAGATCTGGAAAACATCGACGTTCCTGCCAAATTTTTCTATCTCGGCTATCTTTTGCTTCTGGACTCGCTGGATGCTCCCGATGCCGAATACGGAACCAAAGCGGTGCGTCTGCTCAAAGCGATGCGGGAAAAAGGTTACAAGACGGTCGTTGACTTTGTTTCCGAAGCTCCGGAAAAATTCCGTACTGCGGTTCTCCCGGCTCTGCCCTACATCGACATTCTCATTGTGAACGAAGTTGAAACTGCCTGCTGCTGCGGTTTTGATTTGCGTGATGCTGACGGCAAGCTGTTGTGGCAGAAACTGCCCGCCGCCGTCGACTTCATGCTGGAACATGGTGTGCGCGATACGGTCGTTATCCACTTTCCCGAAGGCGCGTGTGCCAAAGAACGCAACGGCGAATACCTTTACCGCCCATCCTGCCGCATCACCAAAGCGGAAATCGTCGGCAGCAACGGTGCCGGTGATGCGTTCTGCGCCGGTGTGATGTACGCGCTTCATCAGGAGTGGCCGCTGGAAAAGGCTTTGGCTCTGGGCGGTGCCTCCAGTAACTTCAATCTCCGTTCTGCCACGGCAAGCGGCGGTGCGGTCTCTTTGGAAAAGATGCTCAACTATCTTGAAAATTGCCAGTTTGAAGCACTTCCGGAAGGGATGTGTTGACAAGTCATGGAAATGAATGAAGAATTCAAAAAGAAAATCGCCGGAGAAGATCACGGAAGTTTTACCGTGAACGCTCTCGGCGTTACTGCTGATACGCCGCTGCCGATCATCGGCTTGACGGATGCGTTTGTATTTCCGTATTCTCTGGCATCGGTCGGATTGACCATCAAGTACGACATTGCCGCGCTGGATCAGGCGTTGTTGAATGAACGGCGTTTGCTGGCGGTCTATTTTCAGATGCCGGACAATGAGCCGGAGGTCGATGAACGCGGCGTGGAATATTTTTATTACGAGGGCAGACGTTACGGCAAGATCGGTGTTCTCGCGCGCGTGGTCAAAGACTTGCGCATGCCGGACAACTCCCGTCAGGTCGTACTGCGGGGATTGAAGCGCATCGTTCACCAGTCGCTGTGCCGGTGCAAGGATGATAAACGTGTGGTGCAGTCCCGTTATCAGGCGCATATCACCTCCGACGGCGAGGACAAACTTCCCAGCATGCTGGCTCGTCAGCATGCTGTGCGTACCATGTTTGCAGAATACGCAAGTGTCCATCCGATGATCCCGGAAGATTTGCGCAACACGGTGATGAATGCCAAAACCCCGTCCCGCACGGCGGATCATATTTCTGACGGTGTCGGGTTTTCGGATGCGGAAAAATATCTGCTGCTCACCATGCCGGAGTTGAAGGATCGGCTGGATTATCTGGCGGTGCTGCTCAACCGCGAATGTGAAGTTGCCAAACTCGGCATGAAGATCCATGCTGAAGTGCAGGAGGCAATGGGAGATTCCCAGCGGGAGTTTTATCTGCGTGAACAGTTGAAAAGCATCAAAGCTGAACTCGGCGAAATGGGTGGCAACAGTGATGTTTATTCACTTACGCTCCGGCTCGACAAAGCCAATGTTCCGGATTATGTCTCTGAGTGCATTTGCAAGGAGCTTTCCCGGTTGGAGGTATTGCCCCAGAATGCGCCGGAGTACCATATCAGTTACAATTACATCACCTGGCTGCTGGATATTCCCTGGAACGAGCTTACTGAAGATGATTTGAATTGCGCCCGCGCGGAAGCGATATTGGAAGCTGACCACTTCGGACTTGAAGATGTCAAGAAACGGATATTGGAGTTCCTTGCCGTCATGCAGCTGAAAAAAGATGACTATGATCTGCGTGCGCCGATACTCTGTCTGGTCGGACCTCCGGGCGTGGGAAAAACCTCCATCGGTCAATCCATCGCCCGTTCCATGGACCGGAAATTTATCCGCATGTCGCTGGGCGGTATGCGGGATGAAGCGGAAATTCGCGGACACCGGCGCACCTATGTCGGCGCCATGCCCGGACGTATCGTGCAGAATTTGAAGCGTGCCGGTTCTGCCAATCCGGTTTTTATGCTCGATGAAATCGACAAACTTGCGCACGATTTCCGTGGAGACCCGGCGTCCGCACTGCTGGAAGTGCTTGACCCGGAACAGAACAGCACCTTCAACGACAACTTTGTGGAGTTGCCGCTGGATTTGTCCAAGGTGTTTTTTATCGCCACGGCTAATGTGCTGGAAGATATTCCCAGCGCGTTGCGTGACCGTATGGAAGTTATCAATCTGTCCGGTTACACTGCTCCTGAAAAGCGGGAGATCGCCCGTCGTTATCTGGTCAAGCGCCAGTTGGAAGCCAATGGACTTGCGGACAAAAATGTGCGTTTTACCCAGGGGGCGATCGATGAGATCATCGATGGTTACACCCGGGAAGCGGGGGTGCGTGAACTTGACCGGGTGATCGCCCGGGTATGCCGCCGGATCGCCGGAAAATATCTTTCCGGAGCGTACAAAGGCAAAAAAGTTATCTCCGTCACCGAAAAGGCGGTTTCTGAATTGCTCGGCGCACGGCGTTATGTAAAAGACAGTGTCGCCGCCAGGCCGATCCCCGGTTGTGCGGTCGGTATGGCGTGGACTGGTGTCGGCGGAGTGGTGCTTCCGGTGGAAACGGTGATGATTCCCGGCGGCAAAGGAGAACTCAAACTTACCGGCAGTCTGGGTAAAGTCATGCAGGAATCTGCCAATGCCGCATTGACCTTTGTCCGGGTGAATGCCGAAGAGCTGGGAATTGCTTCTGACGTTTTTACCCGGAACGATATCCATATCCACGTTCCCGATGGAGCTACGCCGAAAGACGGTCCGTCTGCCGGTATTACCATGACACTTGCGCTTACGTCGCTTTTTACCGGCAAGCCGTTGATAAAACAGCTGGCGATGACCGGGGAAGTGACCTTGTCCGGCAAAGTGACCGCTATCGGCGGTTTGCGGGAAAAGCTGGTCGGAGCGCTCGGCGCCGGAATGAAAAACATTCTTATTCCGCAGGAAAATGTCAAAGATCTGGAAGAAATTCCGGATTATGTCAAAAATGAGCTTTCCATCGTACCGGTAAGCACGATCAAAGAAGCGCTTGATTACGGTTTCGGAAAGCGCGAATTTCCCCCGGTAAAACCGTAATAACAGCAGGGAGGGTCTTCGATGAATAACCACATAGCAGGAGTGAAAATTGCAATAGTTGCAGCGGTTATGGCAATGAGCGCTATGCCGTTGTTTGCTGATAATTCCAAGCTTCCCATGAACGACTTTTTGCAGCTTGCGCGCCGCCGCAATCAGATTGCCACTTACGCAAAACTGCATGGAAAACTTCAGCACCGCCGCCGCGGTGCTGCGGTTGTATCCATGCCGGTCTATTTCGGTGTCATCATCCATCCGGATCGGGTCATCGGGCAGCTGGTTCTGGCGAAGGACGAAGGTTACATGCTGGGACAGGCGGTGAATTCCGGTTTGACCAGTGTCGTGCCGATGAAAAAAGCCGGGCAGGGGAACAAACTCAGCTATGTCGGTGTGCGGGCATCGGATTTGACGATGAGTTTTCTGTTTTGCAAACCGGAAAAAGAGTTTTCATCCGAGATCGTGGGCGGCGTGGTATCATGCCGGGTGTTTTTGCTCGATGATCCTGTTCACAAAGAAAAAATAAAAGTCTGGATATCTACCGATCAGGCATTTCCGTTGCAGGCGGAATTTTTCCGTTACGGGGAAGAGAAGGCGTACCGGGTTCTCGAAGCCGGCGGTTTTACTCAGAAAAATGATTTGTATTACGTCCGGAAAATCCGGATCGAAGGTCCCGGATGGCGGACTCGGATCGATTTCGATGCTGACAGCGCGGAAGTCAATGTCGTAAAAAAGGGTGAACACCCCAATATCATTATAAAATTGGAGAAGTAATATGCGTATTTGTTACATGTATCCGGGGGCAAAGTTTAAAGCGTTAACTTTCAGCTTTGATGACGGTGTGGTGCAGGATCGGAAGCTGATCGATATTTTCAACCGGAACGGATTGAAGGGAACGTTCAATCTGAACACCGGTTTGAGGCGTTTCCGGGAGCTGTCTGCTCAGGAGATAAAAGAGATTTATGCCGGACATGAAATCGCGTGCCACGGCGAGTATCATCCCACATTCGATCAGATTCCCCGCTCGGAATTGATGCGGGAGGTCTGGCACGACCGGGAGAAGCTGGAAGCGGTGTCCGACACAGTCATCACCGGGCTTGCTTATCCCAACGGCAGTTTTTCTCCGGAGGTAATGGATATTCTCCGTCATGCCGGAATCGAATATGCCCGCACCACTGTCGCGTGCCGGAAGCTGCGTTACATGCCGGAAGATTTTCTGGCGTGGCATCCGACCTGTCACTACCGGGATGCGCTGGAATTTGTCGATGATTTTCTCAGTGAAAAGCGTCCGCTGCCGCTGCTCTTTTACATCTGGGGACACTCCTATGAGTTTGACCGCGGCGTGAAAAACTGGCAGTTTATGGAATATCTGGCTGCCCGTCTCGGCGGCCGGGATGATATCTGGTATGCGACCAATATTGAAGTTTGCCGTTATCAGAAAGCCATTCGCGCTCTTCAGTTCAGCACTGACGGGCGCCGGGTATACAATCCTTCTGCAGAGACCGTATGGTTCCAGGTCGGCTGGGAAGGTACCCCGCAAGCTTACAGCGTTGCGCCCGGGGAAACAGTTGAAATCAAGGAACCGCTGGAGACTTATTGAAAATGAATTTCATGGAAAAAATCGCCTTTGCCGCGAAAAAGAACAACTCTTTTGTCTGCGTCGGACTTGACCCGGATCTGGCAAAATTGCCGGAGGCAGTGAAATCTGCTGCCGATCCGATTTTTGAATTCAACAAGCAGATCATCGACGCGACCAAAGATCTGGTTTGTGCCTACAAGCCGCAGGCGGCATATTACGCCGGACAGGATTGTGACGAATCGCTCAAAAAGAGCATCGCGTACATCAAGGAAAATGCTCCGGACGTTCCTGTTATTCTCGATGTCAAGCGCGGAGATATCGGTTCCACTGCCGAATGGTATGCCAAAGAAGCGTTTGACCGTTACGGCGCCGATGGTGTTACCGTCAACCCGTATATGGGACTGGATGCGGTGAAACCGTTTCTGGATTACGCTGATAAAGGCGTGATTATCCTGTGCCGTACTTCCAATCCCCATTCCGGTGATTTGCAGAATCTGGTTGCTGACGGCATGCCGCTTTACAAACATGTCGCCCGTCTGGTGCGCGATGAATGGAACTACAACAAGAACGCGGCACTGGTGGTCGGCGCGACCTATCCTGAAGAGCTGAAGGAACTCCGCGAAATGTGCCCGGAATTGCCCTTCCTCGTTCCCGGTGTCGGCGCGCAGGGCGGAGATGTCGAAAAAGTGGTCAAATTCGGTTGCGACAACGGCTGGGGCGGGATCATCGTCAACTCTTCCCGCGGCATTATTTATGCCTCCAAGGGTGCTGACTTTGCTGAAAAATCCGGCATTGCCGCCCGCGAATTGCGTGATCTTATCAACTCGTTCCGGTGAAATATGAGCGATAACGACAACAACAATATTTCCAACGAACATACCAATGTCCGTCTTCCCGTAGTGGCGATAGTCGGCCGTCCCAACGTGGGCAAATCCAGTCTGTTCAACGCCGTTATCGGACGGCGGCTGGCGATCGTCCATGAGATGAGCGGCGTGACCCGGGATCGGGTGGTGTCGGAAGCACGCTGGGAAAACCGGGCGTTCACGCTGGTCGATACCGGCGGTCTCGGTATGATGGACGGCAAGGAGAAGAATGTCGACTTCTGGGATACCGGTATTGCTGAGCAGGTGAAAGCTGCGCTTGAAGATGCCGATGTTCTGATTTTTGTTGCCGATGCCCAGAGTGGTTTGACTCCGCTTGATGAAGATGTTGCCAAACGGTTGCGCAGCAGCGGCAAGCCGGTGTTTATGGCAGTGAACAAGTGTGACGAAGACCGGTTGAAAGACGATGCTGCGGAATTTGCCCGCCTCGGTTTCGGTACAGTTTATCCGATTTGCTGTACGCGGCGCGGCGGCATCGGAAATCTGTTCAATGCGGTGCTGGACAAGTGCGGAGCTGTGCATATTTCTCAAATCCGCAAAAAGCCTGCCATCGACATCGCTGTCGTCGGTCGTCCGAATGTGGGTAAATCCAGTTTGATCAACGCGCTTCTCGGAGAAAAACGTCTGATGACCAGTCCGGTCGCCGGAACCACCCGAGATGCGGTGAAAGTGGAGTTCTCCATCACCGACAGCGACGGAAGTTCGCTGCCTGCCAATCTGGTGGATACCGCCGGTTTGCGCAAAGGAACCAAAATCGACAACGTTGTTGAATTGTTCAGCATCATGCGGGCAAAGAGCGCTGTGGAACGCTCCGAATTGGTTGTGTTTGTGGTCGAAGCCGGCCGCAACGCCATTACCGCGCAGGATCGGAAAATCGCTCATTTGATTGAAAGTTCCGGTCGGGCGTGTGTCATTGTTGCCAATAAGATCGATTTGTGTCAGGATGTTGCGGAAAAAGAGCTTGAATCCTCTTTGCGCCGTGGACTGCCGCAGCTGGGCTTTGCGCCGGTAGTTTTCATCAGCGCGGAGAAGATGATAAACTTTGATGCGCTCCAAGTCGCGCTGGCAAAGGTTTCAGCCAACCGCAGTACCGAAATCACCACCGGAAAGTTGAACCGGGTGTTGGCGGATGCTCTGGAGATGACGCCGCCGCCCGTAGTCTCGACGGTGCCGTTGAAGCTGTTTTACGCTTCGCTTGCCGGTATCCGTCCACCTAAAATCAAGCTCTTTGTCAACAAAGTCGATGCGGCGGCAGACAATTATCTGGTCTTTTTGAAGAAGCAGATACGCAAGAACTTTTCTCTTGAAGGTATTCCGCTTGCTCTGGAAGTGGTGGAACGTCCCAAAAAGATTGCCAGCATCCGGAGCGCCTCCTATCAGGCTCCGCGCCGGAAAAACAAAAACAAGTGAGATGCATTATGGATAAAATTCTGGAAAATGAAATCAAAACTTTTATGGCGGCAAAACTTGCCGAAGGTGTACAGCTTTCGGAGATACAGTCGCTGGTCAATGCCGAGTTCAAGCAGAATATGACCTATATGGATGTCCGTATTCTGGCATCTGAACTTGAGGTGGATTGGAAAAAGTTTGATCCGGAGAAGAAGGCTGAAGCTCCGGCGGAAGCTGCACCGGCACAGGAAGCCGCAGCTCCGGGTGATGCTGCGGCTGAAGAAGAAGATACTGCCCCGGCGGCGGCTCCGGAGATGCCGGATTTGAGTGATACCAAAATCGAAGTCAGCAAAATTGCCCGTCCGGGAATGATGTTCTCCGGCAGTGCCACCTTTGCCAACGGCGCGACTGCCGAATGGTTCCTGGACAATATGGGACGACTGGGGCTGGACAATTTGCAGGGTGAAAATCCGTCAGAAGAGGATGTCCGCAAATTCCAAATGGCTTTGCAGCTGGAATTGCGTAAACTTATGGGAAGATAAAAAATGGACGATTCATTGAAAAACCAACTTAATTCATTTGATGCCGCTCAGCGTTTGGATGCGCTGAAAAGTGTCCGCAACATGTACAGCGCATTCAATATGCACTGTCACAGTTTTTTCTCGTACAATGGTTATGGGTATTCCCCCAGCATGTTGGCTGCTGTCGCCAAGGAGAACAACTGGCGCGGCGCGATGCTGGTCGACTTTGACGTTTTGGACGGCGTGGATGAATTCCTCTCCGCCTGCCGTTACCTCGGAGTGAAAGCCGCCGCCGGAATGGAAACCCGCGTTTTTATTCCGGAACTTGCCGATGTGGAGATCAACTCCCCCGGCGAACCCGGTATCGCCTACCATCTCGGATGCGGATTTTCCTCTTCCAATGTGCCTGCCAGCGAAAAAGCTTTCGCAGACAACCTGCGTGCCAAAGCCAATTCCCGTACCCGGGTGCTGGTGGAAAAGGTCAACGCTGTGCTGCCGGAAATCGCGCTGGATTTCAATGCCGTCGCAGCTGAACTTACCCCCAATGGCAATGTCACCGAGCGACACGTTTGTACTGCCTACCGCCAGATGGCGGAAAAGAAATTTGCCGGAGACGAACTTGCCGCTTACTGGCAGGAGAAGATCGGCGGATTTGAAAGCAATCCTGTAAAACTGGAAGCACTTATCCGTTCCAAGACCATGAAGCGCGGCGGGGCAGGGTACGTTGCTCCCACTCCGGAAAGTTTCCCCACGCTGGAAGAGATGAACAAGTTCATCATCAACTGCGGTGCGGCGCCGACTCTGGCGTGGCTCAATGGTCTTTCCGCCGGAGAAAACGATGTTGACCGTCTCTTTGAACTCCATTTGAAATATGGTCTCAAAGCGGCGACGTTGATCCCCGACCGCAACTGGCGCGCCGACACTCCGGAAAAGCAGGCAAAACTTACTGCGGAACTTGACCGCTTTGTCGCAACTGCCGTCAAGTACAATATCCCGCTCCTTGCCGGAACCGAGATGAATGCTCCCGGACAGCTTATTGCCGATGATTTCACCATCCCGGCGCTGATAAAGCATCTCGATGTTTTTTCCGCAGGTGTTGATATCTTTGCTAAGTAAAACTATAACCATAATTGTTTAAGGAAATATTATCATGAGTACTTTTCTCGGAATCGGTCTCGGTCCCATTCAGACCGGGATCTTTCTCGCCGGAGCTGCCAAAGGCGGCTTTGACCGTATCGTTATCGCCGAAGTCAATGAAGCGTTGAAAAACGCGGTCAACGCCTCCGGCAGTGTCACCATCAACATCGCCGCCGCTGACCATGTTTACAGCGAAACCTATCATAATGTGGAAGCGTACAACCCCAATGACCCTGCGGAAGTTGAAAAGCTCATCGCCGCCGCCGCCGAAGCCGATGAATTGGCGACTGCGCTTCCCAGCGTGAAGTTTTTTGCCTACTGCGCGCCGTGGCTCAAGGCTGGTTTCGCGCTGCAGCCGGAACGCCGCCGTTTCTTCTATACTGCGGAAAACAACAACCACGCCGCCGAAGAGCTGGAAAAAGCCATCGGTGTCAGCTTCCCCAATACCTACTATCTCAACACCGTTATCGGCAAAATGAGTGGTGTCGTTCCCGCTTCTGCCGACCGTCCGGGACTTGCCGCCGGAGTTGAAAACGCCCATTTGGTCGAAGAATTCAACACCATTTACATCTCCAGCTGCCCCGGCATCGAAGAACGCAAGGTGCAGAATCTCCACGTCAAGAGCGATCTTTATCCCTTTGAAGAGGCGAAGTTGTACGGCCACAACGCCACGCACTTCCTCCTTGCCACGCTCGGCAAAGAAAAAGGCTTCAAGACGATGGACGAAATTTCCGCCACTCCGGAACTCATTGAAATTGCCCGCAAGGCGTTTTTTGAAGAATCCGGCAGCGCACTCATCAAGAAGTATGCTTCTCTCAACGACGAGCTGTTCACCTCTGAAGGTTTCAAAGCGTATGTTGATGGACTTCTTGTCCGCATGACCAATCCGTTCCTGAAAGATGCTATTGACCGCATCACCCGCGACCTTGAGCGCAAACTCAGCTGGGACGACCGGGTGATCGGAACCATGAGACTGGTTCTTGCTCAGGGCGGATCTCCTGTGAACTTTGCCAAAGGCGCCAAAATGGCGGCTGCTGAATTTGCTGAAGGCGGCGATGTCAAAGCCAAGCTTGCCGCATTGTGGCCGCAGCCCTGGGGCGCTGAACACGATGCCCTCTGGGAATTGTTGAAGTAAATTTCCCGGCAAATAACGGGTGACGGAAATTTTCCGTCACCCGGAGAATAGGTGTGTCTTTTTTGTGAGAAATCTAAACTTCCGTCTTCGTTACACTACGCCGTGACGAGAAGGCGGCTTATCGTGCGCGCGTCGTAGTTTTACAAAAAAATGAGAAAACACCAAGTTTTTCTGAAAGTTGACTTGTAATTTTATTTCAGATGTGCTAGATTCAAGAAGAGACAGCTTTTTGATTGTATCGATATAACAAATATTACCAATAGGACTTTCTTTGAAGAAAAAGAGAACAACAATGGCAGATGTAGCCCGCAGGGCAGGGTGTTCCGTGTCGATGGTCTCCTACGTTCTGCGAACCGGTGAGAAGGGGAATTCTGCTCCGGAAACCCGGGAACGCATCATGCGTGCGGTCAATGAACTGGGTTATAAAACCGATTTTGCCGCCCGTGCTTTGCGCACCGGAAAGAGCCGCATTATCGGTGTTGTTCTGCCGCGCATCAATCAGGGGTATTTGCACAGTCTGGTCATGGAACTGGAAGAGGCATTCCGCAACTACGGTTACTCGCTTTTTTATTCATACTTTCACGGCGGAGATGAACGGCATAAAAGTTTCGGCGATGCTATGGACCGGATGTCTGCAATGAATGTTGAAGCGATAATCACTCCGGGATTGCAAGATAATATGCCTGATATGAGCATACCGGTAATTATCTGGGGTAACGACCGCAAAGGGTACGATTGTGTGTATCCGGATAAAACCGCATTCGGCTTCGATGTGGTGAAAAGGCTTTATGAAAACGGTCACCGCAGGATTCTGGTTGCCGGAATAATCGAAGACAGCCGTTATGCGGCGATGAAAGAGGCCATGTGCCGATACGGCATACTGGAGCAGGCGCACTTTTTCGACGGTGTGGCATCTGCAAAAAATGCGGTCGTTGTAATGCGTGAGATCGCCGGGATGGAACAGCGCCCGACTGCGGTGGTGTTCCACTCCGATGAAATGGCGGTGAGCGGTATCTTTGAAGCGTACCGTCTCGGAATAAAAGTTCCGCAGGAAATAAGTGTTATCGGCTATGATAATCTGCCCATTGGAACGTGGGTCGCGCCGATGCTTACTACTTATGACCAGCGTTTTGATGTTATGGCGGAGGAGCTGGCGCGGGTGACGGTGTGCCGGTTGAAAAATCCGGATGTTCCGCGGTTATCCGTTGGTATCGAGATGAATTACATTGAACGTAAATCGTTTATTGCAATAACGCATTAAACCAAAAAAGGAGGAGGCGTCGTATGGATAATGTAAGTATCAAGTCCCACTGCAGTGGGAGTAAAACGTATCGTTTTACTCTTATCGAACTTCTTGTTGTTATCGCTATTATCGCAATTCTTGCTGCGATATTGCTTCCGGCGATCCAGAGTGCCAGACTGCGCGGGTTGAGTGCCGGTTGTATGAATAACCAGAAACAAATGGGCGGAGCTATCCAAATTTACGTCAACGACAGTGAATGGGTTCCGTATCACATGAGCGGTCAATCCCGGTGGTACAGTATGAGACGTCTTTTCCCGGGCGCAAATATATCTGCCAATACGGCAGCCGGTATCACGCACACCAATCTTCCGGAAGGAGAACCGGAACGGCGCGGTGTTCAGACTTTTTTCTGTCCGCAGCGTTATCAGCATCCGCTTCACCGCTTGCGTGCCAACGGCAACAATAAACGCGCCAGTGCTGATGTCTACTTTACCTGGACGATAGATATTGCCACTTCTCAGCTTTTTGCGCATGACAGAAATACCAAATTCAGCCGGATCAAAAAGCCGGGGCAGAAGTTTGCCATGATGGAAATTTCCCGGCAGACTGTCGGCAGCAGCTACACCCGTTACCACTGGATAAACTCCAACGTCTTCCCGCACGCAAAACATGCCAATGTGCTGCACTGGGACGGACACTCTGCTGCTTACAAGGAAGAGCTGCCCTACTTCTATCATGAATACGGCGGCACCAAAGCCGGAAACAGACAGGCTCAACATTATTGGGATTATGATTTTTAATATTTTCAAATATAAGGTGGTGTATGAAGAAGACAATTTTATTCCTGGGAGCAGTGCTTATGACTGTTGCAGCAAGTGCCTTTGAATTGGGCAAACAGGGGGCAAACATCTATTTCAACCGGATCAATACCCGTCCGGCACTGGAGATGAGTCAGCTTCTCGGAAAGGTGTTCGGTAAGAAGTATAAAGCTGTTCAGCTCAAAAACAGCGATTTTTCCAAACCGGGTATCTACATCGGGTTCCCCGCTCCCGGTGCAAAATTGAACATTCCGGCAGATAAAAAAGAATTTATTGCTACGTTTGCCGACAGCAACCGGGTATTCCTCTGGGGCAATGACAAAGAACAGCTCAACGGCAGTGCGTTTGCCGTTGCTGAATTTCTGGAAAAATATGCCGGTGTCCGTTTCCTTTGGCCCGGAGAATTGGGTACTGTTGCCGAACGGAAAAAGCCGGTCACGGTGAAAAATGGTCTTGACCTCTATATCCCGCCTTTCGATCTGCGTTTGACCAAAAGTTTTCACTATGGTTCGCGCAACCGTACCGTGCAGGAAAACTTTGACCTCGACAACTGGCTCAAGCACCACAAAGTCGGACAGTCTGTTCGCGCTCACCGCGGTTCCGGCTTCCAGCACGCATTTGAAGACCTGATGCCCCGTGAAGTTTACGGCAAAGAGCATCCGGAATATTACGCTCTGGTCAGTCCGAAAAACTGGATCGGTGAACCCAAGCCGGATAAACCGACCCGCTTGAGCGATCCCACCATGCCCGGACCGTGGCAGCTTTGCACTTCCAACCCGGATGTGCGCCGCATCATCGCAGAGAAACTTGCCGCCACCAAAAGCGAAGGCATCCAGTCGATTTCTCCCAATGACGGCTATGGTTTCTGTGAATGTGCCAACTGTCTTGCTCAGGATGGCAAAGATGCTGAACGCAGTAAAAAAAGCCGTTACTTTGTCCTGACCAACCGCATGTACAACTTTGCTGAAGATATTGCCAATCAGGTGAAAAAGCTCAATCCCAAAGCTAAAGTCGGCATGTTTGCGTACAGTTTCTATGACGGCGTTCCGGATGGAAAAATCAAATTCCCCGGAAACATGTACCTTTCTTACTGCTATCTGGTTTACGGAACAAGAAACAAAGCGGAAGAAGATTTTATCAACAACAAGATACTCGGACTTTCCGCCACCGGAGCCAAAGTCATCGGTCGTGAATACTGGGGAACTCACTACACCATGGAGTATCCGCTCTCTCACAGCCGCAAAATCGACCGCAATATCAAAACTCTGCGTCAGGGCAATGCCGCCGGTATCTACGGTGAGACCGGATGCAGTTTCGGACCGCGTGCTTCCGACTTGTACATCCTTGCCAAATTGAGCTGGAATCCGGATTTGAAACGCGAAGACATTCTGATGGATTTCTGCGTTTCCGCCTTCGGCAAAAAAGCCGCTCCGGTGATGTTTGAACTCTTTGAAAAGATTGAAGACCGGGTGGAAAAAGGTTTTGCGGTTGACCCCGATACCGCCTGTCCCAATTACAAATTTTACCGCAACTCTTACTCCAAAAACAATTACGTCATGGCGCGGATATTCGGTCGTGATTTCAGCAAAATCTGCAATGACTATTTCCGGAAAGCTGCCAAACTGATCAAGACCCCGGAACAGAAAGCGCGTTTGCAGTACATTATGAACGGCGTGAATTTTTCCAGAGTCACCAGCGATGTCTTGTGTGCCTATCAGGATCTTGCCGCAATCGGTCTCAATATGCCGCTTACCATGCCGTCGGAATTGAAGGTCACCATGGAAAAAAATGCTATTCTTTCCGTGATCCGTGCCGCGTCCAAGGCTTATAACGAAAAAGAGTTTTACATCAACCGTTACAGCCTCGCCAACAACATCGCCCGTTCCCGCCGTTCCAACGCGATGAATTTGCGCCCGTGGGGAGCGATGACCGAAATCGCCTCCATCGATCTTGCTTCCGACAAATTCAACTATCTGGTCAATGGCGCGTTTGAATACTCCGCTTACAGCTGGGATATCAAAAATCTCAAGGGCAAGAGTAAAAATGCTTTTGTCACCACCACCAACTGCGATGCTGACAACAACTACATGGTGACCAGCCACGCTTATCAGGGAATAAGTTTGCAGCTTGACCTGGTTCCCGGTGCGGAAGTGGAGATAAATCAGCTCCGCCCGATCGGTGCTAAAGAGCCGATGGAGGCGCGTTTCCGCATGTTTGTCAAATCCGCTTCCGGCAATCCGGTGAAATATCTCAAGGTTTTCCTTGGTGACAAACAGCTGGATATGGTCGCCGTTGAAGATGAGACCCGCGCCAATGGTGACTGGTATGAGCTGCGTTCCAAGGCGCTGGAAATCGTCCCCGGAACGTACACCTTCCGTATCGTGGTCGCCAATCCCGTCGGACTCTTTGGCGGAGATGCGCTTACGCTCAATTTTGATGAGTTGCGCCTGCGTTTGAAATCAGTTAATAGAATTACCAAATAAAACAACAAAGCAAGGAGTCATTATGAAAAAATCATGGTTGACCGGTCTGGTGTTGTGCTGTACGGTGATCGCATCCGCCTTTGAAGTGGGCAAAAGTGATGCGGTTATCTACTACAATGCCAGAAATAAGGCACATGCAGAGGAGTTGGGGTTTTATCTCAACAAGGTGTTTGGGAAAAAATACACTCTCAAAGCGGTGAAAAAAGTTTCATCTCTGCCCGGTATCTTTGTCGGCTTCCAGCGTAAAGGCGACAAAATCAACGTTCCGGAAGAGAAGGAATTCACCGCCATCAGCGCCGCCGGAAATCAGCTTTTCATCTACGGCAGAGACAATAAATATCTCAACTGCACCGGTTACGCTGTCGCTGAATTTCTGGAAAAACATGCCGGTGTCCGTTTCCTCTGGCCCAGTGAAATCGGTACGGTCGCAGAAAAAAAAGCTCCCGTGACGGTCAAAGACGGACTTGATCTCTTTGTTCCGCCCTTCGATATCCGCCTGACCAGCAGTTATGTCAACGGTCGCGGCGGTATCAACGATAAAGATTGGGGCTATCTGGTTGATTGGGCGCGGCATCGCAAAATAGGCAGCTCCATCCGCCGTCGCGGATCGGGTTTCCAGCACGCGTTTGCCAGTCTGTTTCCCCGGGCAAAATATGGCAAAACCCATCCGGAATACTATTCTCTTGTTACTCCGGAAAAGTGGATCGGCACCCCCAAGCCGACCGTTCCCACCCGGACTAACGAATATGGTCCTGACCAGATTTGCACCTCTAATCCGGATGTCCGCCGCATCATCGTCGAAAAGCTTGTCTCTTACAACGATGACCGCGTTCATTCCATTTCCGCCAACGATGGTTTCGGTTTCTGCGAATGTGCCAACTGCAAAGCACAGGATGGACCGGATGCCAATCGTTTCCGCCGCGACCACCAGATGGTGACAAACCGTATGCACAACTTCGCCATGGATATTGCCAACCGGGTGAAAAAACTCAATCCCAAAGGCAAAGTCGGTATGTTTGCCTACAGTTTCTACGATGGCATTCCGGATTTCAAAGTCAAATATCCCGGCAACATGTATCTCTCTTACTGCTACTCGGTTTACTCTGCCAAAAATCTTGCGGAGGAAAAAATCATCAATGACAAACTGCTCGCGCTTTCCGCCACCGGAGCGAAGGTCGTCGGCCGTGAATACTGGGGTACTCACTACACGATGAACTATCCGCTCTCTCACAGCCGAAAAATCGACCGCAACCTGAAGACATTGCTCAAAGGCAACGCCGCCGGTATCTACGGTGAACCCGGAAAGAGTTTTGCCACCCGGGGCAGTGACCACTACATTCTTACCAAACTTGCCTGGGATCCCTCGCTCAAGCGCGAAGACATCCTCCACGAGTTCTGCCTCGCGGCGTTCGGTCCCAAGGCCGCGCCCGTGATGTACGAGCTTTATGAAAAAATCGAAGACTGGACTCAGAACGGCGTTGCGAACAAAGATAAACGGGGCGTCAACTTCAAGTACTACAACAACGGTTACGCCGAATTCAACCGTTTGATGTCCGATATGTACAATGATAAATTTATCAAAATGTGCAACGGTTACTTCAAAAAAGCGGCGAAACTGGTCGACACTCCGGAACGCAAAGCGCGCTTGGAATATGTCAAAAACGGTATCCTCTATGCCAAGTATATCACCGATGCACTGGTTTCTTACCGCGACCTTGCCGCAATGGGTATGAATATGTCTCTCACTCAGCCTTCCGGCTTGAACACCATCATGGAGCGCAGTGAGATCAGCAAAGTTGCCTCCCGCGCCGTTGCCGCTTCCAAAGCAAAACGTTCTTTTGCCGCTTCCCGCGGCGGACATTTCGGATTCTTCCACAGTACCCGCAGTGACAGCATCAATCTGCGCCCGTGGCAGACTCTCGCGGAAATCGCCCTTTCCAATATCAGAACCGGCTCTTACAACTTCCTTGTCAACGGTGCGTTTGAATACACCACTTACAGCTGGGATATCTCCGGTACCGGAAAGACCAAATGTGTCGTTGATGTCAACTGCGACGCTCAGGCCAACTACATGGTTCACAGCCACGCCAATCAGGGTATCAGCATTAAGATCGACCTTGAACCGGGGCAGTCGGTGAAATTTGTCCAGAAGCGCCTTATCGGAGCCAGGGAGAAAAATCTGGTCAACGGTCAGATCATGGTCAAGTGTGACGGCGATCCGACGGAACTGGTCAAAGCCTGGTTTGGCAATAAGGAAATCGAGCTTAAATGGGTGAACGAAGGTCTCAATGACAAAAACGGCTGGAATGAATTGCGTTTCAAAGCCTTTGACATCGAACCCGGAACTTATGATTTCCGTATGGAAGTTGCCAATCCCAAAGGTTTCTTCGGCGGCAGCGCCAAAACGGTTTATGTCGATGATATCAAAGTTCAACTTAAAAAAATCCGTTGAGGTGATATATGAAAATCAAAACTTTATTGTTCTTCATTTCCACAGTCGCCATTTGTGCTGCGGCTGCCGCATTTGAACTCGGCAAGAGTGATGCCGTGATTTACTACAATGCGAAAAATCAGATTTATGCCAAAGAGTTGAGCTTCTATCTCAACAAAGTTTTTGGCAAAAAGTATACGCTCAAAGCGGTAAAGAAAGCCTCTTCTCTGCCCGGTATTTTTGTCGGTTTCCAGCGCAAAGGTGATAAAATCAACGTTCCGGAAGAGAAGGAATTTACCGCCATCAGCGCCGCCGGAAATCAGCTTTTCATCTACGGCAGAGAGAATAAATATCTCAATAACACCGGTTACGCTGTCGCTGAATTTCTGGAAAAACATGCCGGTGTCCGTTTCCTCTGGCCGGGAGAACTTGGTACGGTCGCTGAAAAAAAGGCTCCGGTTTCAATCAAAGATGGTCTTGACCTTTATGTCCCGCCCTTTGATATCCGCCTGACCAACAGCTACAAAGGTTCCGGCACTCTTGGTGTCTGGACGCGCCACCGCAAGATCGGCAGTTCCATCCGCCGTCGCGGTTCGGGGTTCCAGCATGCATTTGCCAGTCTGATCCCCCGCAAAAAGTACGGAAAAACCCATCCGGAATACTTTTCGCTTGTTACCCCGGAAAAATGGGTCGGCACTCCCAAACCGACGGTTCCCACCCGCACCAATGAATACGGTCCTAACCAGATCTGTACCTCCAATCCGGAAGTGCGCCGCATCATTGCTGAAAAGCTGGCTTCCGCTCAGGATAACTACGTCCGTTCCATTTCTGCCAACGACGGCTTCGGCTTTTGCGAATGTGCCAACTGCAAAGCGCAGGATGGCCCTGATGCCAAACGTTTCCGCAGCGGTCATCAAATGGTGACCAACCGTATGCACAACTTCGCCATGGATATTGCCAACCGGGTCAAGAAACTCAATCCCAAAGGCAAAGTCGGAATGTTTGCGTATAGCTTCTACGATGGTATACCTGATTTCAAGGTCAAATATCCCGGCAATATGTATCTCTCTTACTGCTACATGGTCTATGCCGCCAAAGATCTTGCCGCTGAAAAAATCATCAATGACAAACTGCTCGCACTGTCCGCTACCGGAGCGAAGGTCGTCGGCCGTGAATACTGGGGTACTCACTACACGATGAACTATCCGCTTTCCCACAGCCGCAAAATCGACCGCAACCTTAAAACTTTGTTCAAAGGTAACGCCGCCGGTATCTACGGTGAACCCGGAAGCAGCTTTGCCACCCGTGGCAGTGACCACTACATCCTGAGCAAACTTGCCTGGGATCCCACGCTTAAACGTGAAGATATTCTGATGGATTTCTGCGTTTCCGCTTTCGGTCCGAAAGCAGGAAAGGTCATGTATGACCTCTACGAGAAAATCGAGGACTGGACTCAAAATGGTATCGCCAACAAGACCAAACGCGGTGTCAACTATCAGTATTACACCAACAGCTACGCTGAATTCAACCGTTTGATGTCCGATATGTACAATGACAAGTTTATCAAAATGTGCAACGGTTACTTCAAAAAAGCGGCGAAACTGGTCGATACTCCGGAGCGCAAGGCACGTTTGGAATATGTCAAAAACGGTATCCTCTATGCCAAGTATATCACCGGCGCGCTGGTTTCCTACCGCGACCTTGCGGCAATGGGTATGAATATGTCTCTCACCCAGCCCTCCGGCTTGAACACCATCATGGAGCGCAGTGAGATCATCAAAGTCGCCTCCCGCGCCGTTGCCGCTTCCAAAGCGAAACGTAATTTTGCATCCTCCCGCGGTGGAAACTACGGTTTTTACCACAGCACCCGCAGTGACAGCATCCATTTGCGCCCGTGGCAGACTCTTGCGGAAATTGCTCTTTCTGATTTGAAGACCAATACTTACAACTTCCTTGTCAACGGTGCGTTTGAATACACCACTTACAGCTGGGATATCACCGGCACCGGAAAAACCACGCACGTTTACGATACCAACTGCGATGATCCGGGCAACTACATGGTGCACAGCCATGCCAATCAGGGTATCAGCATCAAGATCGACCTTGAACCGGGGCAGTCGGTGAAATTTGCCCAGAAGCGCCTCATCGGAGCCAAAGAGAAAAATCAGGTTTCCGGACATATCATGGTCAAGTGTGACGGCGATCCGACGGAACTGGTCAAAGCCTGGTTGGGCAATAAGGAAATCGAGCTTAAATGGGTGAACGAAGGTCTCAATGACAAAAACGGCTGGAATGAATTGCGTTTCAAAGCCTTTGACATCGAACCCGGAACTTACGATTTCCGTATGGAAGTTGCCAATCCCAAAGGCTTCTTCGGCGGCAGTGCCAAGATGGTCTATGTTGATGACCTCAAGGTGCAACTCAAGAAAATTCGCTGAAGGATCGAGCAATGAAATTGAAATTTTTTATAACCGGAGTGCTGACGGTCGCAATTTGCGCTACCGCTGCCGCCTTTGAACTTGGCAAGAGCGATCAAACGATCTATTTCAGCCGCGGCAACAATGTTCCGGCGGCTGAAATGAGCAAGCTGCTCGGCAAAGTGTTTGGAAAAAAATACAAAACTGTACTTCTTGGCAAAGCGGACAAAAAGAGCCTCAGCAATCCCGGCATTTACATCGGTTTTGCCGCTCCAAAATTGAAGTATTCCATTCCCGCTGATAAAAAGGAGTTTATCGGAAGATACGCTGATGACAAGCGGCTTTTTGTCTGGGGAAATGACAAGGAAGGTCTCAAAGGTTCGGCGTTTGCCACCTTTGATTTTCTGGAAAAGTTTGCCGGTGTCCGTTTCCTCTGGCCCGGTGAACTCGGTACGGTTGCCGAAAAGAGCAAGCCGGTAACGGTTCCCAACGGGCATGATATTTTTGTTCCGCCCTTTGAATTGCGCATGACCAGCAGCTTTACCTACGGCAGAACCACTCTCACTCTGCAGGAGCGCAACGATCTTGACCGCTGGCAGGATCATCACAAGGTCGGCCGTGCCACCAAGTCCCGTGGTTCCGGCTTCCAGCATGCGTTCAACGGCCTGCTGCCGCGCCAGGTTTACGGCAAGGCGCATCCGGAATATTACTCGCTTATCACGCCTGAGCGCTGGATCGGTATGCCCAAACCCAACGTTCCCACCCGGAAAAACGATCCCACCGTTTCCGGGCCGTGGCAGGTTTGCACCTCCAATAAAGATGTGCGCCGCATTTTTGCTGAGAAAATCGCCGCTTCCAAGGATGGCAGGATCCGTTCCATCTCCCCCAATGACGGCTATGGTTTCTGCGAATGTGCCAACTGCAAAGCACAGGATGGTAAGGATGCCCAGCGTACCGGCAAAGCCGGACACCTGCGTGTGACCAACCGTATGTATGATTTTGCTCAGGATATCGCCTGGCAGGTGTGGAAGCTCAACCCCAAGGCGCGGGTCGGCATGTTCGCCTACAGCTTCTACGACGGCATTCCGGATCAGAAGATCAAGTTCCCCCCGAACATGTATCTTTCTTACTGCTATATCATCTACCGCGCCGAAGACAAAGCCGCTGAAGATGAGATCAACAACAAACTCACCGCGCTTGCCGCCACCGGTGCAAAGGTCATCGGCCGTGAATACTGGGGATGCCACTACACCATGGGGTATCCGTTGAGTCACAGCCGCAAGATCGACCGCAACCTCAAGACGTTGTACAAGTGCAACGCCGCCGGTATCTACGGCGAAACCGGCAAAAACTTCTCCTGCCGCGGCACCGATTTGTACATTTTGTGCAAACTGGCCTGGAATCCGACGCTGAAACGCGAAGATCTCCTCAAAGATTACTGCGATGCCGCTTTCGGTAAAAAAGCCAGTCCCGTGATGTACGAACTCTTTGAAAAGATCGAAGACTGGGTAGAGTCCAATACCCGGAAATTCAAGACTCAAAAAGGCGTGAATTTCAAGTATTACAAAAATGATTATGCTGAGTTCAACCGCTTCCAGGCATCTATCTTCAATGAAGAGTTCAACAGGATGTGTAAAACATATCTCAACAAGGCTGCCAAACTTGCTGACTCCGCTGACCGCAAGGCGCGTGTCAACTTCTTCCGGATCGGTTTGATGAAGGCGCTGAATACCACCGAATTTCTCCGTGCCAACGCGGATCTGGCTGCTATCGGTGTCAATATGCCGTTGACTCAACCGTCCGCAAACCTCATTCCCATGGAAAAGAGCGAAGTGATGAAGACGGTTCAGAACGCCCTTAACGTCAACAAAAAACGGAATATTTATTCATACACCTACGGGAACAACTTCGCTTTCGACAGAGGTCTGGGCAATGTGATCAATCTCCGTCCGTGGCACACGCTTGCCCAGATCGCCCGGATCGACATCCTGACCGGAAACTTCAACTATCTGGTCAATGGTGCTTTTGAATACTACGGTTACAGCTGGGATGCCAAAGCGGTCAAAGGCAGCGCCAAAAGCGCGCTGGTCACCACCGATAACTGCGATGCCCCCAATAACTTTATGGTCACCAGCCACGCCGGGCAGGGGGTGAGTTTGCAGACAGACCTTGAGCCCGGTGCTGTAATGGAAGTCAAACAGCTCCGCCCCATCGCCGCCAAAGCTCCCATGCAGCTTTCCGGTCAGATGTTTGTCAAGTGCCCCGGCGGTGAGCCGCAGAAATTCGTCAACGCCTGGTTCGGAAAACACAAGCTGGAACTGATTTGGGTCGACAAAGGTATGCAGACCCGCGTTGACTGGTGCGAAGTCCGCTTCAGACCCATCGTCGTTGCCCCCGGAAAATATGATTTCCGTTTCACGGTCAGTAATCCTGCCGGGAAGGTGAAAGTTTTCAATTTTGACGATTTGCGGCTGCAGTTGAAAGAGATCAAGCGTGTTGCCAAATAAATTTTAATATAGGACGTTGAAAAGAATGGAATTTAAAAAACTTTCACTGCTCGCTCTGTCTCTGCTGATTTCCGTATCAGCAGCTGCCTTTGAGTTGGGCAATGCGGATGCCACCATCTGGCACAGCAAAAAAAGTGCCGCGCAGGCGCAGGTTTTGCAGAAGTATCTGAGCAAGGTTTTCGGGAAAAAATATTCTCTGAAACTTTACACTAAAGGGAAACATCTTCCCGGAATTTTTGTCGGCATCCAGCAGCCCAATGCCACGCTCAAGGTGGATGTTGAACGCGACTACACCGTCATCCACAGTGAAAAAGACAAAGTTTACATTTACGGTAATGACCGTGCCAAACTCACCGGTACTGCCTATGCGGTTGCCTCCTTTCTGGAAAAATATGCCGGTGTCCGCTTCCTCTGGCCCGGTGAACTCGGTACGGTTGCCGAAAAAAGCAAGCCGGTTACGGTCAAAGAGGGTACTGATCTCTATGTGCCGCCGTTCAAGCTGCGCATGACCAGCAGTTTCACTTACGGAATGCGTATTCTTTCTGCCAAAGATGCTGCTGATCTCCATACCTGGCTGCTGCGGATGAAGACCGGCCGTTCGATCTTCTCCAGCGGTTCCGGGTTCCAGCATGCATTCTTCCATCTTATTCCGCGTGAAAAATACGGAAAAGAACATCCGGAATATTACTCTCTGGTCACTCCTGCCCGGTGGATCGGCGAACCCAAACCCACCGTCCCGACCCGGCGCAACGATCCCAGTTTCGGCGGGCCTGCTCAGCTTTGTACATCCAATAAAGATGTCCGCCGGATAATTGCACAAAAGATCGCCTCTCATAAAGATGGCAAAATCCGTTCCATCTCTCCCAATGACGGATTCGGGTTCTGCGAATGTGCAAATTGTCTTGCTCAGGATGGCAATGACTCCAAGCGCTTGCGCAATAATCACTTGACGGTGACCAACCGCATGTACGATTTTGCCGAGGATATTGCCAAACAGGTCTATAAAATCAATCCCAAAGCTAAAGTCGGCATGTTCGCCTACAGCTTCTACAACGGCGTTCCGGAACAGAAGATCCAGTTCCCGCCCAACATGTATCTCTCTTACTGCTACTTTATCGGTTTTACCAAAAACAGAGCTGAAGAAGATGAGATCAACAACAAGATCATCGGTCTCGGTAAAACCGGCGCCCAGGTCGTCGGCAGAGAGTACTGGGGAACTCATTATACCATGAACTACCCGCTCAACCACAGCCGCAAGATCGATCGTAACGTCAAAGCTCTGCACAAAGCCAATGCCGCCGGAATTTACGGTGAAACCGGCAAATGCTTCGCTGCCCGTGCCAGTGATTTGTACATCCTGTGCAAACTCTCCTGGGAACCGACTCTGAAACGCGAAGCTCTGCTTAAAGAGTTTTGCGATGCCGCATTCGGTGCAAAGGCCAGTCCGGTGATGTATGAGCTCTTTGAAAAAATCGAAGACCGCGTTGAAACTTGCATGCCGCAATTTTTCTCCGGAAAAATGGTTAAATATTATCCCAACGGCTATGCTGAACGCAACCGGTTGATGTCGGAAGTGATCTTTAACGCCGATTTCCAGAAGATGTGCGCTCCCTACATCAAAAAGGCGCGTAAACTTGCCGATACTCCGGAACGCAAAGCGCGAGTTGACTTCATCAACCGCGGTATCCGTATGGCGGCGGTCACCACCGAATCTTTGCGCAGCATCGCCGATCTGGCGGCTGCCGGTGTCAATATGCCGCTGACGCAGCCCTCTGGCAACAATATCCGCATGGAGAAAAAGAACCTTATCAAGGTCGCTGCCCGTGCGGTCAAAGCTGAAGGTGCCCGCAACACCTTCCTGCTTGCCAACTCCGGCGACAACGCCATCACCCGCGGCGTATTCTTCGGCGGTTCCAGTTTCAGTCTGCGTCCGTGGAAAGGTCTTTCGGAAATTGCTTTGATCCAGCTCAAGAACGGTATGTACAACTACGTTGTCAACAACGCGTTTGAATATTACGGTTACAGCTGGATCGTCAAAAACATCAAGGGCAATGGTTCGTTCAAATACACCGCCGAAACCAACCGCGATTCCGATGATAACTACATGGTTCCCTGTCACGCAGGGCAGGGTATCAGTTTGCAGCTCGACATGCCTGCCGGGACAGAAATGAGTATTACCCAGCAGCGCCCGGCATCTTCCGATGTTCCGGTGCGGGCATCGCTCAGCTTCTTTGTCAAATCTGCCGGAAACCCGCTGAATAATCTCTCTGTCTATCTCGGAGACAAAAAGCTTGAAGGCGTTTGGGTCGATGAAAAGCTCAAGAGCGCTGACAACTGGCATGAGTTACGCTTTGTTCCGGTGGAATTGGCCCCCGGCGATTATCCGATCAAGGTGGTCGTTTCCAATCCGGCAAAGGATAAAGCTGTCACTGTCAACTTTGACAATTTCCAGTTGAAATTCAAAGAACTGCGCACTGTCGCAAAAAAAGGAGCAAAAAAATGATTTTGCCGGAAATGACCCATTATCTGGGGCCGGACGTGACGGGTGCCGCCATCGGCGCCCGCATGGAGGAGTTTGCCGGGGCGGGGATCAAACATCTTCAGCTCAATCCCAAAGATTTGCAGCGGATGAAGGATGATCCGGAGTATCGCCGTGAAATGTTTTATCAGGCAGATAAAAACAAGCTCACCATCCGGGATGCCCACGCACCGCACCAGGTCGAGGATTCCCTCGGTGTGCCGGTTCCGGTTGAACTGGTCATCAAATCCCAGCTCAACGCCATTGAGATCGCCGGTTCGCTGGGCTTGACCACGCTTACCATCCACGCCGGAAGAACGCGCCGGGTAGGGGAGTTTGCTCAAGATTACGGCCTGTTTCCCTATGTCGATCTGCCGGCTGCGGAAAAACGGGTTTGTCAGGCATTGGATGTATTGATCCCTGCGGCAGAAAAGAACAACTGCATCATCGCGCTGGAAAACCTGTTTCTCCCGGCATGTACAGCTGACTTCCTGACTCCGATCGTGGAAAAATACAACCACCCGAATCTCGGCATGTGTTATGATTCCGGACACGCACTGCTCGTTGAGGCACAGGAGGGCAAAACTTCCGACGATATTGCCGAATGGATCCGTTGCGGCTGGGACGATGATAAAGTCATCTTCCAGAGCGATCAGCTTGACCGGATGCTGAATCAGGTCGTTACCACCCATTTGCATGACAACAATGGTAAAAATGACCAGCATCTCGCTCCCGGCGATGGTGTCGCCAACTGGGACAGCATCATTGAGCGTTTGAAGAAAGCTCCGCGCCTGACCACGCTGCAGTCGGAGTTGATCGGCCGGTTGGTGGTTGCTCCTGCCAGTGACGTGGTTGAATGGTATAAGATGTTCAACATTTAAAAGAAAGGTGTTTTATGAAAAATGTAAAATTTTTGTTTGCAGTACTGGCGGCACTTATGGTGTCCGCAGTTTCCGCCGCCAAACCGGTCGGCGTGTGGAAGGGGAATTCCTGGAACCGCTTGGGTGAATTGGTGAATGCCACCGTGTTCAACCCTCAATGGCACAAGGACAAACCGTTGACGGTCAATTTTACCGGAAAAGAGTTTGACAAAGTTTCTGCCGTCGTCTATCTGCATGGCAACAATCTCTTCCGTTTCCGCGAGTTCAACAAAACCAACATCGCGGCGATGGAAAAATTCGTCAGCAACGGCGGTGTGCTGCTTATTCTTGTGGACGGCGGAAGCGATCCCGGTGTCAGCAATACCCGGCTGATGGCGAAATTGCTCGGCGCTAAAAAGTTCACCCGTTTGTCCAGTGTTCCGGAGCTGAAAGACCCCTCATGGAAGGATTGCGTTGCCGCTTCTGAAGTTTTTGAACACATGCTGGCACCGCGGGCAAACGCAAAAAAATCCGAACCGGCAGTGTCTGCCGGCTCTTCCCGGGCAATCAATGCAACACCTGCAAAAAGTGATTTGGCAAATATGATCGCTTTGACCGGTCTCACCACCGCCAAACCGATCATCGGAGATGCATCCGGTGCGACCGTAACTGTCAATCAACTCGGCAAAGGTAAAGTTTATTTTGTCAACGTCCGGCTGACCGAGTCCCACACCAAATACTGGCAGCATTATCACGATGCCGCCAATGCCGCATGGGAACAATATCTTCCTTTTGCCAAAAAATTCCATTCTATCCTGATGAGTGTAAAACCGGCATTGAGCAAAGAAAAACGTGAGATATGGGATCCCACGCCCCTCGGTCCCAAAGCCTCTCCTGCCAAAATCAAACCGCGCACGCCGAAAAAGCTGGTGTCTGCCCGGAAATATGAAAAACTCAACGGCGCTCCGCTGGTTCTGGTTGCCAATGGCAAGCCGCAGGCACTGCTGATCGCCCGCCGCGTCGGCGAGCGCGCTGCCTTCGATACGCTCAACAATCTGCTGGTCAAAATGGCAGGAGCAAGCGCAAAACTGCCGCAACCGGCCCCGAAAGCGGTCGGAGCAAAAGGTGATAAATGGTCGTGGCGCCGGCAGGCTTACGCTACAAAGATCCAGTTCGAAGTTTCACCGAAAGTTGAAATCACTGCCTCCGGCAACACCATCACTATCAGCGCTCCGTCTCCCGTTATCGGTATTCAGACTTTCATGCGGGAAGCACTGGGATACCGCATGCTCTGGCCGGGCAAAGATGGTGAAGTCTACAACAAAAGCACCAGCATCAGCGTCGCGCCATTTAAACTCACTGACCGATCTCCGATCCGGCAGCGCGCTATCCGCAACGGTCTTTCCTGCGGAAAATATCCCTGGAAAACTCCGGAAGGAAAAGTTATTCAGATAAACTCCCGTCCCGGCATGAGCAAGGGCTGTGATATTATCGGTCTTGACGTTCGTGAAGTGGTCAAGGCCCGCAGTGCGCATGGTTCCTGGGCTCCTGTCCAGCGGCTCGGCGGCACCCTCCGTGAAGGCGGCGGTGTCAACTTCTACAACTGGCAGAAAAAATACGGAAAAACCAAACCGCATTTGCTCGCGTTGCAGTTTGAAACTGTCCGTAAAATGAAAACTGCCCATGTCCGTATTTGCAAATCCAATCCGGAAACCATCAAGATCGCCGTTCAGGAAGCGCTGGTCAATTTGAAGCGCCCCAAAAACAAAAATGTCGAATACTACCGCTTCTCTCCCAGTGACGGCGGATATGACATCATGTGCATGTGCGAAAATTGCCGCAAATGGGATCCTACCGGCGGATATGTCGGCACTTCCCGCGCTTTTCTCGGTCGTAACCGTCCCGTCTTCCAGTATCCCCGGATGACTGACCGCGTACTTCGCTTCACTTGCGAAGCGGCGCGAGAGCTGCAGAAGCATAAACCGAAGATGAAAGTCGTCTATCTGGCGTACGCCGGTTATCTGGCTCCGCCGGAATATTATCACGATGTCCCGGACAACATTCTCGTTACCTTCGTCGGCGGCGAATATCTCAACACCAAACAGCGTGATCGTGACCGCGCTTACTGGAAGTATTGGTCCGGCGTGGCAAAAGAGTTGTGCTGGCGTCCGAACTTCCTCGGCGGCGGCAGCGGTATGCCGCTGATGTATTTCCGGGAAATGGCGAATGACCTCAAACATTTTGCCTCCACCGGTATGGTCGGCGGTGATTTCGATACCCTGCCGCACCACTGGGCGACCAACGCGCTCAACTACTACATCCTCGCCAACTTGCTGTGGGATCCTGCCACTCCGCTTGAAGAGCTTATCAACGATTTCTGTGACAAAGGTTTCGGTGCCGCCTCTGCGGATATGAAGCGTTACTATGCTTACTGCGAAAAGCTCACCGGAAACTATGTTTCTCTCGGCGGTGAATCCATCAAGCAGATGGAGGATCTGACTGCGGTTCCGACCGGCGGTTTCGGCAAATTCTGCCGTGCATTTACGGCGGATGATTTCAAGAAACTGGAAGGCATTCTCGCTGATGCCCGCAAAAAAGTCGGGGCAGATTCACCGGAACTCCGCCGCATCGACTTCGTTGCCGCCGGGTTGAAATACTTCAAGCTGAACCGCGAATTCGCGATGAAGTATTGGAAGACTCCGGCAAAACAGCGCAAAACTCTTATTCCGGAAATCAACAAACTGGTTGTTGAATGGAAGAAGATTTTTGCAGAATATCCTTTCGCAATCAACGTTCCGGCACTGGCAAGCGGCTATTATTACAGCTTCTTCCGCAACTGCGGTTGGAAGCCCGTGCACCAGTTCGCAAAAGGTGAACCGCAAAGCAGCAAAGATTCCGGTAAAAAAGAGAAAAAGTCTGAGCCGAAGAATCTGCAAATAAGTCGTTGAATGGAAAGAGATTTTTACTGAATACTCTTTTGGCATCAACAGAAAAAGCATTGGGGCAGTTGCAAACTTTTGCAACTGCCCCAATTTTTGCGGCGGTAGTCTCGCAGTAACGTTGCGAGATTGCCGCTGTTAATTATAATTATATCAGTCGGAGATGCGTTCCAGCATCGCTTCGGAATCGGTTCTGCCGGGGATGACACTGAAATCATAGAAGCTGTTTCGCCCCTCACATCCGGTGAATCCGACATAATATGTTTCCGGCCAATCATCGGCGAGCCGGCAGCCGAAGGTCTTGCCGTCACAGCCCATAAGCAGGAATTTTCCCTTGTGGGTGCAAATCATCTCCGCTGTGAGCGTATGTTTTTCATTGATCGCCAAATCAAGTTCGATAAATGAAAGCAGCTTCCATGACGGTTTGCCGTCTTTGTAAAAGTGATGCCACAAATTCACTCCGCGGTCATAAAGCACCACCTCCAGATGTTCGTGGTGAATCGGTCCCAGTTCACGCGAAAGCACGATCAGCGGTGCCATGCGGCTGTGGAAAACGCAGGTCGTCGCCAATCTCGCACTGCCGGTGACCGGCTGTTTCAAGAGCATGCTGATGTAACTTTCTCCGGTACGGTCGCGCCCCATTTGCATGTCTTCGGGTTTGAGGTCATCCGGAACGTAGTTGGATATACAATCCTCCTTCTGTATCCAGTGACTTACATCTTCCCAGCGGGGACTGCGCACAACGAGCCAGTCATCTTTGTTCCATTGGCCGTTTCCGAATGTGGTGTAATATTTTTCCATAATAACTCCTTGTGTCTCATTTTTTGTGAAAAATACAACCTGCGGCGGCGCATTGTGGGCAATCTCTTGGCAAATCAGCGGACTCATCTTCAGTCGAGGACAATAGTCCACTCCTTCTGATTCGCCTTGATTTACCTGCGACCTTGCCTCACACTGCATCCACCGATTGCAATCAAACCGTTTTATTATTTGACAAATTACCCCTTTGCGGTATATTCCAATACAGTAAAAGAGGATATTGCAAGTTATAACATAAAAGTTTCACAAAATTTGGGACATTAACAACTCCTTTGTAAAAATGCATCCGCATAATATAGCTTGGAAATGGCTTTTTTTCAACGGGGCAGGGGACAGGTTCGTTTATCGTGAAACTGAAAACGGGATTGCGATGAATGATTTCCCGGCCACGATGGTGTTTTTGGCAATTTGTGTCCGCCTTTGCAGCGCCTGATTTCCTCTGAAATTGCTGTGCAGCTGAAAATATGGCCAGCAGGAACTGGATACATCCAGCCGCAAACGTTCTCCTTTGGCAACCTTGAAGCTGTGTGCCGCGATTTTAAAGCCGATGACCGCCTCTTTGCCCGGAGCAAAATTTTGATTGGTTCGGCAAATCGAGTCGATTTCATTGCGCAAACCGAATGCCCGACCATTTTTTACTATGCTCAAACGCAGATAAAAGCAGGTGTCAGGAGCTGTTGATGTGACAAATAATTTACCGTAAAAATCACCTTCAACGCTCTTATCTTCTTCAAACGGTTCGGAGATGAAAGAGATGATATCCTGCCGGGAGTTTGGTGCATCCTGCAACTCCACTCCGCCGAAGTTGCCGTGACATGCCCCCTTGAAGGTTGCCGGATCGCGCGGGTCGTAGGTGTAGGTTATTTTGCCTGTTTGCGGAGGTGTTGCTGTCAATTCCCGGTTTTCTGCCAGATAAAATTTGCAATACCGCGAGTTGCTTCCGATATCCGCTGAAGTTTCCCACCGGTCGCCGAAAAGTACATATCGGGTAATTTGTCCTTTGGTGAAATGGTTCAACGGCGTTCCTTCCCGGAGATGTTTGAACCAATATACATCCTGGCTTTCAATTCCAGCGTACTCAGACGGGCATCCTCCGGGAGAAAACAGTTCCGGCGCAAGGTTTTTCCGCCGTTTTAAATAGGAGTGTTCAAAGGGCGTTATCATAAAAACACACTGGTTCCGGTGTGCCGGAGCAAGTTTTCTCCAAATGTCGATCATGCCGGTAATGTAAATATCGTGCCATGCGCCAATAAAAAAAGTCGGAATTTTGGCATTGACCAGCGCATTGGCATATTCCCCGCCGCCGTACCCCGGGGTTTTCCAGAACGGGTCTTTTTGATCGGGATGGAGGAGTATTGTTTCATAATCTTCCGCAAGAGTGCCAAAGACTCTGCGGGTGAGTCCCTTCAACGGGAAGGAGTTGAATTTTGCCATCCGCTGTTTTCGCTGTATTGCCGAGTTTTTCTTATACATTTTCAAATACCAGCTGGAGTGAAGCTGCAAACGCAAAAATCCGTTGCGGTAGATGATGTTGTAACGCTCGGTGTCCTGAGCTGCCCAGTATATGCCTTTGATGTCCGGCTGTGGGGTGTTGAGATATGCTCCGTGAACAGTAGCGCTGTAACTGCCGCCGGAAATGTAGATCTCCCCATTGTAAAAATCCTGTTTGCGCACCCACTCCAACAAATCCATGCCGTCCGCAGCTTCGTTGACATACGGAATAAAATCGCCTCCGCTTTTGCCGGTTCCCCGGCAGTGCTGGATCACATAGGCAAAACCTTCAAGATTTCTTTTTTTTAAAGATTTTTTTCTGAAAGCGAGATCCTTCGGCGTGTTCAGATAATATGGGTTGCGCTGGATTATCACCGGATATTTTTTGTTCTTTCGGGCAACGGCTGTCAGAGTGTAAAGTTCAGTTCCATCGTGGGTTTTTACCATGTGCTCCTGTACGATATTTCCGGCAAACCCGGAAAAAAAAGCAAATGTGCAAATAGCAGACAACGAGAATTTCATAAAAATCACCTTCAGTGTTTTATTTATAACGGCGGCAATCCCTGCGGACTATTTCCGGAATCCGGAGTTCTCTGTATCCCGGATGATACCGCAATGCAAAAATGATGCCATCGGGGAGTTGGGCGTCGTAAAATTATATCCTGCTTCCGGGTACGGAATGAACGGATAACGATCATCCGGTTCAAAACAGTTTTCCGTAACTTCTGCTTCGGCTGCTGACAGGATCGAAATCAACGGACGCTCTGCGGAAAGAAAACGGTTGCCCTTGATACGGATAGTGCCATGATAAAAATACCCATCCGCCAATGACGGCAGCTCCGGAAAAACAGCCAATGGTTCCTGCGTCGCAGTGAATACGCGGTAATTGCAGTTGTCAAAAATATTATTTTCGACCAATGCCTCTTTGACAGGACCTGATTCATACCAGAAACTGAAGTCTCCGGATATGAACACCCCCGCTCCGGAGGTGTGAAAATAACAACCGGAAATAAGAACACGCTCAAGCCCGGATGCCAACACGCCGCGCCCGTTGAGCGTGCGGCAGCGGGTGTTGCAAACTTCCAACTCTGCCGCCGTTTCCATGATCATTACCGGATCTCCCTGCTCAAAGTTTTCCGGCAGTTCTTTCTCATCGAATCGAACGATTACAAATGCCTTGTTTACCGGTGTGATGCCGCTGATTTTCACCTTTCCGTAAGGCTTTGCATTTTTCCGGCTAAAAAGCTGCATGGTGTCTCCGGGACGGATGTTGAAAACCCCCTGCTGTTGATAGTGTCCGGCTTCCAGGTAATACATCTTTCCGCCGGGGATACGCGACTTCAATTTCCGGAATACGCCGTGAACGTTGATCGAGTCATCCAAAGTTCCGGAGAGTTCACAATCCGTTATCCGGAGCTTGCCGCGGCAGTCGGCAATGTGCAGCGCATCATCAGAAACCGAGACCCTTCTGCCGCAAGGCGATATTTCTGCCTTATCTATCCAGCAATTTTCACTGTTCTGGATCAAAAATCCCATTCCCGCAGCATGATGGATTTTTACATTCCGTATTTGAAGATCTGTGCAACCGTCAAAAACCATTCCGGGACAGAACCGCAATTCGTGTTTGATGACAAAAGCATCAGTACCAATTTCTTCAAAACAGTCCCTGATCCCGACCAGACCGTCAAGAGCCTGAATATCGGAGTTCGGTACAACCAGACAGGTGGAGTCATGCGTGATTTCTTCTTTTTCTCTGTCGTAGCAGTAAAAATATAAATTCCCGCCAAAATTGTCATAGAAATCGCCGGTAAAAACGATTTTGCCATTTTCAACATGGTGCTTGCCGGGGAAGCGGAACCAGGCGATGCCGTCTTTGCGGTATATCAAATCTGCATCAGAGACAAAAGAATCCTCAAAATCCACCGTCACGCCTTCAACTGTCAAATTGCGGCAGCCGAAAGCGCATAACGGCGAAATGCGTCCGTGAAAGATAAATTTCGCATTTTCTCCACGGACAGTGAAGTCATCGATATTCTCCAGCAGGATGGCAATGGTTTTCACCCCCTCGTCATTGTTGGAAAAATAACAATACCTGCCGGAACATCCTTCCGGGTAAAAGTGATATTCTCCGGGAGGAAAATAAAGCAGTTTATCGCCTTCTGCCGCCGCCCGTATTGCTGGCACCAGTGCCGTTGAAACATTGCCCCCGTGTGAAAAATCGGTGATACAGGTCATTATTTGATCCTCCTGAGTATTTTACGCTTCCCGGGCTCGAAACTCGTAAACCCGTGCGCACGGATCTCCGTTGGTTGCCGTAATTTCGAGTCTGAGTTTTTCTGTTCTGACCGGTTCAAACGTGTGCAGACGGCGACGCTGACGGTTGTCGGAAACTTTTACAACAGTCTGCCATTGACCATTCTGCAGGCATTGCAGTTCATAATCCCGGACACATTCGGCGGGGATGCCGCAGTAACAGGGCTTATCCAGATTGGTGTCGAAAATCAGTTCTGCTTTGCCGATGTTTTTCTTACTGCCGAAATCAAGTTCCAGCCATTGCGGCAGAGCGGGAGAAGATATCCACATATTCGTTTGGGCTTCTCCGGCACGGGCAATACCGTTGACGGCATTTTCTGCCGGATAAGGTTTGAGCGGCGGTACAGTTTCAAAACACCAGTTGTCATTATCCAGATAGCAACCGTCAAGTTTTCGGTTCACACCGGGCAGATAACGGCGGTGCAATGCGACCCAAACGCCCGGAACTTGCGGCAGACGCACTGCATAACGTTGTCCGGGAACGGTTTGGGCATTGAAATGAAATTCAGCAATGCCGTCAACTGCCGGAGCTTCTGCAGTTGAAACAACTTCACATTGATCGTTCAACAACTCCGCTTTGAGAAGCACCGGAGCAGAGTTTTCGTTTTTGAACCGTATCTTTACCGTTTCAATTTTATTTTCAGAAGCGATGAACATCTGAACTCTCCTGCGGTCTTCCGGCGGAATATCGCAGGGATCATCCGTGCTTTTGGGAGGCGCGATCAGCGGTTCAAAAGAATCAGCATCCGTCATCTGCAGAACAAATTCCCCGGAGGCAGTTGCTGTAGCAGGCAGACCATGGACCGCGATCGGAAGGATCGGAAGAACCGAATCATCTTCAGCAAGCATTGTTTGCAGTTCAGCAATATGCCGTTTGCCTATCTCCCGGGGAGAAACACCGTATTTCTTTATCAGAACAGCGGCGGCGGCAACGGCCTGCGCGCACAGAGCGCAAGTTGCCATGACCCGGGTCGTGCCCAGAGCGATATGCGTTACACTGATATTGCGTCCTGCCATCATCAGATTATCGACATTGCGCGAATACAGACAGCGGAAAGGAATGGGGTAGATGCCGGGGAAGATCATCGGCGGAGTACTGCCGGGGTGTCCCTTGCCGAATACGCCTTCGGGGGGATGGATATCGATCGGCCAGCCGCCGTAAGCAACGGTGTCGGGAAATGCAGGATGTTTCACCACATCGTTTTGAGTGAGAATATAGTCGCCCATCAGTCGCCGCGATTCACGCTTGCCGGGGATGGAGGATATCCAGTTGATCGCGTAATTTTCCGCACCGTGGTCACCGCCGTTTTTGACATGATCCCACACGCCGAACAGAATGGAAAGAAGTTTGCGGTAAATTTGTTCATTGTCAGCAATCGTATCAAGTTCACCGCCGTATTCCAGCCACCACCAGCCCTGCTTGGGATTATTGTGGATACGGTATGGCAAGTCTTCGTCACTGTTGATTTTTATCGCCCATGACGGAGCGACAAAAGGCACCGGATGACCGAGATTTTCCGCCCGGAACGAAATAGAAGATCCCATGGTTTTCTTATCAGCTGTTTCCGGAGCCAGGAACTCATCGAATTCCGATCTTGCCTCGCGCCCCATTCGGAAATCTGCACCGGATGCACAGCCGAGAAAGGAGTCGCCGCTGCAATCGATATATGTATCTGCTATGATGTGATGCGTTTTTTCACTGCCGAGTGTCCGGGCGGTAACTGATGTGATTCTGCTGCCCTCCATGGTCAAATCGTATGCTTCTGTATTCAGCAGAATGGTCAGATTATCTTCGCGTTCCGCCCACTCGCGCAGAACAAGACTCCAGTGCTGTTCCCAGCCGTTGGCGCGGCGGTAATAGGCTTCCAGTTTCATCTCTTCAAGAATACCGCATTCGCGTGCATTCCGGTTGACATACTCCTGGGCACCGTTGATGCATGCGCCGTCGGCGTTGCAGGAACACTCTGAACTGGACGGGCCTCCGAGTACCGGACGGTTCTGAACCAGAACGGTTTTCAGACCGCGTCTTGCCGCTGCAATGGCGGCAACAGTTCCGGCGACACCGCCGCCAGCGACCAGTAAATCGACTTTATGTGATATTATATTCATATATCCCGTTTATGTTTGAATTTCTCTGTATGGTTTTATTTTTGTACGGCTGTTGTTGAAAACCGCCGTCACAGCCTGTCAGAAACTCCCGGCAAGTGTTGCCATATTTTTACATCTGATCATGGTGTGACGGAAAAACGGTTTTATATCGCATTGCTCGTGCTACAAAAGGATAAAGTATCACTTTTTTTCGATAAATCAAGTCGGAAATCGAAAAAAAAATGATCTTTTTGCCTTTCTGACATTCTTTGGACGTAGGTACTGTTGCAAAACCTCAGATTTAGCGACAGCCTCGTTGTTATACCCAAAATACTTATTCAATCATGATTCTCTGCATTTCTCAATAAATATCTTTGAGGAGTGCGATACCTCGGGTATGAAGTGTGTCTATTGGCATGCAGAATCGCTGGTGTACCCGATAGGCAATGCAACGCTTTTCACCGCGCACAAACTTGCCAGCCGGAGGGAGACAGCCGTTCC
>JAFTRX010000126.1 GCA_017462015.1 Lentisphaeria bacterium
AGCGCACTGCGACTTCGTTTTGTTCTCGGATTTAAAATAAATCCATTTTTATCAAGAGGCAAACCACTTTTTTGTTTTTTGGCAGAAAAAATGAGAGACCTCTTGTGTCTCTCATAATATCTCGACTGAAGATGAGTCCGCAGATTTGCCGGTAAGATTGCCCACGAGGCGCCGCCGTTGGTTGTTCTTATGGGATAGCTGTGATTCAACCCAACTCTTTCAACCGCGCAGGCAATTGAGAGTATCGCGGGCGCATGCGGATATTTTTGACCGCCATCTCCACCGCTTTCGCACTGCCGATCAAAATGAGCAGTTTCCGGGCGCGGGTCATGCCGGTGTAGAGCAGATTCCGCTGGAGCATCATGTAATGCTGAGTCAGCAACGGTATCACCACCGCCGGAAATTCACTGCCCTGCGACTTGTGTATGGTTATTGCATAAGCAAGATTCAACTGGTCGGCATCATCAAATGCATACTCCACCTGCCGGGAGTTTTCAAACGCCACCACAAAGTGCTTGCGTGAACGGTCAATGGCAACGATGCTGCCCAAGTCGCCGTTAAAAACATTTTTATCATAATTGTTCGCCGTCTGCATCACCCGGTCTCCGAGTTTGAAGACCCGGCTTCCGAATTGAAACGATTCCGCGGCCTGCGCATTCAACACCGCCGACAACTGCTCATTGAGCGCCGCCGTGCCGCAACTGCCGCGGTTCATCGGACACAAAACCTGTATTTCACTCATCGGGTCAAAACCGAAACGCTGCGGAATACGTTCCGTCACCAGTTTGCCGATAAGCTCAGCGCTCCGCTCCGCATCATCCTGTTCTATCCAGTAAAAATCCAGCAATTCATCATTCTGCGCCACCTTTTTTTCCGGAAGTTTCCCTTCATTCACCCGGTGCGCATTGACGATGATCTGGCTTCCGGCAGACTGACGGAATATCCGCGTCAACCGGGTCACATGGAAAAATCCGCTTCTCATAAGATCATGCAACACTCTTCCGGCACCGACTGACGGGAGCTGATCGGCATCTCCTACCAGCACTACGGAACACCCTTGCGGTATCGCCTGAAAAAGTTGATATGCCAGAATGATATCCAGCATGGATACTTCGTCAACTATCAGCAGATCGCACTTGAGCAAATTGGAGCTGTCGTAGGTAAATTTTCCTGTGGACGGATCGAATAAAAGCAGCCGGTGCAAGGTTTTCGCTTCCACGCCGGAACTTTCCCCCATCCGCTTGGCAGCACGTCCGGTCGGCGCGGCGAGCGCAAGTTTCACCCTTGCAGATTTGGCGCGGCGGACGATTTCTCCGATGACCGTGGTCTTACCGACACCGGGACCGCCGGTGATGATGGTCAACGGATGGGAAAACACCGCCTGTACCGCTTGCATTTGCAATTCATCCAGCACCAGATCGCCCCGGGGGGAAATACGACCGAGCTTCCTGCCGGAAAAATCCCGGCATCCGGCAAGTTTGGCAATAATATGAGGCAACCGGCTCTCTGCCAGAAGCAGATACGGCGTATAACAATATCCGTTATCAATAAACAACAACCGCCGTTCCACCGCGCTGTCCAATCCGCTTTTGACCACATTTTCACTCTGGGAAGAAAGCTCTGCCGTCCGGCGCAGAAGTTCCTCCACCGGACTGCACACATGCCCTTCCGAAATCATGTTGTTCAGCGTAAAAACCACCGCCGCACTCATGCGTTCAACCGAATCTGCGGCAAATCCGAGCTCCCGCGCCACCGCATCCGCTTTGAGAAAACCGATGCCGTTGATATCTTCTGCCAGCCGGTAGGGATTGGCGCGCACCACCTCCACCGTCCGTTCACCGTAACAGCGCAAGAGTTTCTGGCAATACGCCGGGGTCAATCCCAATCCCTGAAGAAAAATCAAATCCTCCCGGCTGTCCCGGGAACTCTTCCAGGCTTTGGCAATCGCCTGCGCCTTGCGCTTGCCGATCTTCGGCACTTCGCACAACCGCCCCGGGTACAAATCCAATATCTGAATCGTCTCCTTACCGAAATGCCGGACGATAGCAGCAGCCATCTTCGGTCCGATACCGGAAACCTGAAACCGGAGAAAACGCTCGATCCCCGCAGTCGTTGACGGCGGAACGATCCGCGCTTCACTTATCCGGAAACGCAAACCGAAGGTCTCATGTTTTTCAAAATGGCCGTCCGCTTCCAGCGTCTGTCCTTCGGCACAGCCGGGAACTACTCCGCATGCAGTTATTTCTTTCTCATCATTGGAGAGTATATCGAATACACAAAATCCCGTATCCGGATTCTGAAAACGGATACGGGTGACTTCCCCGCCGATGCGGGTGCGGGTCAACAGTTGGATTTGCGGCATATTCTCCCCGGGATGCAGTGTGCCATTTCTTCAGCGGCGCGACTCCACCACAACAAAAACCTTCATCTTTTTTCCGGAAGTGCTGGTAAGTTCGACATAGCAGCTTCCCGGAGCAACACCTTCGATTTCCACTTCAGCGCGATACGATTTGAAGGGCCAGACACCCTTGCGGTCATGTTCAAGTTCCACCCGGCAAACCTTGCGGTCGTACGATGTCACCTGCCAGAGATCACGTTCCGCAGCTTCAACATCGAATTCCACATCGCCACCGCGCTCCAGCGTTATGCCGAAAGGAATTTTCCCGAGCTCTTTGAAGCGGTAAAATCTATCATTGGCAAGCGGTATCACCGCAACATTTTTCATAACCACACTGCCGCCGGAAGTGCGCACTCCGTGAAATTCCGCATCCACATCTTCAAACACCACTATTGAACCGTTGTCGGCAACCAGAACGACTGCAACAAACGCCGCATTATCCGCCACCGGCAGCGATGCCCGGACTTTACTGCGCCGGGAGACAGCACTGAAGCTTACTCCATCGGCATACGCGGTCAGAAGTTTCCCGTTCCGGTCAAACGCGGCATATCCAATCCGTCCCATACCGGAACCGCTGACCTCGGCTTCCAATTTCAAGACTTTGCCCGTAACCGGAACCATCACGGAACGCATCATCGCTTTCCCGGAAAGTTCAACGGCAAATTCATCATGATCGTGCGTGGGCAGACGGCGGAATTTTCCGGAAACAAGCTCCCACTGGGCAACACCTTTATCACTGACCTTGCCCTTGAAATCGCCATTCACCGGCAAATCATTTCCGGCGCTCAAATGCATACTCATCATCACCGCTGCGAAGCAGACAACAACCTGGAACACACTTTTCTTGAACATCATAATTTAACTCCTTTCGTTAGCTGACTCTCTTCAGAACCTTAATATAAACTCCATTAAAATGATTTCAAGTTCTGTCATCCAAATTTTTGAAAAAAAGGTGTTGTCTCATTTTTTGTGAGAAATCTAAACTGCGGCGGCGCCTCGTGGGCAATCTTACCGGCAAATCTGCGGACTCATCTTCAGTCGAGGACAATAGTCCACTCCTTCAGCTTCGCCTTGATTTACCGGCAACCTTGCCGCACGA
>JAFTRX010000127.1 GCA_017462015.1 Lentisphaeria bacterium
GAGCAAAGCGCAAGCTGCGGAATGCCGCAGAGCGAGGTCTCCGGAAAATCGACTGCAACCGCCGAGTGCGAAGCACGAGCGGCGAGGCGGCTCTCCCGCCGCCGCAGGGAGATTTTTTGGAGAATAGCCGCCGCAGGTCGTCTTTTATGGGACAGCTGTAATTTTTTTGTACAAAATACACTTGCAATAACTGCCAGATGTGTTATTTTAAATCAATGATTAAGTCAACCTGTTTCGCCAAACGAAAGGAACCTTTTATCTATGAATACCAGCACAGCTGTAAAACTCTCGTGGAAAAAGTCAGATGTACCCGCTGAACTCTTTCCCATGCTCAACACTTTAGCCGAAGAGTACCCCATCACCGAAGGCGGCAGAGGACTCCATTTGAAATTCAAGCGTATCACGACTGATGAATGTGTCTCCAAAGTCAGCCGCTCCAAAGGCGAAGTTCTGGTGGAATACTCCTCTCTTTCCGGTGCTGCGCGCGGCATCGGCAGTGCGCTTTCCCGCATTGAAGAGAACGTCTCCACCCCCTTCAAACGCCTCGGCATCATGCTCGACGTTTCACGGGGCATGGTCATGCGGGTCGAACACCTGAAAAAATGGCTCCGCCGTCTGGCTCTTTCCGGTTACAATCAGGTACAGCTTTACTGCGAAGATATCTATGAGCTTGAAGATGAACCTTTTTTCGGAGCTTTCCGCGGCGCTTATTCTCTGGAAGAACTTCAGGAGATCGACGCTTACGCTGACACTCTCGGCATCGAAATGGTCGGCTGCATCCAGACCCTTGCCCATTTGGAACAAATGCTCCGCCACCCGCCCTATCAGAAACTTCAGGACACTCCGCGCATAATGATGGTCGGTTCCCCGGATGTAAACGCTCTGGTCGAAAAGATGATCGCTTTCTGGAGTACCGCCTTCCGCAGCCGCAACATCCATGTCGGAATGGATGAAGCTCACGGTCTCGGTCTGGGCAAATATCACCGTCTGCACGGCTGTGCCAGCGGTTTTGACCTGATGAACGCCCAGCTGGCGATGGTTTCGGCAGTTTGCGCAAAATACGGCATGAAACCGATGATGTGGTCAGACATGTACTTCCGTCTCACCAATGAACAAAATGGCTATTACGATACCGAATCCCCCTTCCCTGCCGGTCTGGCAGAGCAGATCGACCCTGCCACCAATCTGGTTTACTGGGATTACTACCACACCGACAAAGAGACCTATTGCAAGATGATCCAGCGCCACCGCGATCTGGGCAAAGAGCCGATCATGGGTTCCGGCATCTGGACCTGGGTCCGCTTGTGGTACGATCACAACAAGACGATGCTGACGGCAACTCCGTGCATCGAAGCCTGCCGCGAAGAAAAAATTTCAGAAATCTTTTTCACTATGTGGGGAGATGACGGCGGTTACTGCGAATATGACTCCTCGCTTGCCGGTATTCTGCGCTGTGGAGACCTGTGTTGGGGCGCTGACGATGAAAACATGACGGCAGCCCGCTTCGATGCGACTTGTTTTGCCGACTACGCCACCCAGATCGCCGTCAGTTCCATCCATCAGCTCAATATCGCGCCGGAAGATAAGCCCGCTTACGAACTCTACGCCCAATCCATCCTCTGGGATGATCCGCTTCTCGGTATCGCCTTTGACGGCATGAAGCGTATCAATCCGGAATTCGACCTGGAAATGCTGGATGTTTACGATGAGATCCTTTGCCGTATCATGCCGAATATCGAAGAGTGCGATGCCGGAAATATCGCTTACGCGGTCGCCGTCATCAAGTTCCTTATGCGCAAACTTGAACTGCGCGGCGCGCTGGAAGCTGCTTACGACAGCGGCGACCGTCTGGCGCTCCATGAGCTTGCCACCACCACCATCCCGGCGGCACTCACCGCGCTCTACCAGCTGGACGGACTGTTCCGCCAGATATGGCTCGCCCGCGCCAAACCTTTCGGACTGGAACGCATCCAGATCCGCAATGCCGGTCAGGCGGCACGTCTGGAAGAGCTGATCACTCGTATTCAGGAGTATCTTGACGGCAGTATCGATACCATCGAAGAACTGGAAGCCCGCCTGCCCTGGTCAGCGCCGACCCCTTCGTACCACATATACCAGAATACAGCTGTAGGAACGATCAAAATATGGTAACTGTCGACTTTGCCGAAACGCTGCTCCAGAGCGTTCCCAATGAGATAATCGCGGTCAGCGATGATGTGTTTCAGCTGTTGAGCATAACGCTGGGGCATACCGCGCCGCAGACGGTGATTTTTTCCGGCACACACTACGCGGAACTTTTCCGCTGTGCCGGATACAACGTCTGGACCGGGGTTGAAGCGGAACCTTCCACGGCAACGGTGGAAAAAATGGTCGCATTTCTCCGCGACACCAAACCGGAAAATGTGGTTGCCGCCGGCGGCGGCAGTGTTCTTGATGCTGCCAAAGCCGCCTGGCTCTCTTATCAGACAAACCTGCCATTGAACGAACTTTTCGGGGTGAACCGCTGGAGCAGCGCCAATCCCGGAAAGAAACTCAAGCGTATGGTCGCCATCCCCACTACCAGCGGAACCGGTTCGGAAGCAACGCCGTACTCCAATATCGTAGATCACTCTCTCGGAGTGAAAAAGCTCATCGTGGAAGATCAGACCGTCCCGGCAATAGCTTTCTGCCCGGTGCTGTTTCAGAAATCCATGCCGGAATCTCTCACCCGCGCTGTCGGCTGCGATGCGCTGGCGCATTTGCTGGAAGGTTTTCTCAACACCGGAGCCGACACCCGTCACGCCCAAGCCAACACCTGGGCAAAAACCGGTATCGCACTGGTCAAAAAGTATTTAGCTCAAGCGATCGCGGAACCGGACAACACCGAAGCGCGCAAAGGAATGATGCTCGCCTCCACGCTGGGCGGCATGACCATACGTTTCAAATCGACCGGACTGCCGCACTTGTGCAGTTTCTCCTGGTTCGGACGCATTGCTCACGGTGAAGCGGTGGCGATGCTGCTTCCGGAAGCGTGGAGATATTATCTTGCCAACCCGGCAGTCGCCGCCCGAACCATGGAACTTGCGGAGATTTTTCCCGGTTCCACACCGGAGGAGATCATTACAAGTTTCCGGGCGTTTCTCACCTCCATCGGTTTGCCGGAAAAGCTCTCCGCCTGGCAGGGGATAACTCCGGAACTTCTGGAACGCACCGCCCGCAGCGGCGCCGAAAACCGTATGAAACTGGAAAACGCCCCGCACCCGGTTCCTCTGGAACAAAGTTATGAAATACTGTTGTCTATAATGAAAAAAAGTTATTGAAATTTTTTCAACAATTTTTCAAACAATAAAACGTTTTATTTACTATCGGCGGATGCTTCGCGCGGTATAGACTTGCCCGCAAAAAGCGCCCGCGAGACGCCGCCGCAAGGTTTTGAAAAAAGATTGAACTCGACCGGCGGATGGACCGTGGAGCATCCTCCTTCGCCTCGATGGCTACGGAGGACAGGAGCAAGATTGCCCGCGAGGCGCCGCCGCAAGGTTTTGGAAAAAGATTGAACTCGACCGGCGGATGGATCGTGGAGCAAGGTTGGGGGTAAATCAAGGCGAAGCCGAGGGAGTGTACGACTGTACTCGACCGAGGATGAGACCGCAGATTTGCCCGCAAGATTGCCCGCGAGGCGCCGCCGCAGGTTGTATTAAAAAAGGAGAATGATTATGGTACACGTTGTCGCACGCATGGAACTGAATGAAAACTGTTTTGACAAAATGATGGATATCCTCCGCGATCTGGTCCCCGTTGTCCGCGCCGAAGACGGCTGCATTATGTACAACCCCAGCATGGATGTTGATGGAAACAAAACCTTCCTCACTATCGTTGAATCCTGGGAGTCCGAAGCCCATCTGAAAGCTCACCTCGCCTCGCCGCACATGGCTGATTATCGCGTCGCGGTCGCTGATCTCCGTAAGAGTTCCGATGTAAAAGTAATGACTCCGGTTCTGTAAAAAAGGGAATTGCATCATGGCAAATATCTCCATCGATTTCAGCAATATCACCGGCAGGATAAAACCGATGAACGCCGTCAACAACGGTCCGGTCAAGTCGCGCAGCGACCAGAGCAGAGGCAACTTCTGCGAGTACAGTATGCTGAATATTCCGTATGCCCGTATCCACGATGCGAATTTGTGCTACTCCTACGGTGGACCGCACTGTGCCGACATCCATGCCATTTTCCCCGACTTCAACGCCGATGAAAACGATCCGGCATCGTATGATTTCCATTTGACCGATGAATATCTGTCCAACATGCGTGCCGCCGGAACTCAGGTTTACTACCGGTTGGGCGCGAGCATTGAGCATTGGAGCAAAAAATACGACATCCTCCCGCCGCCGGATTTTGCCAAGTGGGCGCGGATCTGTGAACATGTCATCATGCATTACAATGAAGGATGGGCAAACGGTTTTAACTGGAATATCGAATACTGGGAGATCTGGAACGAGCCCGACCTCGATCCCGATGACAGCCCGAACAAGCGCTGTTGGGGCGGAACCAAAGCTCAGTTTTTTGAACTCTACTCCGTCACCGCCACATACTTGAAATCACGTTTTCCCGCCATCAAAGTCGGCGGTCCCGCCATCGCCGGAAAAGTTGCCTGGGGGACGGAATTCATCGAATACATGGCAAAGAACAGCATTCCGCTGGACTTCTTTTCCTGGCACCGTTACACCGTGAATGTCAAACAGATCACCGACCTGTGCGACCTTTGGCGCAAAACGCTGGACGACAACGGTTTTACCCGAACTGAAAGCATTCTCAACGAATGGAACTATGTCCGCAACTGGAACACCGAATGGCTTTACTCCATCGAGAAGATGACCGGCATGAAAGGTGCGGCTTTCGCGGCGGCAGTCATGTGCGCCTGCCAGAATGCACCGCTTGATTTGCTAATGTATTACGATGCCAGAGTAAATTCTGCGATGAATTGTCTGTTCAGCACGGTGACACTTAAACGTCTCAAAGGCTTTTACGGTTACTACGCATTTGCCCGACTTGCAGAACTCGGTTCACAGACAGCAGTTTCCTGCGATGATGAAGATATTTATACGCTTGCCGCGCGTGATGCCGCCGGAAACTGGGGTTTGATGGTCGTCTATTACACCGACGATGACAATGCGTTCAGCAAAGAAATTTCGATCACCACCGGCGTTGCCGGAGGAAAATTCAACTGCCGCATGGTGGATGATGACTTCTCCTTTGAACCGGTATGGCCCAATTGCAGTGAAGATGGAACGCTTTCACTGCGCATGAAGCGCCACTCCATATTGTTCATAACTCCGGAGAAGGAATAACGGCTTTTTTGTAACAAGCGACCTGCGGCGGTCGAGTTCATGGCGGCGTTGAACGCAGCTCCACTGGTGGCACGGATTGGGTTCAAATGACACTCCGCACGGTCACAAGACTTTTGAGAAAAATTCTTTGATCCGGGGGTTCTCCGGATTTTTTATTACCTCATCCGGGGTGCCGTCTGCTGCGATCCTGCCGTGATCCATAAAAATCACCCGGTCGGCGATCTCCAATGCAAAACCGATCTCATGCGTGACCACGATCATGGTCATACCATCATTGGCAAGCTCCTTCATCAATGTCAACACTTCGCCGACCATCTCCGGATCAAGCGCAGAGGTCGGTTCATCAAAGAGCAGCACATCCGGATTCATCGCCAGCGCCCGGACGATGGCAATACGCTGTTTCTGGCCGCCGGAGAGCTGTCCGGGATACGCATCCCGCTTCTCATAAAGTCCGATACGGCGCAAAAGTTTATCCGCCGTTTCCCCCGCTTCAGCGGCACTGCTGCGTTTGGTCGTCACCGGCGCCATTGTGATGTTTTTCCGTATCGTCATATTGGGGAAGAGATTGAAATGCTGGAAAACCATTCCCACTTGCTGACGGAAGGTGTTGACATTCATTTTGTCAGAAGTGATCTCATCCTCTTTGAAAAAAATCTGTCCGCCGCTGGGAGTTTCCAAAAGATTCAAACAACGCAGAAAAGTGCTTTTTCCGGAACCGGAGGGCCCTACAACAAAGACCACCTCCCCGCGTTTGATGTCGACAGAAACATGATCGAGTGCTGTGAGACCGGGGTATTCCTTCACAAGATCGCGAACTTTAAAAACAACTTCACTCATTTCGTTTCAACCTCTTTTCCAACATTCCAAGCAAACTGCTCAACATCATCACCAGTGCCAAATAGATAACTGCCACCGCAATCAGCGGGAAAAATGCATCATAGGTCTGACTGCGGATTATATCTCCGCCTTTGGTCAGATCGTGCAAGGCAATATAACCGGCAACACTGGTCTCTTTCAACAATACGATAAACTCATTTCCCAACGCCGGAAGCACATTTTTGAACGCCTGCGGAACGATTATCAGCCGCATGGACTGGATGTATGACAGCCCCAGGCTGCGACCGGCTTCCATTTGGCCCTTGTCGATGGACATGATTCCGCCCCGGATGATTTCAGCGACATATGCTCCGGAGTTGATACCGAATGCGATGATTGCCACCAGAACCTTGTCAATGTCAACTGCTCCGAAAACGACAAAGTAGATTATCAGCAGCTGCACTACCACCGGAGTTCCCCGGATGATCGTGAGATAGACCTTGCACAGCAGATTGAGAAATTGCAATTTTCCAGTCTGGTCAGCAGTACTGCGGATGATCGCCACGGTAAAACCGATGCCGATACCGATCAGCAGAGAAAAGAAGGTTATCAGCAAGGTGTTGAGCAAACCGTCGACCAGATAAATATAACGTCTGTCCTTGATAAAATTGAGCGTGAATGAACTTTTCACCTGCCCCCAGAATGTGTCGCTGACATACGCGGCATTGGCATCGGCTCCGGCGGAAGTTGCATCCTTGAAGTGACGGATTATCCGCTCAAGCTCGCCGGATTTTTTCATTTTCAGCAACTCGGCATTGAATTTTTTCAGCAAAACTTTGTTGTTTTTGCTGATGGCAAAGGCATACTCTTCATAAGTCAACGCTTCCGGGAGCAATCGCAACTGCGGCCGTTGTTTGACAAAAACTTTTGCCGGTTCCGCATCGATGACCACCGCATCAATCTTCCCGGCATTGAGCGCGGCGACTGCCAACGGCGCGTTGGAGAAGCGTTCCGGTTCCCGGATGTTTCTGGTAACATAAGTATCTCCGGTCGTGCCGTGCTGGACACCGATGGAAACGTTTTTCAATTCCGAACAATTCTGTATCTTTGAATCCTTCCGGACGATCACCAACTGTTCTGCAATCACATAAGGTACTGTAAAATTGACCTGTTTTTTGCGCTCTTCGGTCACGGTTATTCCGGATGCGGCGATATGCGCTTTGCCGGTTTGCACTGCGGCGATGACCGAGTCGAAATTCATGTCCTTGATTTCCAGCACATATCCGAGTCTTTCCGCAACGATCCGGACGATCTCCGGGTCGATACCGACGATTTCCTGTTTTTCCACATACTCATAGGGAGGAAACGTGGCATTGGTAACCATCAGCAAGTGCGGCTTTTTTTCTTCTTTACAGCCGCCGGAAAACAAAATTACCAATGCTAAAAGCAGCAAATTCAGATATTTCATAAACAACCTTTCTTAAAAAACGATCTGCGGCGCAGAAAAGCGGGCAAAAAAAACAGTTCATATAATATACCCTCTGAACCCATTTTTTTCAACTTTTTTTTCAGAGATATACCATAAGTTCCCCCCCGTCAGCGGAACGCTGATTACTCCCAATGCCGCCCCCTGTTTTTGTTTTTTATGAGACGACCACATATTTTTTCAACTTTTTCCTTGAAATAACAGTAAACTTGGATTATATTTGAAACGAGTAAATATCACAAATAAATTTATACAGGAGAAAAACGACATGAAATTTGTTGTCAATCGTGAAAAATTCCAGAAAGCCCTTCAGAAAGTGGGCAGCATCATCGGTTCCCGTTCCATGCTTCCGTTGCTCAGCAACGTGCTGATCCAGGCAGAAGACGGCAAACTCAAACTTTGCACCACCGATTTGGAACTGCGCCTTTCAACCGAAGTTGAAGCGGAAATTTCTGAAGCCGGCATCACCACTTTGCCTGCCCGTAAGCTCACTCAGCTCATCGGCAGTTTCACCGCCGCTGAAGTCAACTTTGACATCGACGATCAGGATCACGCAAAAATCAGTTGCGGCACCGCCAAGTTCACCCTCCACGGTCTTGCCGCTGCCGACTTTCCCGAAGCCGCTGATTTTGAAATGATCCGCGAAGTCAAGTTCAAACAGAATAACTTCAAACGGATGATCGGTTCCATCTCCTACGCCGTCAGCGCCGATGATTCCCGCAAAGTGCTTACCGGTATCCTCGTCAGCATGAAGGACGAAAAACTCACCCTCGTTGCCACCGACGGCAAACGTATGGCGATGCAGGAAAGCGTTCTGGAAAACACCTCCGCCGAAGGCGATGCCATCATCCCGCTCAAGGCGATGACCGAACTCCGCCGCCTGCTCGAAGGTGACGAAGAAGTTACCATCAGCTTTGGCGACAAGCTCTGCAGCTTCTCCGCTCCGGGCTTCACTTTGACGACCAAACTTATCGAAGGAAGCTTCCCCAACTACCGCGCGGTGGTTCCGGCTCAATTCAAACAGGAGATCGAACTCCCGGTTCAGCTGCTGCTCAGCAAAATCGAAACTGTGGCTCTGATGCTCTCCGTTGCAACCGGCTTCATCATCCTCCGCTTTGAAAACAACCAGCTCCAGCTTCAGGGTTCCAGCGCTGAAGTCGGCGAAGGTATCGACACCATCGAAACTGCTTACGAAGGCGATGTCTTTGAAGTCTCCTTCAACCCGGTCTTCCTCTCCGACCCCCTCCGCAACACTGACGCGGAAATGGTTCGGATCAAACTCAACGATCCGCTCGCTCCGGTGGCTCTCGAAGCCGGTGAAGGTTTCGTTTACATCATCATGCCGCTGCGCAAAAAGTAAGTCAACGTGGTCATTGAACAACTCGAACTCGCCGATTTCCGCAACTTCACCTTGCGGAAATTGGCGTTTTCGCATCATAACGTAATATTTTACGGTCCCAACGGTTCGGGCAAGAGCAACACGCTTGAAAGCATCGCCTTTTTAAGTTTGCTGCGTTCGTTCCGCAACGCCCCGCCCCGGGAACTCATCCGGCTGGGAGCAAAAAATTTCCGCTTGTCAGCGGTAATAAACACCGCCCACGGAAAAGAGACTCTGACGGTAAAAGAGTCACTCTCAGGTCAACGCGAACTCTTTATCGGCCAAGCCGCCGTCCGCCGTTCCAGTGATTTTATCCGCGAGTTCCACAGTGTCGTCTTTTCCCCGGAAGACCGGATGTTGACCGGCGGCAGTTCCGGTTACCGGAGAAAGTTTTTCGATATCCTCATATCCACCATCGAGCCGGAATATCTTCAACGTCTCTCCCGTTACACCCGCGCCCTGATGCAGCGCAACCGCGCGTTAAAGCAAAATCCCAAACTGGCTGGCGCATTCAATGAAGAACTCGCCCTTCAAGCCCCTTTTATCGCCGCCCGCCGTCAGCACTATACCAAAGAACTTACCGTCGCCGTCAACACTTTGCTCAATGGAGAAAACACGGTGGAAATAATATATAAAGGCGACACGCCGGACTCTCCGCATGCTTTTCTGGAACTGCTCGCCTCCCGTTCTGCCAGCGAGCAACGCCGCGGCTGCACTCTGACCGGGGTGCATCTGGATGAGTTCGAAATCATCTTCAACGGCAAATCTCTGCGCACTTTCGGCTCAACCGGACAACTCCGGCTGATTTCACTTTTGATGAAACTGGCGCAATTTCAAATGTTCCGCCATCAGACCCCTGCCCCTGTCGCGGTTCTGGCAGACGATATAACCGGTGAACTCGATGAGCATAATTTGAATCTCTTTCTTTCCACCATATCCCACGCCGACCAGTGCTTCTTCACCTTCGCGTCCACCATCCCGGAAAAGCTCCGGGATGCACAGTGTATTACCCTGCCGCAGTGAACACGAAACTCACTTATATTCGGGCGCAGTGCCATGCTCCTTGAAAAAGAGCTTTTCCGCAACGCGTTCAACATCCTGCCAGAAACGCAAATTTTCTTTCAACTCGACTTTCAGCGGACGTCCGGAATAACTCCGGATGAAGCGCAGTGCTTCCCGGCGGGTCAGGTGTGCCGACCACGCGGAAAAAAGCAATCCCGCCACATCTTTCACCCAGTACCGGTAAGGAACCTTCTTCCGTATCTGCGCCCGGTGCAGATCTATGACATACACCGTCGGACGGAATTGTCCCTCACTCTTTCTGTCCAGCATATAGTGGCAAATATAACAATCCCGGTGATTGATACCCGCCCGGTGCATCGTTCCTGCGCTCTCTGCCACAGCACGGATCATACTGCCGCGCCGGGGAGAATCGGGGTTTTCTGCGCCCCAATCTTCCAGTGTGACAACATCGGTCAGTTCCCGGGTTATCAAAAACGACTCCTTCGCCGCCGGATCAAAGTTGCGCTCAGCAAATGCCGCACTCTCCATCGTCGGAACTTTTAACTGCGCCAGAACTTCCAGCGCATCATATTCATTGGCAGCGCCTGTTACCGGCAGCTTGAATTGAACCAGATTTTTGAATATCTCTTTCCAGCCGACTCCCCGGTGGATTTTTACAAAAAAGCCCTCTCCTCCGACTTCGATGCGGAACGTTTTACGGTTCTTGACATTCCGGAACACCTCCCCTTCCAGCGCAAAAACAGCGGCAAACGGGTCTTTGTCCTGCCACAACCGGTCAAACGGACTTTTCAATACAACGCGCATCATTCACCTTTTTTTCAATAATATCAGCCATTACTTCATAGCGGCTGAAAAATTCTTCCGAAACCTGCCACACTGCCGCACTCTGCTGCAATTCATCAAGTTGTCCCGGCATGGAAAGAAGAAGTTTCAACGCCCGGTTGAACTTCGTCTGCCGGAACGGATGGGATAACACCACTCCTCCGGCATCTCCGGCAACTTTCGCATATCCGCAATTTCCGGTACATAAAACCGGCGTTCCACAGCACAATGCTTCAAGCAGCACGATTCCGGCAGCATCGCTGCGCGCCGGATTTACCAGCAAATCTGCCGCAGAGAGCAGTTCCGGTATATCATTGCGGGCATCAAGAAAGAACACCCGGTCATCAACTCCGCATCTCCGGGCAAACCTGTCCAGACGTTCATGGTCATTTTTGCCAACAACAAAGAGCTTGCAATGCTTCAAAATCTCAGAGGGAAGTGCGTTCAACGCAGCGATCGCCCGGTCAACACCTTTGCCGTAAAATGCGGAGCCGATCATCATCAGCGCCACATCATCATCTTTCAATTTCAACTCCTGCCGCATCGCCTCCCGCCGGATTTCCCGGCTGGCAGCACCATTGCGGAACCGATCATCTATCCCCGGCGGAAGAATGGTAAACCGCCGTTCCGAAGTGGAATAAATCGACTGATAACGTTTTTTCTGTTCCGGTGTCAGGCAGAAAATTTCCGCAGAACTGCTGTTTTTTCCAAACACCTGCCGTTCCATTTGGGAGTAGATACGGTACCGGGAGGAAAAAAGCCGTTTCCACCAGGATATTTTTCCCCGGGCAAAGGGCAAATCATCGACAAAATAACAATCTGCTCCGGAAACTTTGTTGAAACTCAAGTGCAAATCAAAGTTGCGCTTCTTCAGCACCCGCGCCAGAGCGAGGTCAAACTTCCGCGCTTTCCGGGCATGAGTCAGCCCGCGGAAACGCAATCTGCGCACCTGAACACCTTCCGGTATCTCGTTGGATTCCCACGACATGCAGAAAATCGTCACATCCATGCCCCGCTTTACCAGCGCCTGAACCGTATTGAGCATATCTTTCTGCAATCCACCGTAGGGAAAATAACGGTAAACTGACACAGCGATCCGGGGCTTACACCCGGGAGGGCGACCGTCGCCGCCGCCAATATCATCAGCTTTCATAAAAGATCAAGCCGTTCCTTCTGTTGTTAAAGTACATGCACACATTTAACATACACCAGACTGTCATTAAAATCAAGTTTTTTTCTCTGGAGTTGCTCATTTTTTGTAAAAATCCAACAGTTGTCTCATAAAAAAACAACCTGCGGCGGCGCCTCGCGGGCAATCTTACGGGCAAATCTGCGGATTCAGCTTCAGTCGAGGACGAAAGTCCACTCCTTCAGCTTCACCTTGATTTACCCGCAACCTTGCTCCGCGATCCATCCGCCGGTCGCGACAGACCATTTTGAACACATCCCCAACTGGTGGCGTTTTGGGGGAGAAGCCTTTTCTCCTTTAACACCATGTCTGCAGATGCAATATCAAAAATTGAAATAGATAAATGGAGAATATTTGACAAAAAAGAACATCGAAACCACGATCAGTGCCGTCGATATCACCGCATTCACCCACGTCGGACGGAATTTCTTCTCGACCTCACACACCGGCTTCAAGAACAACACAATTATAAACCCGGCGGCAAAAAGCAGGAGATTTTTCATATCCACGGCGGGGATTTTCCAGCTTTCCGGGAAAAACATTCCGCAGTAAATCTCTTTGGTTTTACTCCAATTCTCCGCCCGGAACGGAACCCATGCCAGCATAACAAAGAAAAATGTCACTATCCTCGCCATGCGCTCCGGCATCGCCAAGCCCAGGAATTTGCTCCATATCCGGTGTACGACCAATGCCGCACCGTGAATCATTCCCCACAGCACAAACATCCAGCTCGCGCCATGCCACAATCCGCTGACGAAAAAGGTTATTGCCAAATTGCAGCACGTCCGGAATTTTCCCTGCCGGTTGCCGCCAAGCGGAATATATATTGCAGACATGAGAAAACGCCCAAGCGTAATGTGCCACTTGCGCCAGAAATCTGTGATACTGTCAGCGCGATACGGCGAATTGAAGTTTACCGGAAGTTTTATATTGAACATCAACGCCACACCGATCGCCATGTCGCAGTAGCCGCTGAAATCAAAATATATCTGGAACATATACGCCAGAACACTGCTCCAAACCGCAAATCCATTCCCGGGACACACCGTAAAACCATTGTCGGCAATAACCGCGAAAAAGTCCGCAAGCAGAATTTTTTTCGCCAGCCCCAGAGAGAAAACATACAACCCGGTGGCAATATTACCGGCATCAACCTTCCGGTTTTTCTCTTCATCAAACTGGCTCATCATCTCATCCGGCAACACGATCGGACCTGCAATCAACTGCGGGAAAAAACAGACAAAAAGACAATAATTGATGAAAGAATAACGCTTTTGCAATGTCCGGGAATAGACCTCCTGCAAAAATGATATCTGCTGGAAGGTGAAAAAACTGATTCCCAACGGCAGCAGTATCCTTTTCAACGTCCATGAAGTCCGGAATATGTGGTTGATATTTTCAACAAAGAAGTCATAATATTTGAAATATCCCAGCAGAAGCACATTACAGCATATCCCCAGGATAAAGATCAGTTTCGACCGCTTCCGGTAGAGCAGCGTCGCAAAAATGTGATTCCCGATGATGGAACCGGCGATTATGAAAAAGTAACTCCAGTTGAACCAGGAATAAAACACCAGCGATGCGGCAACCAGCCAGACTCTCGCGGCAACAGAATTTTTTCCGGCAAGCAGAAAATAGACGATTCCCACAACCGGAAGAAACCCGAGAATAAAGGTAAAAGAAGGAAAAAGCATGAATCAATGTCCCTTATATTTTTTGATGTTGCGGGTATATTCCGGCATATTTTTCTGCAGTAATTGGCGCAACTTTTGTTCGTTGGCACGCACCTGTTCTGCCGAAACCAGCTTCCGGCGGCCGGAAACAAGGTCCTGAAGCAGTTTACGCGCGGCAATGTTGCTGAAGTGCTGGACATCGCTGAAATAATCATGATACTCGACATACTCTGCTGCCGCCTGAAAATCGTGCAGTTCAACATTCTTCCGCTTCAACAGCTCCAGCATAACTTCCGTACGCTGCCGGATAAGCGCATCAGCCTCTCCGAATTTCTCACTCTGACAGTAGGTGTAGATGTGATACGGCGGCAGATATACCGTGAAATGGATATCCGGATTTTTATCAAATACCGGCAGTAAATGCTGATAAAAGTTCTTCTGATGCATCTCCGCATCGTACGGTGTCTGGGTGTGATGGCTGCGTTCATTGTGAAGAGCATCCTTGATGACCGGCAGCAGGCCATAGGGCTTCCCGGCATATTCGGTTGCGAACATCCGGTTGCGGTCGCTCTGGTGCGCGCGGTGACGCTTGGGCCGGGTCTTTCGTTTGATCAGATAGATCATACTGGAAAATGTCTGGCGGGAAAACAGATAACGGTAATCCTCTTTGTGGTCATCGCGGTACATGAAATCAAAATCGCTGAAATGATCTCCCTTTTTGTTCAGAGGATAGATATCCAGCGACCACACCACGCGCTTCAACTTCTCTTTTTTGCTCTTGCGGGCAACATCAAAAAATTTGCACAAATCAGTGGTCGTCCCTCCGGATGCCGCCAATTTGACGGAGTTGCATTTGAATGCAGAATTTATATCCTCAAGGAAAAAATTTCTCGTCATCGAAGTGCCAAGCATCAACAGATCATACTCCTGATGCTTCAAAATATGCGGCGCAGTAGCATACACTTCATAATAAACCATATCGTAAAAAAACGGTTTGCGATACCGGTAATGCGGGTCAACCACAAACGCTGTCAGCGCAGCACCGATAACGATCACTCCGGATACCGAAACGGTAAACACCGCCCATCTCCGGTACGAAGTCTCTGCCTGATATATTTTTTTCAAAAACGCATAAATTTTTTTCATGAATCACAACTCCATAACTGCATTGAAAAAATTCCTCCTTCTTAAAACGCAGAAAGAGGAATTTTCTCTCCGGCGAGGAAGCCGGCAGAACCTTACTTACGGCTCAAATCATCAATCGCCGCACCGCAACGGTTACGCCAGGAATCGACCTTATCCTGGGTCGCCGCCTTGCGGATGGCGTTACATTCAGCGAGCAGTTTTTCATATTCCGGAAAGTTCAATCCTTTCGCCTTGCACCGGGCAAGCTCCTTTTTGAGCCGGTCAATATAAGCGACATCTTCCAAACCTTCGCGGATCGCCTGCAACCGTTTGGTCGGGATCGGCTTTCCGCCGTGCCACGCCAGCATCACGCCGTCATCGTAACCGTCACGGTGATCGAAGGGGTCCTCCTTCACGGACATCGCGGTCCAGAACGCCATACCGTCCAATCCGTTGAGATAGCACTCCCACGCATAGAGGCGGTAATAATTAAGCACGCTCAACGTCTGCATATACCGGGCACAGCTGTAGCTCCACACCTGACAACCTTTGGCTCTCAAGCGGCGGATGACATCCTGTCCGCGCTTGCCGTCGTTGAGCAGTCCGCGGATAACTGTCCACATTTTGTAAAACTCCGGCATCCGGGCTTTTTCAATATCATCCATCGTTGCTCCCGTCGGCGGCGGTGCGCTGAGATAAACCGCCTGGAAGTGCCAGTTCCCCTTGAACTTGGCAACTTCATCGCGTTCTTTCTGCCACTGCGGGATATGGCTTTTGACAAACTCATCGCGGATAAGCGCTTTGAACACGAACTGACCGTCTTCAAAGCCCATATCTTTCAAGCGCTTACCCATTATCCGGTAAAACTCGGGGTCTTTGGGCAGATTCCAGCCGATGACAAACTTCATTTTGAGCCGGAGGACCGCTTTCAAAAACTCTTCATTCGCAGTGCGGGTGACCTGTTCGTTGAAAAGTTTTCCCTTGGGAAGTTTATTCCGGTTGCCGTCTCTGCCGAAGCCGTGAGTGTAGTTGAAGCTCTTACTCCATCCGTGCGTGATGTGGTAAGCATGGGTCAGCTCAAGCGCGGCGATCTCATCGTAGATATTGTAATTCGGTCCCCACATAAAGGACTGCAAAGGCCACTGGTGCGTTTCCGGAAGTTTAAAATTCCACACCTGCACATTGAGGGGGATGCTTCTTGTAACTATACTGTGGTCATAAGCTCCTTTCAGCAGTATCTCAGCTTTGTACTTTCCGGGATCGACACCGCGGGAATTGAAGATGACCCAAACCCGCACCGCCGCTCCGGGGGTGACGGTGATCATACCATCGGTAACAGGAACCAGCGGCCCGGAGATAACGTCTCCGGAGTGGTCGATAAAGCGTTCAACAAAGATTTCAAAATTCCTGGTGGAAATACCGGCTTTAGTCCGTTTGACTTTGGGAACCACCCGCAAATCCATGCGGCCGTTGCAAAAGAGTCCGGAGACGGTAAAGCAGACCGCTTCCCGTTCATTTCCGGCAAGCTGAATATTGAACTTCGGCTCTTTTCCGGCATCAAAATCGACCGGCGGCAGCTCGTCCGGCGCACCGATAGCCCATAGTGAACTCTGCCAGAGCATGTAGGGATTTTGCGCGGCATAAGCGGAAAATCCGTTGAGATGTTCCACCGTTTTTACCGCCAATTCTTTGCTGACCGTGGTTTTGTTTTTGACCGCCGCAGCATAGGAACGCTCATAATCGGCAAGAACTTTGGAGATATTGTTGAGCGCAGTCACGGCATTTTCCAGTGCCGGGTGACGGCTCTCCAACAGCAGTGCCAGCATCCCCTGCTCGCGCTTAACCCGGGCAAGCTGTTTGCCAAAACCGCCAACGGTCATGGGGTAGGCAGGAACAATGACCACGGCCGCGGCTTCGCTCTGTGGAGTTGCCGCAATGACAGCTAACTTTGCCGTATCCATATCAGGAACAGTCACGGAGAAGTCGAAACTCCGGACTTTTCCCGGCGCGATGGAAACATTCCCCTTTTCGTCAATGGTGGACAAATTGCCCTGCCGATCCTGCAGCAGCGCTTTAACGGAACCGGAGTACGTTGTTTTTCCGGTATTTTTGACCGTGACCTTGAAATTATTCACGCCGGGCAGAAAACTTTTAAGCGTAGTATTGACCGCCACCGAAGCACCACTGCCGCCGGCAAAGGTCAGAGCCGCCAGCCGGTGCCGCCGGTTATTTCCGCCGGAAACCCGCGGAACAGAACCGCCATCGAAGCCGCCAGTTCCATTGCGGACAGCGCGGTAGAAGCGGAGACCGACCACATCGCCTGGGAAAGGACGATTCATGCCCAGAGAAGAAAACGGGATTTTAAACTCCAGATCCCAGCGGTCTTTGAAACGTTTGACTTTGATCTGCCGCTTGGCGGCATTCCACTTGGAATTACCGTTGCGGATGTCGGCGATGGAACCGAGGGCATTGAATCCAAGCTGATGGAAGCCGCCGCGTTCGCCGGGAACGTCGATAAAAACTTCCAGATCATCGTCGTTCCAGATCGCCTGATCGTCCTGATCCCAGCGGGCGGTAAGTTTGCTCATATCCTGAAAACAACGGGCGCTGATGTAGAGCGCGTTAGGAGAATAGACCATCTTGATTACGCTTTTGTTGCGCATTTTCGTGCCGTGCCGGGAGATAAACTCAGGAGCAACGGGAGCATTGCGCCAGACCGCTTTATCCAGATTTCCATCAACGGTGAAGTCCGCAGGGACGTAAGCCGCAGAAAATTTCACATCTTTCACGTCGATAGCGGAGCTGCTTCCCGTGGCGACGACGGCGGTATCAGAACTTTTGATAACCTTGTAACCGGCAGCATGAGCTTTTCCTTTTGCCGGAAGAACAAACGGTTTTCCGGATTTCTGAGCCTCAAAATCCTGTTTGATTTCCGCATCGGTGAGAACACGTTTCAAAATACGCACTTCATCGATGAATGCCTGAGCGTTCCAGGTACGCGGGCCGCCGAAAACGATTTGTTCGGGATTGGAAAAACGTTTTCCGAGAGCGCCGGAACCGACAAGTTTACCGTTGATATAAAATTTGATTTTGTTGGCTTTTTTGTTCCAGGTCATAGCCAACTGCATCCAGGCGCCGACACCGCTGCTTTCGATTTCTCCGGCGGCAAAGGTCTTCTGGTTGGCACCGGCGGTCAACTGAGTTGATTTGGGCCTTTTCTGGATGAAAGGCTCTTTCCAGTTGAAATAGTTCTTTTTGTTCCGGTCGCGGAGCACCCAGAACAAGACACAATGGGCATATTTCGCCACGTTCCATTTGGGCAGCACCCAAAATTGAAGTGTACCGGAATCGGCAGAAAAGTTGCCTTTGGCATCCAGATAGTAGAGTTTTCCCATGCGGGAAAGGTCGAGCGCTTCCTGTTTGCCTTTGCCGAAGGGAAAGCCGGAATTGTTGGAACTCAGCCGGGCAAGGCATTCTGCGTTGGCGGAATTGCCTTTTTCCGGTTTCACCGAGTGGTCAAAGTGCGCAAGGAACAGCACATCTTCCGGAGCGACATCCACCAGTTCAGCACCGCACAGCGCAAGCGGCAAAAGCAGCAGAGCGGCAAAAAATTTCATTGCTTTCATAAAAATTTACTCCTCAAGTCAATTTCCGTAACTGCCCATTTCCATCAAACGCTGATAATGGTCATACGCGACCTTGGCGATTTTTAACGTGTGCAGATCGCCCAGAGTTTTACCTTCCGCGTGTCCATCCCAGAAACCGATCTGGATCTGCCTGAGGTGACGGGCGTGAAAATGGGTAGTGGCATCAGAACGGTGTTCCTGCGTATAGATGACGGAACTCTGATTTTTGACGCCGTAATCTTTCCAATCATTTCCCCGGAGCGAATCACCGATTATCGGACGTTTGGAAGCACTCAGTTTGTAATAAACATCGCGGTTTCCGTAACCGAGAACACCCGGTTTACCTTCCCGGGGCTGACCGTTTTTGTAATACATGTAAGTTCCGCTGGCTTCGACCAGCAAGCCGTAAGTGGTGACAAATTTATAACGGTAGGGAACGTTGTTGGCGATGTAGGTATACGGCACATCCGGACAGCTTGCCGCATTCCACCAGGAGGGCATCTTTTTATACATCGCAGTAAATGACGAACCCGAAGGTCTGCCGCCGACAACGTATGTCCATCCGTAACTGCTGGTGGAGAAGTCCGGGATCAATCCCTCCTGATCATCTGCATACTGAGACAGAACCATCATCATCTGTTTCTGATTATTCAGACAGCTGGTAGCCCGACCGCGCGCCCGAGCCTGCTGCAAAGCCGGAAGCAGCATTGCCGCCAGAATGGCGATGATAGCAATAACGACCAACAGTTCGATCAGCGTGAAACCGAACCTGCCGCGCGGCATACTTTCAAAACGTTTCATATTAAGACCTCCTCAGATATAAGTTAATAATAAAAGCGTCCCATTTGTATAATATATAACCCATTTCACCAAATTACAAACTTTTCCGCCCGGCAAAAAAATTCTTTTACTTGCAAAAAGAGGTTTCCGGTGGTATCTTTAGTAGGTTGCAAAGATGACACTTCAACTGCAGAGATTAAAAATGAAACTTGACTTCCGCATCGACTGGGGCTACCAGTATCTTTATTCACGCCGCCATTACCATCCGTTTTACCGGTGGGACGGTACTCTTGAGTGCGAAAACGGCACGATCGAACAAACTTTTCAGCTTGCCTATCCGGTAATCTGGTACGGTCCCGGTCAATGTGCCATTGAAACTGAACTGCCCTCCCCGGAGTGGGAAAGCACTACCCGGCGCGGCTTTGCCGGAGTTCGCTTTGTTGCCGAGGTGAATGAAAACACCGTTTTTCACTTGAAAACGCTCTCCGGCAACTTCTCTTTCACCGCCAGAGAAATCATCAAAACAGGCAGAAAAGAGTTTTCTGTCGGCCCCAAATATCTTAATTGCCATGTCATCGTCACCAGAAGCGGCTTCTACTGGTTCCGCCCGGAACCGGAAGCGGGGCAGCAAATTCTGGAAGCGGACGATTTTTCAGCGGTCGTTCCGGTGCGGAACTGGGCGCGGATGCGCACAGCATGGATAGCGCCCGGAAAGCGGCTGCCCTTTGAATTTGAAGTTAAACCCTCCCCCGGCGATGTGGTCGAACAGCTTTTGCATATACAGTGCATGGCGGCTCCCGATTACACCCCCGGTGCAGAGAAACCGGCGTGGGACTACTTCCCCATCCGGCTTTATTGTGACGGCAAACTGCTGATCGGAAATACGCGCTTCTACCGGAAACACGATGCCGTAATGCAGTTGCTGGAAGATTTGTGGCTGCGCTTTACAGTAACTCCCGGAGTTCACCGCTTTGAACTGGAAAACGGTCACTCGCACTTCAACTTCCTCATCGACCGGATCACTTTACAAAACTGCCCCCATTTCCACGGCGAACTGTCGCTTCCGGAGTGGGCTCTGTGCGGAGAAAAATTGTTCGGGCGCATCTACGCCGCGCACGAAGATAAATTCGGCATCCAATGGGAAAACGAAACAACCGTTCTCAACGCCGTCCCCGGGTGGAACGAGTTTTATTTTACGCTCAACACTCCGGGAATCAATATCCCCGTTTCCGCAAACGGGAAAACTGCGTATGTAAAAGAGGTTTACGCCCTCCCCGATGAAACCCCGGAGGTCACCGTAGGCTTTGACATGACCACCGTCCCCCATGACCGCAGCGGCACGATGGAGTGGATATTGGACTACACCGCCCGGACCCGGCTGGGCAATCTGGTTGTGTTCCGTTCCTTTTTGTACAACCGGGGTACCCCCGGTCAGGAGATTGTGGACGATGACCTGCTTTTGAAATGGGCAGAATTCTGCCGCGACCACCACATTTACGTCGAAGCCGCCACCGATTTTGATTCCGGAGCGCTGGTAAAAGGTGCAGGAGATATGCTCCACAGTGTCGGCAGACATGAGTGGCCGGGAGCAGTGTACGCATTCGATCCGGCACCGGAGTGGCGTTCCGAAGATATGAAAAGCGCCATGGAACACTACCTTGCCCGCTTGAAAATCGAAGTCGACCGGGCGCACCGGGTTGCCCCCCGTGCCGCATTCGGAGATGCTTCCGGCGGTCACCGTTACTGCTACATGGCGGGAGCTGATTTTATCCGCTCGGAGACGATGGTTCCGCACACCCAGCATCTGTGCAGTCAGGCGCGTCCGGCAGCAGAGGTGTTCCGGAATGGAGAATGGGGAGTGCATATCGCCATACAGCACTCGGTGCAGCCTTATTTTGACAACCATCTCGGAATGTATTTTCTCTCGCTCTTCCAGCCGTGGATGATGGGGGCGAATATGATTTACGAAGAGGACAGCTTGTTCAATTTGTTCAAAGAAGAACGCCAGAGCTGGGATGACCGCCACACCAAAGGCAAACGCGACATGACCCGGGAATTTTACAAATTTGTCAAAACCCATCCCCGCAAAGGTCAGGTCGTAAGGAAGATCGCCTTTGTTGAAGGCCGTTATGCCGCACCGTTCAACGGCTTCATCTGCGACAGCAACCAGACCCCGGACTACTCCGTCTGGGGACTTTTCGGCAACAACGCTCCGGAATGGGGACACCGCCAGCCGGAAAAATGCCGCCAGCTGCTCGATGTTCTGATGCCGGGAGCAAGTACCCTCCCCTTGCGGCAGGATTTTACCAGGCGAAGATTCTACTTTTCCGGAACTCCCTACGGAGACTTTGATGAAGTTCCGACCGAAGCGAGTGCGGAATACATCAAACAATATTCCCTGCTGCTCCACCTCGGATGGAACACCATGATCGCCGAAGATCACGCAAAATTGGAAGAATTTGTCCGTAACGGCGGAACACTGCTTGTCGGTATTGCGCAGTTCAGCACTCACGTCCGCCGGGAATTTCTGAATGACATGAGCGACCTTGCCTTGTGGAATGGCGGCGATCTCTCCGCCCTCTGCGGTATAAAGGTCAACGCTGCCGGAAAAGAGTTCAGCGGAATATGGAATTGTTCCGACCGGGAAAAGTTTCCCGGAATCACTCTTTCCGCTCAGCCAAGCAGATCTTCCGATGAAGATGGCGCTTGCCGCCTTGCCGACATCACCCTTGCCGGAGCTGAACCGTTCATCTGGGATGCTGACAGCAATCTGCCGCTGGTCACCCGCTTCCAATGCGGCAAAGGAACGGTTTACACCCTGACGGCATACGCTTATGCCGGACACGAAAAACTGCAGAAGGTAATGGCATCACTTATCGCTCATCTCGCACAACAGAATCTTCCGGAATGTTTCGTATCCGATCCATCCGGAGAGGTCTTCTGGAACATGCACAAAGAAAGCGGCGGTGTCCGCCGGTTGATGCTGCTCAATACCGACTGGAGCGCTGAAAACAACAGCAAGCAAGTCACCATAACCACACCGGAATTCAGTTTTGAAACGACCGTCACCGAACGGAAACCGTTGATTTTCACCATCATCAATGACAAAGTCGTTGAAGTTGATTCCGACTTCCATGTAGATGTAACTTCCGATGATATGCTCACCGTTTACGGCACCGGCAAAGGGATACTTACCGTCCGGACACCGGAGACAGTACAAAATATCCCGTTTGACATGGGAAGCAGCACATCGGTTCAATTAAAAATTCCTTTTCCCCAAGGTATACAGAAATGAGAAAAAAAATCAAACAATTTGCCGAACAGAATCTGCCGCAATATATGCAGGAAAAAGCCGACCGTATGAATCTGTTTGAAGAGGATGTTCCACCGTATACTCCGGTTGAGCTGCCCTTTGTTCCCGGCTGCGATCCCGCCGCCGTAAGAAAAGAGGTGCTGGCAACCTTCGCCCGGGAGATGTATGGAGAAATCCCCCCCTGCTGTGACGAACTCTCGTTTGCGCTCCGCAGTGAAGGCAGTGCTTTTGACGGTCTTGCCATCCGCAAAGAGATCGACATCACCTGCCGTCACAACGGCATTGAACGGATTTTTCACATGCTGTTGTACATTCCCGCCGGAGCGAAAGAAAAAGTTCCCTGCTTTTTCACATTGAACTTCAAGGGCAACCATACCACGACTTTTGATCCGGAAGTCACCTTTTTTCCGTTCACGCCGTACAATTCCGATTACGCATGGCACGCTGACGGCAGAGAGCTGGAATCCGAGCGCGGCATCAAGGCTTTTCAGTGGGAGTACGAAACCGTACTCAAAGCCGGTTACGCTGCCGCCACCATCTGTTACTTTGACATCTTTCCCGATCATCCGGAAGGATACGAGAAAAGCATCATGCCGATGTTCTATTCCGCAGAGGAATACAACTCCCCCAACCGCAAATCCGCCGCCATCAGCGCATGGAGCTGGGGCGTTTCCCGGGCGCTGGATGTGTTGACTCAGCTTCCGGAAATCGATTCCGGACGCCTCGCTGTCGCCGGCTTGTCCAGATTGGGAAAAGTTGCCTTGTGGGCGGGCGCCAACGATGAGCGCATCAAGCTTGCCATATCCATCTGTTCCGGAACCGGCGGAGCAAAAATGACCCGCCGTTATTTCGGCGAAAACATGGAGTGGCTGGAAAACTGGCGTACCTACTGGTTCGTTCCGGGATTCTTCCAATATGTGTGCCGCGATACGGAAATCCCCTTCGACCAGCAGCAGATGATGGCGTGCATTGCTCCGCGCAAACTGCTGGTGGCAAGCGCGACCAACGATGGTTATGCCGACCCGCGCGGAGAATTTCTGGCAGCCAAAGCCGCTTCCAAAGCGTGGGAACTTTACGGAAAATCCGCTTGGGATGAAAACACCGCCTTCCCCGAAGGAGGAAAAGCGGTCGGCAGCAGTGATGTCCACTACTATTTGCGCATTGGCGAACACAGTTTCACCCCGGAAAACTGGACGGATATTCTGGAATTTGTGAAAAACTCCGGCTTCTGAACAACAGTCCCGGTTCCGTAAAAAAATCCCGGATAAAGGATGATTTTTTCCCAAAACCGTTTATATTGTTTCGGCAGAGGAAATGTTCTTTTGAAAGGAGTTTTTTATGAACACGATCCAAGACCAGATAAATTCAATTCTGAAAATGTCCAAAAGTATGCTTTTTTTCCGGGCAGCAGTAATGCTGATAACCGGCATCTGCATGCTTTTCGCCCCTCTGCCGACGTTATGGTGGATGACCATTATCATCGGTGCGATCATCCTTGTTGACGGCGGCATGATGCTGGCAGCGGCGATCTCCGCTCCGGGCGACGATGACAGGAGTGTAATGATCATCAACTCGGTACTGATGCTGATGCTGGGAATTTTTTCGCTGGTATCTCCGGTGCTGATGGATATGGTATGGGTATTGCTGCTCGGTATCTGGCAGCTGCTTGCCGGTATGCAATATCTGTTTCTGCGCAAAAAGAGCCGTCACACCTTTTTCACACTTTTAAACGGCATACTCTCCGTCCTGTGCGGAATATTCTTTATATTGATGCCCTTTGCCGGACTTCTGGCGGCGACATGGCTGCTGGCGATACTATTGCTGGTAAGCGGCGTTCTTGCACTGATGACAGCAATAAAGCTGTAATATACGACTTTGGGGGCGTAATGCAATGAAGCCGGATCGGCAGCAACCGCCTCGCATCACTGACGAGGTTTTGCAGCAGCCCCCTTTGCCTGTGCGGAATATCGTTTTAATATTTCCCTAACAAAAATTTCCACGCCGGAATGACCTTGATGTCATTTTCAAGAGTCTTTTCTTCATCCCAAGTGACAATAAGTTTTTCCGCTACGTTGAGGTATTCACCTGCACTCTGAAATGCTTCTACTTCGCGGGCAAGTGTTGATAAATCACTTATTTTCCATGACACCTGGATAAGTTTTTTATCTTTTGTCCCCGGATGGAACGCAAGGAAATCAATCTCCTTACCGGTCTTTTGCGACTGAACATAGGTCATCTGATAGCCTTGACGGTGAAGTTGAAGAAAGACCAGGTTTTCAAGTAAATGTCCATTGTCTCCCGCAGGATTCAACGACATTGCACGGATCAGTCCTACGTCTGCAGCGTAATATTTTACCGGATTACGCTTTTGACGGGCAAGAGAACGATCTTCCAGTGCGACCGGATAAAAAAGATACGAATCACACAAATAAGATATGTACTTCTTTACGGTTGTCCAGTCGGTATTGATTTTCCGTTCTTCCAGGTACTTAAGTATTCCGGAAATGGATATACGTTCAGCAACTGAGTTGAATATGAAAGCGGAAATTTCATCAACTGCGTCCGGATTGGAAACTTTATAGCGTTCTTTGACATCACGGCTGGTTACCAGATTATAATGTTCCTGCAATGCATTGTCCCGGTCCATTTCGTCCATCTTTTGAATTTCCGGCATCCCCCCCCACTGAAAGTAGTGGTTCAACGCGTGTTGGATTTGAGATTTTTCAACATCGCAGATGTATTCCGGAATTTCTTCAAGATGATGATTGAAACGGATATATTCCTCAAGCGAAAATGGCTGAACTTCCATAGAAAGCGAACGACCGCGCATAGCTGTTGACATTTCTTTGGAAAGCATTTTTGAAGATGAACCGGTGATGGTGACCTGAATGTTTTCACTGTCTATAATACGGCGGATAAAACGTTCCCATCCGTGAACATTCTGTATTTCGTCAAAGAAGAAATAACAGAGTTCGTTGCGGTTGCCAGGAAAACGCTCATAATAAATATCCAGTATCATCTGGCAATCATCAAGAGAAAAGTTCTTCAGACGCTCATCTTCAAAGTTGAGATAAAGAAGTTTTTCCTGGGAAATACCTGAATCCATAAGTTCACGCATACGCTGATAACAGCGGTAGGTTTTGCCGGTTCTCCGCATACCGAGGATAACCGTAGCACGTCCCTCAACAACGGGGAAATGACAAGTGCGTTTAGTCAAAGCAGGAATTGAACGGGTATAAAAGCGATAGATTATTTCACGCAAAATATCTTTCATAGCATTGCCTCCGATGATTGTTTACAAATTTAAAATAACATCATCCAGAGCATTTGTCAAGTCGAAACAATAAAAAAATACCATTTTCTATATTATGAAAACCATAGAAATCAGATATTTTCTATTAGTTCTGCATTTTAGAAGTTGGCTTCAGCTCCCCTTGAGGAACGCGACGCAGATCGTTTCTTACAGGACAGCTGTGAGAAAAAGTAAATTTATATTTTTTCCTCCTTGCATATTGTTCCAACATGTACTATATTTTACGATGCAGTGAAACGTTAAAACAGCTTGGAAACAGGATGCACGATTATGAGAGCAAATAATACTCCGGATAAAAACGCTCTGTTGCTGGGCATGGGTTTTGATAATACCGATGGTCAGCGGAGAATTACCAAAGGGGATAACTTCTGTCTGGTTGGCGGAAGTGAAGAGACCCATGAACGCATGACTGAAACTACCATCAAATTCAATGAAAAACTCGCCCGGAAAGGCAAACACCTTTCGGAACTTTCCCGGGAAGAGTTCATGGACATGATGCGCGATGCATCCGGCAAATAACGCTCCAAAAAATCTCCCTGCGGCGGCGGGTGAGCCGCCTCGCCGCTCGTGCTTCGCACTCGGCGGTTGCAGTCGATTTTTCGGAGACCTCGCTCTGCGGCATTCCGCAGCTTGCGCTTTGCTCATGCCTTGAGAATGGTAGTTGGTAAATTTTTTATAATCAAAAAATCTCCCTGCGGCGGCGGGTGAGCCGCCTCGCCGCTCGTGCTTCGC
>JAFTRX010000015.1 GCA_017462015.1 Lentisphaeria bacterium
ATTATTCAGATGGGATATGACGATATCTTCATCCGGTATAATGAACTGCACTCAAGTTACTGAACCGCCGTATGCCGAACGGCACGTACGGTGGTGTGAGAGGACGGCTGTCCAAATAATGGACAGCCTCCTACTCGATTGTGTCAGATGACCGCTGTTATTCAGTCATCGATATCCATTGTGATAGAACACGCTCCGGATGATATCTCAAACTTGAAGTAATATACTCCCCGTTCCCACTCATCGAGTACGAAATATATGTCGCTGAATACCTCCGCTTTTCCGTCCGGAGTGTACATAGTCATGGTGACCGTCTCCGGGATATAACCGATTTTGAGCGTTTCGTCAGAATCAAGTTTGCGGGTGTCGGCTTTGACCCAATCCACGGTGTCGGCAAAGCCGTATTCTCCAATAGTGTCAGCGTATTCCTGACTTGACAGCCAGATGTAGAAATGTGCATCATCACTTCCGGTATCAAAGGTGGCGGCTCCGGCGCGGGTGTTGTCTTTCAACTCCTCTTCCCGGGAGGTGAAGCCGCGTCCGGCGCAGATCAGATCGATCCCGGCGGCTTTGAACACTTCAAGCGTGGCTTCATCCGGAGTTTCGGTAAATGCCCACGTTCCGGAACCGGTAACTTTTTCCAATCCGGAAATCGTATCGGCAATCAAAGTACCGTTCATGTTCAGCGTGTCATGACCGTCACCGAAATCAATATTTCCACATTCAAAGTTGTTGATGGAAAATTTATCATTGCCATCTCCAAAGTTGATGTAACCGAAATAACTGTTTTCACTGTTTTTGTGCTTCACCTCAAAGGTGTCGTTTCCTGCTCCCATATTGACTTCGAAGATTTTTAAATCTTCAACGATCGCACCTTCAATGATAAATTTGTCATCGCCGTTTCCGAAGTCAAGGAGTTGCGTATCTTCGATGCCATCAGCATTTGCGTTGATTTGCAGCAGATCGCTGCCGTCTCCCATCAGAATATATGCCGATTCCAAGTCGCCGTTTTTGCCGACAATTATGGAGTCGTTACCATCTCCCATGTCGATAGTTCCATCGTAATAGTCTCCATCTTCACCATACAGATAAAGATGGGTCTCTATGGAATGGGATTCCAGAATTATCTTGTCGTTGCCATTGCCGAGGAAGATTCCGCGACCGACCCCGCTGTAACGTCCGGCGGCACAGGTGATGACATCATCGCCGACAGTGCCGATGATTTCTTCATTCAACTTATTGCCGGCTAGGAACTTGCTGTGAACATATTTATCTTCGGAAATCCACCAATCTTTATCGTAGTTGCCTTCGTATTTATCATCCCACTTGTCCTGCCAGGCATCGACCGTGCTGTGAGTGACATTGAGCAGGGTCATTTTGAGCGGGGTGATGTATTCGCTTGCGGTGATGGAATATTCGGCATTGCCGCCCTTTTTGGCGTTGGTCGATTGCACGGAAAGATAATATTCTCCGTCCGATTTCAACGTCAGTTTTTTTGAGGATACCGAGTTTCCAGCCTTGACGGTGGTCGTCTGCAATGTCTTGACTTTGCCGTTGACGAGCTGGTAAATCACCAGTTTCACGGCATCGCTCGCGGCAATATTGAATGAAACGTCCATGTCGTTGTCAACGGAAAATTCATAGTAGTCGAACTCGTCACCGAAGCCGACCCAACATTCATCGCCGCTTATCTGCAACTCGTGTTCCTTTCCGATGGCTCCGGCAAAATCAAGTTCCGTATTGAAAACTTTCTCTTTTTTATCGTAGAGCCAGTCATTGAGACCATCATCTCCCCGGGTGTAGAAGATGCTTCCGGCATCAAGTGAAATGGTGTAATCGGCGTTGCCTCCCTTTTGGGCGTTGGTCGACTGCACTCCGATGTAGTAAGTTCCGGCATGGAGAAGCAGACCTTTGGTCAACGCGGCGTGATCGGTCTCCCCTTTGGCTTTTTTGAGCGTGGTGCTTTGGAGTGATTTCAAAGAGTAAGTCGTACCGTTCTTTCCGTTTTTTGAGTTCAAGTTGCAGATGACAAATTTAGTTGCATCGCCGGAAAGAATATCGAAACTCAACTTGGCAGCACTGTCGATGGTGAATGAAATGTAGTCCCATTCATCGCCATAGCCGACCCAGTCGGAGGTGATTTCCGCCGCATCGGAGTTGATGAGAAAGTTCTCTCCGACACTGCCATTTGCTCCGGAACTTTTCAAGTCGCTCCAATCGTCAGTATTGTCTCCTTTGGTGTAAAAAACGGTATCGGCATCGACCGAAACGGTGTAATCGGCATCACCGCCTTTTTTGGCATTTGTCGATTGCACTCCGATGTAGTAGGTCCCTGCATCAAGAAGCAGACCTTTGGTCAATGCGGTATGAACGGCTGCACCTTTAGCTTTTTTGAGCGTGGTACTCTGAAGCGATTTCAGACTGTAAGTGGTGACTCCTTTTTTGGTCTTGGAGTCCAGACGGTAAATCATGAACTTTGCCGCATCATCGGAGGAGAGGTCGAAACGGAGCTTGGCGGCGCTGTCGAGAGTGAATTCATAGTAATCAAATTCATCATTTTTGCCGACTTTGCCTTCGATAACATTTCCGGTCGCGGTGATGCTTCCCAGCTTTTCGACAGCTCCTGCGCTACCTGCAGTTTTCATATCGCTCCAATTGTTGCCGTCATCGCTGGTTGTTACATTTGATATAAGAGTGATATCGGAGGTGACGGGGGCGTTGAAGTTGACCTTTATTCCCGGAAGATACTCCTGATCTATCCAGTCTGCATCTTCGTAATAACAAACGAGCCTGCCTTTTGCATCGGTCGTGAATTCGATATCTTCGACGGATTCAATAACTTTGGTGTAAGTTTTGATAACGTTGCCGGAGGTGATTTCATGGATGACGATGGTTGCCCGGGGATCGGTGATATCATCTGACTCATCCTGCAATTTGAAGCAGAGGCAGTTGCCGATACGGGAATCGAAAAATTCGTTTGAATCGAGCCTGATTCCGGCAACGCCGCTCCAGATGGTGATTTCCTGTGAAGATACTTTACCGGTTTTGCTGTCAAAGAAGAAGTATTGCACGGCAACGGAACCGGCTTCTCCGGCTTCAAGGATATCGACCTTTTCCCCATCCGCGTTCCGGACGAAACTGTTGACCAACATATCATTGAACAGCGGACATTCGCCGTAGTATATCTCATGATCCACTATCTGTTTGCCGGTGTTGATGGAAAATACTCCGTCGGCATTGACATAGTAATGGTCAGAAATATAGTATATCTCTTTGTCCGTGGTGCGGACGGCGACCAGTTGATCTTTGGCAGTGTCCCACTTGTATATGGTATTGCCGATGTAGAGAAAATCGTCGCCGGTGTGACCTTCCGGGGCGTTTATCCACGGTTCGGCAAAAAGCTTGTAGTTCCATTTGCCGTTCTCATATTCGTAAATACCGCCGCAGGTGACCAGAAGGTTGCCGGTCAGGTAAAATTCGCCGTCAAAGCCGCCGTAAGCTGCGGAAACAGAGAAAGCGTACCCTCCCTGTTGTGCCAATTCCCAAGTCTCTTCATCGCCGTTGAATGGTCCGCAAACAGAAAAATACGCCTCTTTTTTGCCGGTGATGATTTTGCCGATTTCGCTTATTTTGCCATAATACATTCCGTTGATGGGAGCATTTATCGTTTCGATACAGGCAACTTGGTGATTGAGCGAAGATGTCCGGTAGGAAATGTTGACATCATTGTCGTCATAATCTTCAAAATTCGGGTTTACAAAATAGGATTTTTCGCTGGTGGTGATGACGTTGCCGTTGGCATCGAGGGCGGTGACTTCCCAGAGATATTCGCCGTTGGCGAGATGGAACTCCGCTTCGCAGGAGGTCACATTTTTTGAGGCGACCAGTTTACCGCTCTTTTTGGCATAGATGTTGACCTGAAAACTTGCCGCTTTATCGCTGTTGTCATCAAGATGCTTTTGTATGTAGGTGTACTTTGCCAGTTTCTGATAATATTCGTTTTCATCATCACCATCATATTCCGGAGGCGTCGGTGTTTGACCGGTCAACGCAGCGGTGGTCCATTGAAAACGGAAGTTGTCGCTGCCGTCAGTAAAATACAGATCTGCCAGATAAAGCATCGGCTTTATTGAGTATGACATGATTTTTCCTGTCAGCGTTTGATGGTTTTGTTGTATTCCAGAAGGTTTTCCAGAACAGAGACTTTTTCCCGGAGGTCACCCATCAGCACGACCATGCCTTTGCCCAGCGGACGGGCAGCGAGGAAGGGTTTTTCTTCGCCGGAGCGGGTACGCTGTTTGCCGAGGACGATCCACTTTTCAGGGAACTTCAAAGTGAATGTGCCGCTGGGGGTGTGCCAGATGGCGCGCTTGAGATTGTTGGGTTTAATTGAGACGCTTTCCGGAGAGAGCCACGTTGGTTTGCGGAGAGTTCCGGCATCCTCTTTGAAGGAGACGGCAAAGGTCGGATCTTTGAACTGTTGGGCAAGTTTGTCCACCCAGAAATAGCTGTCCAGCACGACCACGGCTCCGGCGTTGACCGCAGGAAGAAGTTTGTCGTGATAAAAGGAGAGCGGAAGCTGGTTTTTGTAAGTTTCAATGACGATCACTTTGCTGTCGGAAAGGTCGGCTTTTGCCGCGCCTTCCGCGCCGGTGAATTTGCGGAACTGCCAGCCGCGTTGAAGATAGGTGCGCTGACTTTTGTCAAAACGTCCGCCTCCGGCAAGTCCGGGTGAGGCGATCCAGGTCAGGCGGCGTTCCGGAGTGGATTTGCCGGAGAAAACCAATGTTGCCGCCTGTCCGAGATCCTGATGGTACGGGGCAGGGAAGCCGCTTGCCGCAGGCTTGCTGTTGCGGATGATGACCAGTTTCCACTGGCTTCCCGGACGGGGGTTGACGTTGAAAGATTTAAACGGCAGGGTAATGTGCATCACCCAGCGGTCTTTGTAAAAGGTGGTTTTGCCGCTCCAGTTGGCGTTCCACTTGCCATCCATGCCGATGGCATCATAGGTTCCTCCGGCAAGATTGACACAGAGCTGACGGTGGAGAGTACCGTCATTGAAGTCGATGAACATTTCCACCATATCATCGTTCCACGGGCTGATATCTTTGCCGACTTTGCCCTTGCGGACTTTGTCCATGGCAGGTTCGGCGGCATCGACTTGGATATGGAGGGCATCTTTGGTGTAATAAAGGCGCATGCCGGTGGCAAGCGGAGAAACTTTTTTCCGATTGGGTTTGCCGGTGAACTTGAAAGAACCGAGCTGGCTGAAGGCATCATTGCCTTTGAGCAGCGGAAGATTGATGATCACGGCGTTGCTGCGGGCGAGGTTGTATTCGTTGACCCAGGCTTTGAAGAGGTTGGCTTCAAACTCGATCTCTTTCAGCTGACGGGGAGTGACACCGGATGCCGCTTTTGCCTTTTTGAACTGGGATTTGGCAAACTTTATCATCTTGGGATCTATCAGTTTGGCGGCGGCACCGCCGGGGGAGGCGCCGAAGTAAGTAAGATGCAGAGCCATTTTGTCCCATGCCTGCGCCATGGTGGTATGATAAAGTTTCATCGCTTCCGCGCCGCCGCCGTAAAGGTATTTGCACCAGTCGTTGAGAATGTCATCAATTTTTTCATCAGCATTCCACATCAAACGGGCGTAGATGTAATTGGAGAGGCGGTGAGCCAGCTGTTTCTGATTGAGCCGGGGAACGTTTTTGCGCATGTTGACGCCGAGTTCGGTTTTGATACGGACAAGCTTCATATCGCGGAACAGCTTCATCTCATCGGCGATCATGTTCCAGAAAGGAAGATACATCGGAACTTTGAAGACGTCAAACTCGTAACCGTAAAGTCCCATCGGAGCTTTGCTCTGCCACTGGCGCAAAGTTTTCATGGAATTGGCGTTGATCTTGCATTTGGGATCGTTGAGTTTGTGGACGTAGCAGCGGTTGTACTGGCAGTATTCCACATATTCGAGATATTTGACCGGACGCTCCGGTACGGCGCGGTACTCCTGATAAGCGATACCGCCGAAGAGGATTTCCGGATGGTGTTTGCGGATGGCTTCGATCAGTTTGGCATAAAATTCGTACCAGCGGGAGGATTTGTCTTTGATGACAGTACATTTTTCACATTCACAGCGGGGAATGATGTCCGCCGGGAAGCTGTTAAGCATATTGAAGCCGCGCGTTTTGATGATATTGAGATGCTTTTTGACGATATAGTCGAAGAATTCCGGATTGCTCCAGCATCCGGCGTAACCGGATTTTTCCCGTTTGCCGTTGATAAGGGAAAAGAGTTCAGGTTTGGTATCAAAAAGTTTCCGGTCAACGCTGACCCAGTGCTGACCGTCAAGTTTGTAAAATCCGGCGTTGTCCCGGACTTTCGGCGTGCGGGAACCGCCGTTCATCAAATTGCGCGCCAGCCAGATTTCAGTGGGAACGTGATTGTGCATGCCGCACGGAGTCATCTCGCGGAAACGGAAGCTGGGCTTGCTGCTGTAATCGAGTGCCGGAAGCTGATAGGTACTGCGTTTGACGATGAATTCACCATCGTCTCCGGGCCAGAACCAGCGGCAGTCAAGCTGCTTTTGCAAAAAGGTGTAGACGGCATAAAGCGCGCCGCGCGGGACGTCGCCGCAGAGGTAGAGCTTATCGCCCATAAGTTTTACCGTCAGCATTTCGGTGTTGCTCTCTTTCAACCGGAGGGCGGAAGCATTCTTTTTTACCAGCGGGGAGGTGAAAAGAGAACCGATGATGATGCTGTTTTTTGCCGGGGCATCGGTTGAAACGATATTTATTTTCGCTCCGGAAATTTTCTGCAGGAAGGTTTGCAGCTCTTCTGCCGCATAACGCTCCGCCGGATCGGCTTTGGCCGGAATGGTGATCTGCCACGCACTTTTGCCGTTATCGAACAGCGGCGCGGCTCCGGAGAGCAGCAGGCCGAAGCACAATGCTTGAAGACAGAGTAATTTTTTCATTTTTACCTCTCATTTGAATTAATGTTTGCTGTTTTGGACATTGACACTCGCTATACTATAAATCTGAAAAAACTTTTTTGCAATCGCATTAAATGAAAAAGTTGTTGATTTTTTACAACGCATCGTTGCCGGACTTGCTTTTTTTATTATTGAGTCTATATTAATGACAGAATGTTTTCAACACAAAAATGGAGTTGTGATCTTATGAAAAATTATTGTGTCGCTGCGTTTGGAGAGGTGATGCTTCGCCTTTGTCCTGCCGGTAAAAAACGTTTCGCCCAGACGCTCCCCGGAACTCTGGAGGCCACATTCGGCGGAGGCGAAGCCAATGTGTGCGCTTCGATCGCCATGCTGGGAGGAAACAGCCGTTATCTTACCGCACTCCCGGATAACCCCGTCGCCCGGGCGTTTGCCGCCCAGCTGTGCGGGATGGGATGCGATGTCAGCCGCATCAACTTTGCCAAAGTTGGACGTATGGGCGTTTACTATGCGGAACACGGCTCCAATATGCGCGGCTCCAACGTGGTTTACGATCGTGATTTTTCCACGATCTCTCTGCTTGCTCCGGAAGATTACGATTTTGATTCAATGCTTGACGGTGTTACTCATTTGCATGTGACCGGCATCACTCCGGCACTCAGTGCCAACGCTTTTGCTTCGACACTGGAGGCGGTGAAGTTTGCTTCCGGCAAAGGAATTACCGTCTCTGTTGACCTCAACTACCGCAAAAAATTGTGGAACTGGGAAGCCGGAACCGCTAAAAATGTCCTCGCCGGAAGGTGCATGGCTGAGATCGTCAAGTTTGCCGACATCATCATCGGCAACGAAGAGGATGCTTCCGATGTCTTCGGCATCCACGCCTCTGATACCGCCATTGATGCGGGTGTTTTGAATATCTCCGGCTATAAGGAGGTGGCGGCGGCGCTGGCAGAACGTTTCCCCAAAGCGAAATTTGTCGCCATCACTCTGCGCGAAAGCATCTCTGCCGACCACAACAACTGGGGCGGAATGCTCTACGATTGTGCGGCAAAAGAGGCATTTTTTGCTCCGCTTGACGGCGACGGCAATTATGCCCCGTACCAGATCAAAGATATCGTTGACCGCTTCGGCGGCGGAGACTCGTTCTGTGCCGGATTGATCTACGCGCTCAACTCTGAAAAATATTCTGCTCCGGCTGATGCCATCCGTTTCGCCGTGGCATCCAGCGCGCTCAAGCATACGATCCCCGGCGATTACAACTTTACAACCTTGTCCGAAGTCGAAAATCTGATGAAAGGTTCCGCATCCGGGAGGGTCCAGCGATGAAAGCTCAATTTGAAAAATTTATGCAGCAGTGTCCGGCAGTCGCTATTTTGCGCGGATTGACCACCCCGGAGGTTCCGGCAGTGTGCGATGCGCTTTATGCTGCGGGAATCACTTTGCTGGAAATTCCGCTCAATTCACCTGATCCCTTCAACAGTATCGCCGCTGCGGTAAAGCATTGTGGTGACCGGCAGATGGTCGGCGCTGGAACGGTGCTGACTCCGGAAGATGTTCAGCGTGTCCACGCCGCCGGAGGCAAATTCATCATCTCCCCCAATACCGATGTCGCGGTCATCAAAGAGACCAAGCGTTTGGGTATGGTTTCCATACCCGGATTTTTTACCGCCAGTGAAGGTTTTACTGCGCAGGCGGCAGGAGCGGACTTCCTTAAGCTCTTTCCCGCGATCCTCGGGCCGACTTATGTCAAGGATTTGAAAGCTGTCATCAAATTGCCGATAATGGCGGTCGGCGGTGTCAATGCCGCCAATACTCCCGATTTTATGAAAGTCTGCTGCGGTGTCGGCATCGGTTCGGCAATTTATAAAGCCGGACGTACTGCCGCGGAAGTCGAAGCTTGCGCCAGACAGGTCGTTGCCTCTCTCAAATGAACATTTAAGGATATATAAAACATGAAAATCACCAAAATAGAACTTTTTAAAGTTGCTCCCCGCTGGCTGTTTTTGAAAACCTCCACCGATGAAGGCATCGTCGGCTGGGGCGAACCGGTCATCGAGGGCAGGGCGGATACAGTCGCGGCGGCGGTAAAGGAGCTTTCTCCTTACATCATCGGTCGTGACCCCAAGGATGTGGAAGATATCTTTCAGGTATTGTACCGCGGCGGATTTTATCGCGGCGGTCCGGTGCTGACCAGTGCCATTTCCGGTATTGAACAGACATTGTGGGACATCCGGGGCAAGGCGCTCGGCGTGCCGGTTTACGATTTGCTCGGCGGCGCGGTGCGCGACAAAATCCAGGTCTACTGCTGGATCGGTGGCGACCGTCCGGACGATACCGCTGCTGCGGCAAAGGAAAAAGCGGCTCAAGGTTATCACGCCGTTAAAATGAATGGTACAGCGGAACTGGATTATATCGATTCCTGGAGCAAAGTCGAAGCGGCGGTCAACCGCGTGGCGGCTATCCGCGATGCTCTGGGCAAAGAGTTCGGCATCGCAGTAGACTTTCACGGCCGTGTCCATCAGGCGATGGCGCGTGTATTGATGAAGGAACTTGAACCCTATCATTTGATGTTTATTGAAGAACCGGTGCTGATCGAAAATATTGAAGCCTTTGCTGAACTGCGCCGTCATACCTCCACTCCGCTCGCCACCGGCGAACGGAACTTCACCCGCTGGGGATTCAAAGATATCCTTACCCGCGGAGTAGCTGACATCATTCAGCCGGACTTGTGTCATGCCGGCGGTATCCTTGAAGTGCGCAAGATCGCGGCGATGGCAGAGTGTTTTGACGTTGCGGTTGCTCCCCATTGTCCGCTCGGACCGATCGCTTTCGCCGCAAGTTTGCAGTTGGACTATGGTACTCCCAACGCGGTGATTCAGGAACAGTCTCTGGGTATCCATTACAATCAGGGCGCTGACTTGCTGGATTATCTGGCTGACCGCACGGTGTTCAACTACAAAGACGGCAGCGTTTACCGTTCCGATGCTCCGGGGCTGGGTATCGAAATCAATGAAGATGTGGTCAAAGAAGCTGATGCCAAGGGCCACGAATGGAAAAATCCCGTCTGGCGAACTGCTGACGGTGTCGTCGCGGAGTGGTAAAGTTCCTTTTACTTCGCGGACGAAGGGCGGCGCGCCTGCGGGCGTGCCGGTTTGAAAAGCCGGGGGAACTCATGAACAGAAGTTCACGTTGCCTTCCCCGGCTTTCTCTATTTCAGCACCCCAGCAGACGATGGAAGTTATCGTGGAAAATGGCGGTGTATTCCGCTTCCGAAAGCTCTTCAAACAGGACACCTGCAACATACATTCCCGGGTTGCGCAACGGAAAATCGGTTCCGAAAATCACCTTTTCTTTTCCGGCAATGTTGATGGCGTGGCGCAGCATATTATAGGTGTTAGGGCCGCTGCCGGAAATATCCAGAGCCGTGTTGGGATAACGGGAAACCAGTTCCATCCGGGCGGTAAACTCTGCGGGACTTGCGGTCGGATGGGCAATGATCACCTTGAGCGTGGGGAATTTTTTCAGCAGCTCTGCCGCATCTTCCAGTGTGCTGATGTGGAGGCTTACCGCCATTCCGGTTTCATCGGCAAATTTCCAGATATCATCCAGTGCCGCTTGAGCGTACTCAGAGTACCCCATCATGTAGGCGACCAGTTCTCCAATGAGTCTGACTCCGTGATCGCGGTGCATTTTTTCCAGTTCGGCAAGAGATTCTGCCGGATGCGCCGGATGGACATGGATTCCCGGAATATAAAAGTCGGGGAACATCTTCTGCATCTCCAGCGCGGCGAGGTTCAATTTGTGGATATCCCCCCAGGAGGGCGTTTCCGCAAAACGCCGGATAACAGAGCCTGCCGCCTGAGAAATTCCGGCGCGCTTCAACGTGGCGACGAATTGTTCCGGCGGCGTGGTAAAATTGAATTGGGTAAAATCACTGCCTTCGACCAGCAGAGCAGGGTGGATGTGTGCATCAGTTATTTTATAGCCGACAGAAGTAAAATCAATCATTTTCATACACTCCGTGAAATCAGTTTTTGCTTCGGACAAATATAGCATGCAAAAATATTTTTTTCCATGTCTGATATTTGAAAATCATAGAATTAAAGCACAGTTGTCTCATAAAAAACTACCTGCGCCGGCTTTTCTCCAAAAAATCTCCCTGCGGCGGCGGGAGAGCCGCCTCGCCGCTCGTGCTTCGCACTCGGCGGTTACAGTCGATTTTCCGGAGACCTCGCTCTGCGGCATTCCGCCGGCTTGCGCCTTGCTCATGCCTTGAG
>JAFTRX010000128.1 GCA_017462015.1 Lentisphaeria bacterium
CGGCTGACCGCAGGCGCTGTAATCGAAGGAAAATACCAGCAAACGTTGCGCGCGACGGGGAACTGGAAAAGAGGGGAGTCCGGCGGGGAGAAAGCCGGAACGGCTGTCTCCCTCCGGCTGGCAAGTTTGTGCGCGGTGAAACGCATTGCATGACCTATCGGGTACACCAGCGATTCTGCATGCCAATAGACACACTTCATACCCGAGGTATCGCACTCCTCAAAGATATTTATTGAGGAATGCAGAGAATCATGATTGAATAAGTATTTTTGGTATAACAGCGAGGCTGTCGCAAAATTTTGTGTTTTGCAATACCCCAGTTTTTTATGGGGCAGCTGTATCTGACAAGTGTTTTTTTGCGAAAGAAGAACAAAATTACTTGAAATATAGTGATAATTATGTTATTTTTTATAAAAGGTATGACTGTATAATTTGAGGTTAGATAAAATGTATCATGAAATGAGTTATCGTGTGCCTTACGCTGATACTGATCAGATGGGTGTTGTGTATTATGCCAACTATCTGGAATATTTTGAGCGCAGCCGCACGGAGATGCTCCGTGATGCCGGATTGTCCTACCGTGATATGGAGAAACTCGGTTTTTTCCTTCCGGTATCGGAAGCGTATTGCAAATACAACGGCAGTGCACATTATGATGATCTGCTGACTTTCCGTTCCTGCGTGGAGGATATTTCCCGGGTGAAAATCAAAATCCGCAGTGAAGTTCTGCGCGATGGGAAAGTGCTGGTGACCGGGTTTGTCACCCTTGGTTGTGTCGATGCCAATTTCCGGATATCCCGTCTTGCGCCGGAGATGGTTGAGTGTTGTAAAAAATTTATGGCGGAAAGTGAATCATGAAAAATCCTCCCGTTGATATCGAACAGCTTTATCCGTTGAAGTTCCGGCCGATCTACCAGGAACGCATCTGGGGTGGAACGCTGATGGAAGAACATCTCAACCGCACACTGCCGGAGCATGGTGATCCCATTGGTGAGTCCTGGGAACTTTCCGACCGTGACGATGCACAGAGTGTGGTCGCCGAAGGGGCATTGGCAGATTGGACGGTCAATGAACTCTTTCAGTACTATCGCAGTGCTTTTGCCGGAAGTGCCGCGATGAAATACACCCGCTTCCCGCTGCTGGTCAAACTTATTGATGCCGGTGAACGGTTGAGTTTGCAGGTGCATCCCGATGAAAACGCCTGCGCGCAGCTCGGCAATGGTGCTGAACCCAAGACCGAAATGTGGTATGTTATCGCCGCACGGAAAAATGCCAAGATCCTTGCCGGACTCAATCCCCGCTCCACCCGGCTGCAGATCATGGAGAAACTCGATTCTCCGGAGGTGGAAACTTTGTTGCAGGTCTATCCCTCTCTTCCGGGAGATGCATATTTTATCCAGTCCGGAACCTTGCACGCTATCGGCGCCGGAAATCTGATATTGGAGATCCAGCAGAACAGCGATACGACCTATCGTATCAGCGACTGGGGCAGAGTCGGCAGTGACGGCAAACCCCGTCAGCTCCACCGTGATGCCGGTTTGAAGTCGATTTGTTTTACCAACCGCACGACACCGCGCATTGCCGGCGTTTCGGTCAGTACCGCGTTCAACCGGAAATTTGAGGTCGTCAAGCTGTGTCCGTATTTCAAAGTTGCCGATTTGCGTCTGGTCTCCCCCTGGGTCGATGATACGTCGCCGGGAAATTCGTTCCATTTGCTCAGTGCTGTTCACGGCCGGGTGCAAGTCGGACGTGATACCCGGGTTGACACATTGCTCCCCGGAGAAAGCGCGTTGGTTCCGGCATGTTTCGGCGCATATACCGTCACGCCGCTGGATGAAGGTGAAACCGTCGTGGTCAAAACCACACTTTAAACTATAATTAAAATCTGTAAGTGAATTATGAAATTTTTAACTGATCTGGAAACTTTTCTCCGTTCCCGTTTTCCGTCCTATCCGGCGGAGAGCGCGTTGACATTGGAACCCTGTCCCGCCGGGCAGGAGGGTGACTTCACCTTGAACTGCTTCAAAATATCCCGTTTCTGCGGCAACCCGATGGCGGCGGCGCAGGCGGTGGCGGAGTATCTCGCCGGTCATGACGATGTGGAAAAAGTCAGTGCTGTCAAGGCGTTTGTCAACCTTACTTTGAAAGCGGAGGTGCTTTACCGTGCCAGTGCCGCCGATATGGAAGCACTTCTTGCTGGTGTTACCCTCCCTGAAGCTGACCGCCGCCGGGTGCTGATCGAATTTTCCGCCCCCAACACCAACAAACCTCAGCACCTCGGTCATGTGCGCAACAATACCCTCGGTATGGCATTGGCATCGCTGCTCAAGCGGGTCGGTCACGATGTTATCGAAGTGAATCTGGTCAATGACCGCGGTATCCACATTTGCAAATCAATGACCAGTTACCAGATTGCCGGTGAAGGCAAAACTCCGGAATCCACCGGCATCAAAGGTGACCATCTGGTCGGAAATTTCTACGTTGAATACAACAAGATGCTCTCCGCTGAGATCGCCAAGCTCAAAGCGGAAAAACCGGAACTTGCTGATAAGGATTCCGAAGAGCTCTTTCTGGAGACCGCCCTCGGTCAGCGTACTCAGGCAATGCTTCAGAAGTGGGAAGCCGGTGACGAAGAGGTGCGCGCTCTCTGGAAGATGATGAACTCCTGGGTCTTTGCCGGTTTTGCTGAAACCTACACTCGCATGGGAATCGAATTTGACCACACCTACTTGGAAAGCGAAACCTACCTTTTGGGTAAAGACATCATCGCTTCCGGTCTGGAACGCGGCGTTTTTACCAAACGCGAAGACGGCGCCGTTATCTGCGACCTCGGCAAAATGGGCAAAAAAGTCGTTCTGCGCTCCGATGGTACCAGTGTTTACATTACGCAGGATATCGGTACAACTCAGCTCAAATACAATGATTATAAGCCGCAGAAGATGGTCTGGGTGGTCGGCGACGAGCAGAACCTCCATTTCCAGATGCTCTTTGAAATCATGAAGCGGCTCGGTTTTGACTGGGCAAAGGATCTCTTCCACCTCTCCTACGGCATGGTCAACCTGCCCAACGGCAGAATGAAGAGCCGTGAAGGTACTGTCGTTGATGCGGATGATCTCTTTGACGAAATGGCGGCACTTGCCGCTGCTGCCTGTAAAGAACGCGGCGGCGAAGAGCTTTCTGAAGACGAACTCAAACTCCGCAGTGAAATCATCGGTCTGGGTGCGTTGAAGTTCATGCTGCTCAAGTTCAACGCCAAAACCACCATCACCTTTGACCCGGCGGCATCACTGAAATTTGAAGGCGATACCGGACCTTATGTCCAGTATGTCGCCGCGCGTATCAGTTCCATTGAACGCAAAGCCGCGGAACGCGGTCTCAACGGCCGCGATATCGACTGGCAGCTGCTTGACACGCCGTTTGAACGTGAACTTGCGGTCAAACTTTACTTCTACGGTGCCGCACTGCGTCAGGCGGCGGAACGCAACGATTGTTCCGGTCTGGTCGAATATCTGCTCGATTTGTGCAAAGCGTTCAATCGCTTCTACCGCGAATGTCCGGTTCTTGCCGCCGAAAACGAAGCTCTCGCCGCCGCCCGTCTGGCTCTTGCCTCTGCGGTGCGCCGCGTGGTCGCTGACGGCTTGAACACCTTGACCATCGGAGTTCCGGAGGCAATGTAAAATATGGCGGCAAATGGAATCAAATTGCTCATCGTCGATGACGAATTCAATACCCGGGAGGCGCTGTCGCGCTATCTCGGGAAAAAATTTGAGGTCGCCAGCGCCGAAAATGGTTCCGATGCCATTGAACAATTAAAGAGTACCGATTTCGATCTGGTGCTGACCGATTTGCGGATGCCGGAGGCTGACGGGATGAGTGTCCTCGATGCCGCAATGAGCAAAGCGCATCCGCCGAAATGTATCATGCTGACGGCGTACGGTTCCATATCCGAAGCGGTGACAGCGATGAAAAAAGGCGCCTTTGACTTTGTCACCAAACCGGTGAAGCTTGCCAAATTGGAGGAGGTCATCTCTGCGGCATTGAATGCTGCTCCCCCGCCGTCAGCGGCGGTTCCACCTCCCGTTGAGAAGGGCAGTGAACTGCCGCCTGCGCCCGTGCATGCCGGAACCGGAAAAAAAGTTGTCCCGCCCAGTGACAGCACTGATTCCATGTGGAAGGTGTATCAGACCGCTCTGGCGGTTGCCCCTTCCAAAAGTACCGTACTCATCACCGGTGAAAGCGGTACCGGAAAAGAGGTCATCGCCCGCTACATCCATGACAACAGTTCCCGTAAAGGCTTGTTTGTTCCGGTGCATTGTGCGGCGCTGACTCCAACGTTGCTGGAAAGTGAGCTTTTCGGTTATGAAAAAGGCGCGTTTACCGGTGCCGCTGAACGGCGGCGCGGCCGCTTTGAACTCGCTGACGGCGGAACGGTGTTTCTGGACGAAATCGGCGAAATTGATGCCGCCATTCAGGTCAAACTTCTGCGTGTATTGGAAAACCGTTCCTTTGAACGTGTCGGCGGCACTGAAACCATCCAGTGTGACCTCCGTCTGGTCGCCGCGACCAACCGTGATTTGCGCTCGATGGTGAAAGACGGTTCTTTCCGCGAAGATCTCTTTTACCGTCTTTCTGTAATTAACCTTGAACTGCCTCCCTTGCGTGAACGCAAAACGGAAATTCCGCGTCTTGTGGCGGCATTTGCTCAGGAGTTTGCTCAGGAGAACAATAAACCTGTTCCGGAATTTTCCCCTGATGCCATCAATAAACTCATCAGCAAAACGTGGCATGGCAACATCCGTGAACTGCGCAACTGCATTGAATGTCTTGTTGTCCTCGCCGCACCGGGGGATATTATATCTGCCGCTGATATTCCGGATGATGATACCGGCTCTGCCCCTGTTCCGCTTCCGGCAGATGCGGAGAATACCTTGAATTTGGAGCGTTCGGAAAAAGACCTTATCCTCCGCGCTCTGGCAGAATGTAACAACAACCGCAGTGCCGCCGCCAAAGCTCTCGGCATCAGCCGCCGTACTCTCTACCGCAAATTAGACGAATTTGGACTTTAGGGGCGGCGATCTCGCTTGCTCCCGCGAGCCTTGCGGTCGTCACCGCTCGGGTCGAGGACAGTAGTCCACTCCCCTCGCGGCTCCTCGGCAAAACTCGCGGATAGCGGCGCGATATCGCCGCCTACGGGCTTTACTGGCTGTGTGTCGCCTGACGGCGACCAGGGTAGTGGTGATGAGCGCCGCTTGCGCGGCTTATGGAACGCCTTGCGGCGTTTTTTTCGGTGCGTACCAGCCTCCAGTTCACTATTGTTGCTTACTCCAACCGGTTGTCCTGTCAGTCCTGCTTGTCCTATACGTTTTACTCTAACCTTCCGCTCTACTCCAAAAAATCTGCTTTTACCGCAAAAAGCATTTGTATTTTTTCCCTCACCCGGGTATATTAGATTGCTGATAGTTGATTTAATGCTAAAATTGGAGATTTTTATGTTGGATATGTTGAAACTTGACCGGCCCTTGGCTGTTTTTGATATTGAAAGTACCGGCGTGGTTCCGCAGCGCGACCGGATCGTGGAAATTGCCGTATTGAAGATCACCCCTGACGGCGAAAGCCGCAACACCGTGCGGCGGCTCAATCCTCAGATACCCATTCCGCCGAGTGCAACTGCGATTCACGGTATAAGCGATGCGGACGTGGCGGATTGCCCGGTATTTGCTGATATTGCCGACAAACTGCTTGCTTATCTGGACGGTTGCGACCTTGCCGGTTACAACATTCAGGGCTTTGATATTCCGTTGCTGGAGTGTGAATTCAAGCGGGTCGGACTCGATCTCAAAACTTCAGAACGCCGTGTGATCGATGTTTACAACCTCTTTTGCAAACTTTATCCCCGCACGCTCACGGCGGCATATAAATTCTTCTGCGGCAAAGACCTTGAAGGCGCACACGGCGCCGCCGCCGACACTGCTGCCACCTGGGAAGTCTTGCTTGGACAGCTTGCCAAACACCCGGAACTTCCCCGCGAATCAGCGGAACTTGCCCAATTTTCCGACAACAGCGACCCCGATGCCCTCGACCGCAACCGCCGTTTCAAATGGAATGGTGATGATGTGGTGGTCAACTTCGGCAAATATTCCGGCCGCACTCTCAAAGATATTGCTGAAAATGAACCCGGTTTTCTGCGTTGGATCATCAAGAGTGATTTCCCTGACGATGTAAAGGAGATCGCTTCCAATGCCCTGATCGGGAAATTTCCGGTAAAACGCGCGGCTTCCGGCACTTCCAGTGAAAACAAGTGACGATATCGAAAAGCTTTCATCGCTTCTGGATGATGAAGATGATGACGTCGCGGTGAATGTGCTTGCGCTCCTGCTGGAACGCGAAGATGAACTCGGCGATTTGCCGGGGCGGCTTCAGGAGAGTGAACATCCTCTGGTACGCAAGCGCGCTCATCAGCTTCAGGCGGCACTCACCTTCCGCAAGCGGCGGCGGGAATTTTTTCAGCTTATTTCGCAGGAACAGCCGGATTTTGTTTCCGGCTTGGTTGCATTGCATTTATTGTGGTTCGACCGCGACAACCGCACCCGGCTGGAAAAGGAGCTGTTGAGTTTCATTTCCTCTGCCCGTAAGTGCGGATTGGAAACACTCGATGATGCCCGCAGGTTTATCTGCCGTTGCGGTTTTGCTTCGGAACTTGATTCCACTTTACGTCCGGAAAATTACTGCATCGGATTGATTCTCTCGCAAAAGACCGGTGCGGCATCTTTGCTGATGGGGTTGATAAAGGTGCTTATGCGTTCACCGGAAAAGTTTCATATTGTGAGATTTTGCGGTGCATTTGCTCTCTTTGACGGAGAAAGTTCCATTCTGCTTTCTCAAGGTGACTGGCGGGTGTGCAAAGTTTCGTCTGTTGCGGATTTTGAATACTTCTCTCTGCGCGACCTTCTTCATTGTGCCGGAAATATGCTTTTTTCGGCGGCAGTCAACTCCGACAGTTTCCGCTATGTACTGACCATCGCGCAATCGCTTTCCGGCGATGCCGGGGATGAAATTCTCTCTTCCATGCCTTATCCTTACGGTCCGGGAAAGTGAACTGCATAGAAGCGCTGGCAGACTCGGGAGCTGTGGCTGCCGCCAGCGCGGATGCGGAAAGGGGAGAACTCCCCTTATCCGGAGTGATCCGGCAAATAAAATGTGTTTTTTTACATATTTTCTGCCGAAAATTATATAGCCAAAATGCTATTCAGTGTTATATTATATCAGGGATATAAATCAACTCTAACTAAATTATGAGGTCTTATCATGGAAATCATTATCTGCAAAACTGCGGATGCCGCAGAAAAACTCGCCGCCCGGATGATCGCTGATGCCATCAACGCCAAGCCGGAATTCAAACTCGGTCTCGCTACCGGTGCCACCATGGAAGGTGTTTACGCTGAGCTTTCCCGGCTCAACAAAGCCGGCGAAGTCGATTTCTCTCAGGTGCGTTCCTGGAACCTTGACGAATACGCCGGTCTCGCTCCGGAACACGATCAGAGCTACCGTTACTACATGAACAAGCACCTCTTCAACAACGTCAACATCGACATCCGCAACACCCATCTGCCCGATGGACTCGCTGAAGATGAAGAACTCGAAGCCGCCCGTTACGATGACTCCATCGACGAAGCCGGCGGCATCGACCTCTGGCTGGTCGGTATCGGCAACTCCGGCCACGTCGGTTTCAACGATCCCGGCACCAGCTTCGCTTCCCGTACTCACGTTGCTTATCTCAACAACACCACTTACGAGCAGAACAAAGTTTACTTCAACCCGCCCGAATCCATGCCGCGCCGCGCCTTCACCGCCGGTGTCGGAACGGTTCTCGATGCCAAGAAGGTCTTGCAGCTCATCACCGGCAAGCGCAAAGCCGCCATCGCCGCCGCTGCCATCGAAGGTCCCATGACCGCGATGATCTCCTCCACTGCGCTGCAGCTCCATCCGGACACGGTCATCATTCTGGATGAAGATGCCGCCGCCGATCTCAAGCTCAAAGACTTCTACAAAGAAATCTTTGAAAACGATCCGAAATGGGCGCAGTACCGCTGAGTCGTGGTGATAAAATGAGTAAAATCACCGTCAATTCCCCCATTGTTCCGGAGTTGGACAAAGGCTTTGTGCCCGCCGCACTGTGGAATCGCGAATACCGCAAACTCGCGGCTTCCGATCCCGGTGCGATCGACATTGCCATCACCTGTGAACGCTCCAACGGCGCCGTTTCCCGCTTTGATTCCAAACTTCTGCCGGATACGGATGCCAATTTGGAGCTCAACTTCCGTTACGTTGAACGTATTGTCAAATTTCTGCTCTGGGCATACGGCGGTTGTGAAGTCACTGTTGCCGGTGCCCCGCTGGTTGCAGCGAAGCTTGCGGAAGTTTACTCCGCTTCCGGTGAACGCGCCTTCGACTTCGATGTCATGGGCGAACGCATCTACGGCAAAGAGTTCAAAATCGTCAGTGTTCCTTACGCCGCTGCCAAAGCGGAAAAGAAGATCTCCATGAAGCTCGGCGGCAACTTCTCCGGCTGCCGTATCGGTTTCGATCTTGGCGGTTCCGACCGCAAGTGCGCCGCAGTCATTGACGGCAAAGCGGTTCACAGCGAAGAGGTCGTCTGGGACCCCTACTTCCAGAAAGATGTCAACTACCACCGCGAAGGCATCCTTGATTCCCTCCGCCGTGCCGCAGCCAAAATGCCGAAAATCGATGCCATCGGCGGTTCTGCTGCCGGTGTCTATGTCGAAAATCAGCCCCGGATCGCCTCGCTTTTCCGCGGTATTCCGGAAGCCGATTTCAAAGACAAAGTGCGTCCGATTTTTCTCGAAATTGCCAAAGAGTTCCCCGGTGTGCCTTTTGTCGTTCTCAACGACGGTGAAGTGACCGCTCTCGCCGGAGCTGTCAGCTTGCAGAAAAACTCCCTTATCGGTCTTGCCATGGGAACCAGTGAAGCTGTCGGTTACGTCACCCCGGAAGGCAATCTCACTGATTACCTCAACGAACTCGCCTTTGCTCCCATCGACTACCGCGAAGATGATCCTCCGCGCGACGAATGGTCCGGCGATTACGGTGTCGGTGCCATGTATCTTTCCCAGCAGGCGGTCGGACGTCTGGTCAAACCGGCGGGATTTGATTTCCCCGCCGATACCAAACTTCCGGAAATATTGAAAATGGTTCAAGCCGCCCGCGTTGAAAATGATCCCCGCGCATCGGCGATCTACCGTTCCATCGGTGTTTATCTCGGCTATGCAATCGCCCATTATGCTGACTTCTACGATCTTTCCAACCTCCTGCTGCTCGGACGGGTTTCCAGTGGTGAAGGCGGTTCGGAGATCATCGCTGAAGCCAACAATGTTCTGAAAACGGTTTTCCCGGAACTCTCCGTGGAAATCCACATCCCTGACGAAACCTTCAAACGTCATGGTCAAGCCGTCATCGCCGCCTCTTTGTGAGGCGGTGATCTCGCTTGCTCCCGCGAGCCTTGCGGTCGTCGCCGCTCGGGTCGAGGACAGTAGTCCACTCCCCTCGCGGCTCCTCGGCAAAACTCGCGGATAGCGGCGCGATATCGCCGCCTATGGGCTGGGTTGGCTTTGTGTCGCCTGACGGCGACCAGGGTAGTGGTCGTGGGCGCCGCTTGCGCGGCTTATGAACGCCTTGCGGCGTTTTTCGGCGTGCACCAACCTCCAGGCCACTCCGCTACTCACTCCAGTTGATCGTCCTACAAGTCCTACTTGTCCTACACGTCCTACACAAAACTTCCGCTCCACGTGGCACTTGGCAGTGCGCCAGCCGCCAGTCCACTATCGCCGCTCCCGTTGCCAGCCCACTGCCGCTGCTCTCTCCAACCGGCTCTTGTTCTCCGGATGCCCGACAAAAAATTATAAAAAATATCTCTCCGGACTTGACTTTTGGACAGAATGGAGCAATATTATAATGTGTGCAGGTATTTCCTGTAACAGGGTACGTATATTTGACGTGTTTAAGGACAGACAACCAAAGTGAAAGGGAATTAAAATGTCCGAAATTGCTGATAAAGTGAAAAAGATTGTCGTCGAACAGTTGGGTGTTTCTGAAGATCAGGTCACCCCGGAAGCCAAATTTATCGAAGATCTCGGTGCTGACTCTCTCGACCAGGTCGAGCTGGTCATGGCTCTCGAAGAAGCCTTCGGTTCTGACATTCCGGACGAAGACGCTGAAAAGCTGACCACCGTCGGCGATGCGATCGCTTATGTCGAAAGCAAGAGCCAGGCGTAATAAGTCTGCTTTTTGTTTTCAGCGCGGCAAACTTTCCGGCAGTTTTATCTGCTTTGGAGGTTTGCCGTACTCGAGGATTACGGTCACTGATCTCTGACGGTTGGTGACCTTAATTTTTTTAAGGGTATCCGGTCAGGATGCTGAACAGGGTTCCGGTAAAAGTTGCCAGACTCTGATTTATCCTCTCCGGAATACAGCAGTGCCAAAAAAAGACGGCAGTAAAAAAAGGTCGCTACTTTCAATGGTTTTCTGCAAGCGGGAAACTGGAAAATGTTTCCGGTGTTCTGTGATTCCAGTGAAGAAGTGCAGCTTTTTATGCCGCCCACAGTGTCTTGAATTCAAATAACCTCTTTTGTGATATTTATATGAACGAACGCAGAGTTGTTGTTACCGGTTGCGGCGTGCTTTCTTGCGTCGGCAACAATGTAAGTGAATTTTGGGACTCTCTGGTCAATGGCCGGTGCGGACTTGGACAAATCACCCGTTTCGACACTTCCGCGTACCGTACCCATATTGCCGGTGAGCTCAAAAATTTTGACATTACCAACTACATGTCCGCCAAAGAAGCTCACCGCATGGACCCCTATACCCAGTATGCCATGGTCGCTGCTGATGAAGCTCTCCGCAATGCCGGACTCTACATTGAACCGGGTGAAAAACGTGCCGATGGCGATCGTTTCGGTGCCATCGTTCCCAGCGGTATCGGCGGTCTCGGAACTCTCGAAAGAGAGCATGAAGTACTGCTCAACCGCGGTCCCCGCCGGGTTTCTCCCTTCCTCATTCCCATGATGATCGGTGACATCGCTTCCGGCAACCTCGCTATGCGCTACGATTTGCGCGGACCTAACATGGGACTTGCCACGGCTTGTGCTACTGCCTGTCACTCCATCGGAGAAGCTTTCTGGATGATCAAGCGCGACGATGCCGATGTCATGGTCGCCGGTGGTGCTGAAGCCTGTGTGGTTCCCATGAGTCTCGCCGGTTTCTGTGCTTTGCAGGCCCTTTCCACCCGCAACGATGATCCGCTGCACGCCAGTCGGCCTTTTGACCGTGACCGCGATGGTTTCGTTATGTCCGAAGGTGCCGGTGTGCTGGTCATTGAAGAACTCGGTCATGCCGTCCGCCGTGGAGCCAACATCCTCGCCGAAATCGTCGGTTACGGTGCCACTGCCGATGCTTACCATATCACCAGTCCCGCCCCCGACGGCAACGGCTGCGCCCGCGCCATGCAGATGGCTATGCGCCACGCCGGTGTCACCCCGGACGAAGTGGACTACATCAACGCCCACGGTACCAGTACCTCGCTCAATGACAAGTTTGAAACCCTTGCCATCAAGAGCGCGTTCGGTGATGCCGCTGCTAAGGTGGCTATCAGCAGTACCAAGGGTACGACCGGTCACTCTCTGAGTGCCGCCGGTGGTTTGGAATGTATTGCCTGTGTCCAGAGTATTCTCAACGACACCGTTCCTCCGACCATCAACTACGAAAATCCTGATCCGGAATGTGACCTCAACTACACTCCCAACACCGCTGTCAAGCGTACCATCAACTACGCGATGAACAGCAATCTGGGCTTCGGCGGTCATAACGGTGTTCTGTTGTTCAAAAAATTTGCTTCTTGATATCAGTTTGAGGAGAAAGAGTTTATGAAGAATATCCAACTTTTTGCAGGTGTTGCAGTTCTCGCAGTTTTCTGCGGCTGTCAGCACACCCATGTCGATCAGGTCACTCCCGGTCAGGGACGGCAGGATTGGTATCGTGACATCCGGGAAAGCTATCCCGGTTTCCGTCCGCCCCGTCTGGTCTCCCCCGGAATCTCCGGTCAGTCCACCCGGCAGGCTCAGCCTGCTCCGGTCGCTCCGGCAACTCCTGCGGATGTCAAGGATGAGAGTGCCAGTCAGACCCCGGCAGTCGATGTAGTCCCCATGGAAATTGAACCCGCCGCCAAGGTCGAAGCTCCCAAGACGGAAGCTCCGGCAGCTAAAGTTGAAGCTCCCAAGACGGAAGCTCCGGCGGCTAAGGTCGAAGCTCCCAAGACGGAAGCTCCGGCGGCCAAGGTCGAAGCTCCCAAGACGGAAGCCAAAGCGGTTGAGCCGCCCGATCCCACATCCAGTCAGGTGTATGTGGTCAAATCCGGGGATATTTTGAGTGCCATTTCTGTAAAGTTCTACGGCAGTGCCCGTTACGTTAACGTCATCAAAAAGGCGAACTCGGATATCCTTCCTGATGCCAACAAGTTGAAACCGGGAATGAAACTTATCATCCCCAAGTTGTAAGACTTTCAATCATCCGGCGGTGTGCTGTTCAAGCATGCCGCCGGTCAAACTGCAAGGAAATTTGATGTTTCCTGAAAAATACCGGGCAACAGCTGTCAGATGAAAGAACGTTTTTACTTTGAACCTGGTTTGTCGTTCCGTTCATTCGGAGTGAAAGACGAAGTACGTTTGCTCAGACAGCTTTCTGAGAAATGCAATGTTTCTGTAAGCGCCCGGGATAACTGGGTGGAACTTTCCGGAGATGATGAGTGTGTCGATGCGGCATTGAAGTATCTTGTCGGTTTGCAGAAACTTTTCCGTCTGCGCGGCAAAGAGCTTGACCGTTCCGATTTTGAACTGGTCATGCGCCAGACTCCGGGAGATTCGGCTCTCTCTCTGGAAAATCTCTGGAGTGAACGCATTGAACTTGCTTCCGGCCGCCGCCCGGTCATGCCCCGTTCCAAACGGCAGATGGAGTATCTGCGCGCCATGCGCAAATATGATGTCGTTTTCGGAATAGGTCCCGCCGGTACCGGAAAAACCTATCTGGCAATGGCGATGGCGGTGTCCATGTTCCTCAAAGGCGAAGTCAGCCGGATAATCCTGACCCGTCCCGCCCGCGAATCCGGTGAACGGCTCGGATTTCTGCCCGGTTCGCTGGAAGAAAAAGTTTCTCCTTATCTGCGTCCGCTTTACGATGCACTTTACGAGATGATGCCCCCGGAAGAAGCGCAGAATCTCATCGCCCGCAACATTGTGGAAGTTGCTCCTCTGGCATTTATGCGCGGCAGAACATTGAGCAATGCGTTCATCATTCTGGATGAGGCGCAGAACACCACTGTTGAGCAGATGTTGATGTTTCTGACCCGCATGGGGTTCGGTTCCCGCTGTGTTATTACCGGTGACCCGTCACAATCCGATCTCAACCGCAACGAACCTTCCGGTTTGAAGCGGGCGCTCAACTCGCTGTCACAGCTTGAAGAGCTGGGTTTTGTCTATTTCAATACCAAAGATGTGGTGCGCCACTCGCTTTTGGAAAAGATCATCAATGCATACAGTGACCATGATTCCGGGAAGGAAGATCTATGAACATTTCTGACAGCCACGCTCATTCTGTACCGGACAAAGAGCAGAAGTTTTCACCGGTTCCGACTGTTGCCGTACTGGTATTGATCTGGGTCACGGCATCGGTTTTGCTGACGATTTCAATTTTGACCCAGCGCGACTTTACGATCTTGAAAAAGGGTGATACTGCGCCGTTTTCAACGTGGGCGCTTACCGATTTCCGCTATGTCGATTGGGAGCGAACCAACTCGGAACGGGAGAATGCCCGCCGGAACGCGCCGGTGTTCTACCGGATAGATGAAACGCTTTCCGGAAAGATACGGAACGATTTTGATTATTTTATCACTGCTTCGCAAAACCGGATAGAGATGGAGCAGTTCAAGCAGAAATATTTTCCCGGCGATAATGATATTTCCAAAGCTGTTGCCGGATTCAAAAATTTTTCTGAGTGGTCAGCATTGTTGCAGGATTCCCGGAAAGCCGCGTTGCTGCGCCGTAATTTCTACAAGATGATCGACCACGGTATTTCCGGAAAAATTTCAGATACCGGAAAACATATTCTGGTCATCACGTCCGATGGCAGACAGCTGGATGATTTTGTCCCTCCTGTGGTCGCCAATGCAGTCAAAGATGTGGTCGGATCGTTGCGGATCAATGCCGCGTTGAAAGGTGAACTTGGCGCGGTCTTTAAGAAGATTTGCGGTCAGGGCAATCTGGTCAGAGATGATAAACTTACCAAAAATGCTCAGGATGCTGCTGCAGCCAAAGTGCCGGAATTTTACAAAAACTGCCGCCGCGGTGAGTTGCTGATCGCTCAGGATGCCACGATTACTGACGAGATGGTCAACAAGATCAAGGCGGAAAAAGATGCGCTTCCGCAGAACTTCGGTATGGCAATATTCTATTACCGGCTGGGAGTGAGTTTGCTGCTGCTGCTGCTGGCGTTCATCTTCTTTTATGCCACATATCCCGGGTTTTTCAAAAATGTCCATCAAACCATGCTTGTCGGAGCGGTGATAATACTTTCAATGGTGGTGAATTATGCGGTGATATATCTCTTTTTCCACTTGTTCAAACAGGGGCATATTTCCGCGTACCAACTGCTGTTTACTTTTCTGCCGATCTCATTATGTGCGGCGCTTTCCACGGCTTTTCTGGGGAATCGCGCGGCAATATTCTGTATTTTTCTGGTTGCCAGTGTGTCGGCGATGATGGCGTTTCCTGACCGGTCATTTGAGCAGGCGTTGCGCTGGTTTTTCATCGGAGTGCTGGTGGCGTTTTCGGTTCGCAACGTGCATAACTACCGCAGTTATTTCTTCCGGGTGCTGTTTTTCGGGGCGTTCAATACGGCGCTGATAAACAGTGACATGCTGCTCTCCGCCGGACGGGAGATATTTGCTGAAGCGGCGATCGTGATATTGGCAAACACATTCGGTTGTGCCGTGGCATCGCTGCTGCTGGTGTTTGCGTTTGAGCTGATATTCAACGCCGATACCAACATGTCGCTGATGATGTTGTGCGACCACAGTCACAAGCTGTTGGATGAACTCAAGCGCAAAGCTCCCGGCACGATGTTTCACTCGATGAATGTTGCCACGCTGGCTGAAGATGCGGCAAGCGCTGTCAGAGCCAATCCGTTGAAGGCGAAAGCCGGTGCATTGTTTCACGATATCGGTAAATTGATAAATCCCCACTATTTTGTGGAAAATAATGTGGATAGCCCCGGCGAGCATGAAAAACTTCCGCCGCGGCAGAGCTGCAATATCATCCGGGAACACGTTTCTGAAGGATTGAATCTGAGCCGGAAGTACCGGTTGAGCCGCTTTATCCGGCAGGCGATAAATACTCATCACGGCGATGATCTGGTATCGTTTTTCTACCGCAAGGCGGTGGAGCATCACGACCGTAACCCCGGATCTCCGCCGGTCTTTGAATCGGATTACCGTTACGGCGGAGATGCGCCGGATGAACGGGAGCTTACCATAATTTCCCTCGCCGATGCCTGTGAGGCGGCGTGCCGGAGTTTGGATACTCCTTCAGAAAGCAGTATCACGGAGATGGTGGAAAAGATATTTATGCACCGTTTCCGGCAGGGGCAGTTGCGCAACTCCAAGTTGACACTGGCAGAGCTGAATATCATCAAAGAGTGTTTTATCAATGATCTGGTCAACTTCAACCATGGCCGCATCGCTTATAATAAGGAAAAAAAAGATGATCCAACTGAACAGTCAGTGGTATTGCCGGAGCAAAAAAGTTCCGAAAAAGAGTGATTTGAGAAAGTTTGTCCACCGCGCTGCCGAGGTCGCAGGTCTCCCGGTCACGCCGCCGTGGAGTTGCAATATCATGTTTGTCGGCGACCGCCGCATGGCGGAGATGAATATGGATCTTCTGGGACATGAAGGAACCACCGATGTGATAACATTCAGTTACTTTGACGATGGCAGTGAACCCATGGACAAAGATGAAGTCATGGTGGAACTTATCGTCAATCCGGACGCCGCCGCCCGGGAAGGGGAAAAACGTGAAGGCGGTTATCCCCGCGAAGTGGCGTTGTACATTGTCCACGGAATGCTGCACTCTGCCGGTGAAGATGATTTGGAAGAGCATACGCGCAAACGGATGCGCCGCCGGGAACGCGAGTGTATGGCGGAGCTGGAAAAGGAATTTGATTTGGGAGCGTTGTTCAAAAACGCTTGACATGAGTGCGTTTTCCGGTTATATTATCAAGTGCAGAGAGATTTGGAGGAAATAAGGTGAAAAAATATATACTTTTGTTGTTGATAGCACTTTGCAGTGCCGGTTGTTCACTCAATCCGTTCCATGTGGCAAAGACCAATGTGGAAAATTCCAAAAAACTCCGGGTCGGTATGACTAAAGCGGAGGTGTTGGCGGTCATGGGTGAACCGGAAAAAGGGGAAACTTTCAACAAACCCGATATCTGGTTTTATTACTTCAATATGAATTGGGGCGATGGTTTTGTCACTGAGGATGAGTGTTTCCCGTTGGTGTTCAACGATGGAAAACTTGCCGGCTGGGGTAATGCTTACTACACCCGGATCCGCCTGGAAAACAAAGATAAAGTTCCCAACGTCGAATTGCCGGAAAAATAATACAGGGAGATGAATATATGAAGGTCATTGTTACCGGAGGTGCCGGTTTTATCGGTTCGGCACTGATAAGATATCTGATCAAAGAGTGCGGTTGTACGGTGTTGAATCTGGACAAGCTGACTTACGCCGGAAATTTGGACAATCTCAAGGAAGTTGATGCCGATGAACGGTACTCTTTTGTGCAGTGCGACATCTGCGATGCCGAAAAGGTCGCGCAGATATTCAATGATTTTGCTCCTGATACCATTATGCATCTGGCGGCGGAAAGCCATGTTGACCGTTCTATTGATGCGCCGTTGGAATTTGTCCGTACCAACGTTATGGGAACGGCGAATCTGCTCCATTGTGCGCTGAATTACTATTCTCAACTTCCCGAAGAAAAAAAGGAACAATTCCGGTTCCAGCACATTTCCACGGACGAGGTTTACGGTTCATTGGGCAAAGATGGGTATTTTACTGAATCGACCCCCTACGATCCCCGGTCACCGTATTCAGCGAGCAAGGCATCTTCCGACCACATGGTGCGGGCGTGGGGACACACCTTCAAACTTCCGGTGCTGTTGTCGAACTGTTCCAACAACTACGGACCGTACCACTTCCCGGAAAAACTTATTCCGCTGATAATCCTCAACGCGCTCGACGGCAAGCCGCTGCCGATCTACGGCAAGGGTGACAATGTGCGCGATTGGCTCTTTGTGGAAGATCACGCCCGCGCGTTGTGGCTGATCAACCGTAAGGGCGTTCCCGGTGAAACCTACAACATCGGCGGCAACAGTGAACGCACCAATTTGGAAGTGGTCGAAGAGTGCTGCAAAATTCTCGATGAACTTGTGCCGAAAGCGGAATCCTACTCCAAACAGATCACCTTTGTTTCCGACCGGCCCGGACATGATCTGCGTTATGCAATAGATGCATCCAAGCTGAAACGCGATCTGGGCTGGGAGCCGCAGATCACCTTCTCTGAAGGTTTGCGTGCCACGGTAAAATGGTATCTGGATAACAGTTGGTGGTGGAAGCCCATCCGGGAGAAAAATTACGCCGGTGAACGGCTGGGAAAGGGGAAATAAGCGATGAAAGGTATTGTACTTGCCGGTGGCGCCGGAACCCGGCTTCACCCCATGACTCTGGGAACATCCAAGCAGCTGCTTGCCATTTATGACAAGCCGATGATCTACTATCCGATTTCGGTGCTGATGCTCGCCGGTATCCGGGAAATATTGATAATCACCACGCCGGAGGAACAGGCGAACTTTAAACGTCTGCTCGGTGACGGCAGCCGTTTCGGTGTGGAATTGACCTACGCTGTGCAGCCCTCTCCGGACGGTCTGGCGCAGGCATTTATCATCGGAGAAGAGTTTATCGGAAAGGACAATGTGTGTCTTATCCTCGGCGATAATATCTTCTACGGCGCCAATTTGAGCAATATCCTCCGCCGCGCCGCCGCGCGGAAAGAGGGCGCGACGGTATTCGGTTATTATGTATGTGACCCGGAACGCTTCGGCGTGGTGGAGTTTGACGAAAACGGCAAGGCGGTCTCCATTGAAGAGAAACCGCAAAATCCCAAATCCAACTATGCCGTGACCGGATTGTATTTCTACGATAACGATGTACTTGAAATCGCCAAGAGCATCAAACCTTCCGCCCGCGGCGAATTGGAGATCACTTCAGTCAATAACGAATATTTGAAGCGGGGCAAACTTCAGGTCGAAAAGTTCGGGCGCGGTTTTGCCTGGCTCGATACCGGAACCTGTGACAGTATGCTTGATGCCGGAAACTTTATCAAGGCGGTCGAGACCCGGCAGGGATTGCAGGTTGCGTGTCTGGAAGAGATCGCATTGTGCAATAACTGGCTGACTCCGGAGGAGACACTGGCGTCTGTTGCCAATATGCGCAAGACCGAGTATGCACGTTATCTTGAACAGCGGGTGAAAGAATGGGTAAATTCAAAGTGATCTCCAGCGTCGATAACGGCGTCAAGGTGATCGAACCTGCGGTATTCGGCGATGCCCGCGGTTATTTTATGGAAAGTTACAACCGGGCAGATCTGGCGGAGATCGGTATTGTCAATGATTTTATTCAGGACAATGAATCGTTTTCGGCGTATGGCGTACTGCGCGGACTGCACTATCAGGCGATGCCGTATACACAGGCCAAGCTGGTGCGGGTGATCTCCGGAAGGGTGCTGGATATCGCGGTCGATATCCGGAAAGATTCTCCCGATTTCAAAAAGGTGTTCAGCGTGGAATTGTCCGGAGAAAATCACCGGCAGTTTTACATCCCGCGCGGTTTTGCCCACGGCTTTGTTGTACTCAGCGAACATGCGCTTTTCGCGTACAAGTGCGATAATGTGTACAACGTGGCAAGTGAACGCGGTATCGCGTACAATGACCCGGAACTGGCAATAAACTGGCAAATTCCGGCGGAAAATATGCTGCTGTCGGAGAAAGATCGTAAACATCCGTGTTTCGCTGATGCGGAACTGTTTTAAATGTGGAGGATCAGGCGATGAAGATCATGTTGACCGGTGGACGCGGAATGTTGGGAAGAACCCTGACATCGGTATTGAAAACTTCCCATGAAGTGCTGGTGACCGATTATCCGGAAGCGGATATAACCGATTATTTTTCCATCTCCAAAGCAATAAGCTGCTGCCGTCCGGATGTAGTCATCCATTGTGCCGCCAAAACTCAGGTCGATCTTTGTGAAACGGAGGTCGTTTCCGCATATAACCTCAACGCCTACGGGGCGGCGAATGTGGCGCGTGCATGTTTTGAACACAGCGTGAAATTGATCGCGATATCCACTGATTATGTTTTTTCCGGAGAGAACCCCGGTCATGCGTGGCGTGAGGATGACATTGCCACCGGAGGTAATACGGTTTACGGACAGAGTAAATTTCTCGGTGAAAAGATGATCATGGGCTTGTGTCCGGATGCATTGATCTGCCGTCTGGCGTGGTTGTACGGTGCCGGGGGGCCAAGTTTTGTTCACTCCATATTGAAACTTGCCGACGGCAGCCGTCCGCAGTTGAAGGTGGTCAACGATCAGATCGGTAATCCGACCAGCTGTCTGGCAGTTGCCAAGCACATGCGTATACTGATCGAACATCCGGAATTGAAAGGAATTTGCCACTTGACTTGCGAAGGCGAAGCCAGCTGGTATGATTTTGCCCGGGAAATCTGCCGTATCAACGGTGTCAATCAGGATATTGTGCCGTGCAGTACGGCGGAATTTCCGCGACCGGCGCCGCGGCCGGCGTTTTCCTGTCTGGATAACGCGTTGTTGAGAGAACATGATCTGCCGCCGATGCCGCACTGGAAAAAGGCGTTGGAAAACTTTTTTATCCGGGGCTTTGTCTGGTGACGGTATGGTAATGCGCGATGAATTGACTTGTTTTCTGGATACGCAGCTCAAACTTGCGGACTTTGCCGGTGATGTTTCCAACAACGGGTTGCAAGTTGAAGGTTCGCCGGAGGTGCGAAAAGTTCTCTTTGCGGTTGACGGATGTCAGGATATTTTTACGCAGGCGGCGGATATGCACTGCGATTTTATCTTTGTCCATCACGGAATAAGCTGGGGCGGCGGTATCAAACGCTGGGTCGGCAGTGATGCACGGCGCTTTGCCACGCTGTTCAAAAATGATATTTCGCTTTATGCGGCACACTTGCCGCTGGATGCGCATGAAGATTTCGGCAACAACGCCGTGTTGTGCCGGTATGCCGGAATTTCTGAGCGGGAAAAGTTTTTCCGTTACGCCGGAGTAGAAATCGGTTTTGCCGGAATGTTGGAAACGCCGTTGACTCTTGCCGCGTTGGCAAAACAGGTTTCGTCCCCGCTGGGCGGAGCGTATCTGCTGCGCGGCGATGCCGGAAAACTCTGCCGTAAAGCCGCAGTCGTCTCCGGCGGCGGCGGTATCGACTCCATTTATGCCGCACTGGATGCGCAATGTGATGTCCTTATCACCGGTGAAATGGAACATATCATGCACCATGCCGCGCTGGAGTGCGGAGTTGCCGTTATCGCGCTCGGTCATTACGCCAGCGAGACCACCGGTCCCAGGGCGTTGATGGCGCATGTGCAGAAAAATTTCCCGCAGTTGGAAACGGTATTTGCGGAGTCTCCCACCGGATTGTGAAGAGTTTTTGTATGCGCGATGAAGTGAAAAATGTCTGGAAAATCTCGCCGTGGCGTAAAGTATTGATGCTGACGGCGTGTTTTGCCGGAGGAACGTTGTACGCCGCCGCGTTGCCGCCGTTGAACTGGAGTTTCGCAGTCATGGTATCTCTGGTTCCGGTGTTGTATTGTGCCGGGAAGAGTTCGTGGAAATTTTCCGCGCTGTGCGGTTGGGTCTGGGGATTGGGCTGGGCACTGTTTGCGTATCAGTTTTTGCGTGAGATCGAATGTTTTGTCCCTTATCTGCTGGCGCCGGTAATTGCTCTGTGGAGCGCGGTATGGGCGGCTTTACTGCCGGGAATATACCATTTCGCGTTAGTGCCGCGACCGCTGGCAACTGCCAACTGCGCTGAGCGTGGAGCATATTTGAAAAATGCGTTGCCGCAATGGCGGATATTGCTTGCGGCAGTGGTCAGTGCCGCCGCGTTTACCATGATAGAGTGGACCCGGTCGCGGTTGTTCGTCTGGAATGATTTCAGCGTTACCCAGTGGCGCAACACCACGCTTATCCAGATTGCCGCGCTGACGGGCAGTTACGGTATCGGTTTCCTGTTGGCGCTGATAAATACCGCTGTTTACAGTGCTGTTGCCTACCGCAAAAAAGCTGTTGCAGCAGTGGTATTGACTCTTGTGGTGACCGGTTCAGCACTGCTTTACGGCAGTTGGCGGGTAAAATATCTGGAAACTCTTCCGCCGCCGGAGAGTGTTGTCCGCGCCGGGTTGATCCAGTGTGACTTGACTCAGCGCCGTTCCGCTTCGTCGCAAGAGATTTATGAAGCGGTCGATGTGTGTACGTCATTGTCGGAAAAATGTGCCGAGCTCAAGCCGGAATTCATCATCTGGCCGGAGAGTGCTGTTCCCATCCCACTGCAAAGCGGCGGCGCGGAAGGGGATTATTTCCGCAGGAAGTTTGCCGCCATGCTGCGCGAGACAAAGTTGCCGTTTCTCGCCGGTATGCTGGCGTTCAGACAAAGCGCCGCATCCGATGAGTGGAAGATCACCAACAGCGCCGTGCTGTTTACTCCTGAAGGACGTGCGGTTGCCCGTTATGATAAGATACACCGCGTACCCTACGGAGAATATGTGCCGTTCCGCAAATATCTGCCGGAATTTATTATCAATGCGGTAAATATGGGACGGGATCTGGAGCCGGGGGTGAACTTTGACCCGGTTCAGCTGAAACCCAACGTCAATGCCTCCATCGCCATTTGCTATGAAGGGGTGTTCGGTTATCTGATGCGGGAGTTTGCCCGCCGCGGTGCCGATTTCTTCATCACCATATCCAACGATGCGTGGTATCCCCGCAGCAGTGAACCGGAACAGCACCTTGCCAATGCCGCTATCCGCTGTGTCGAGACCGGATTGTTTATGATCCGCTGCGGCAATAACGGCGGTTCCGGAGTGGTCACGCCGCTGGGAAAATTCACCCAGTACATCGGAAGCCGTGCCGACCGTCCGGAACTGCTCCGCGAGCGCGCATACGGCGTTGTGGAAGTTCCGGTGTATGCGGAGCGTGAAGCGACGGTATTTGTCCGTTACGGAGAATATTTTATTGTAATTCTTGCGATAATATTGACTGCTTTTGCGGTATATGCCTTGCTGTACAGCGTCAATGTCAATGCCCGTATGTTCAAACTTGTAAGGAAAGAAGATAAATGAACGAATCGTTGAAGATAATTATTGAAAATGCTCTGTACTTTATCGCGCTGCTCAATCCGGCGAGCAAAGTGATGTTTCTGGCGACGTATGAACCGAAACTGACCAAAAAGCAGATTTTTGAACTTTCGTGGAAATCTTCGGCGGCGGCATTGCTTATCCTTATAACTCTGGCGACATTCGGTGAGATCGTTTTGAGTAAAATCTTCCGCGTGGAGCTCTACTCGCTGAAAATCACCGGCGGTATCGTCTTGTTTATGATCGGTATGGTTGCTATCCGCGAAGGACGTTTTGTCAACCGCAACGAAGATCAGGAACGGATAAACTTTACCGATTTATCGCTCATTCCGCTGGCAACACCGCTGATTGCCGGTCCCGGTATCATCGCGGCGGGAATCTCCGGTGCGGCACAATACGGCACGCTTTCCGTTATCCTCTCTCTCGGCTTGGGAATTTTCGTCAACTTTGTAGTGATGATGTTTTCCATCGGCATCAACCACATTCTGGAAAAGCTTCACCTGATCGGACCGCTGATCCGTCTTACCGGTCTCATCATCTCCGGCGTGGCCGCGCAGATGGTCATTACCGGCATCAAAGAAAGTTTGCGTTAAGAGCGCGATGTTACGCTTGAGGAATGGGGGTGAGGGCATCCAATATCATCTCAGCTTCCAGCAATGAGCGCTGAAATTTTTCCGGGGTGATACAGGTGCGGGCGTAATTTATTGCGGCGGTCTGCAACTGCGGCAAACGGCGCAATGTATCGGTCAAACACTCCTGAGCTTCTTCAGCATCAAACGGTTCAGGAATAAACACTCCGGCTCCGGCATTTTCCAGAAAACAGTTGTAGCCGCAAATTTCGGACGATAACGCCGGAACGCCGGAACTCAACGCTTCGATCAGCACTCCGCCCGTTGCCTCCGCCCGTGCCGGGTGGATCATCAAATCAGCTCCGCACAGCAGTGCGCGCACATCCTGTCGCGGGCCGGTGAAAATGACTTCATCCTCCTCAAGTCCGGCTCCGGCGGCACGCGCTTTCATCGCATTTATCACCCGGAGCGAGGTTCCGCCCACGACCAGAAATTTGAATTTTTCCAGCTCTCCGGAACTCTTTGCTTTTCCCAAAAGTTGAAGTGAACGGTCAACTCCTTTGGTATGAAATGCTGCGGCAATTTGGATGATAACCGTTTCGTTTCCTGAAATATTGAACGATTCCCGGGTAGTGCGGCGCAACTCTTCATAGTTGCCGAAGTCCAGAAAAGCTGCCGACAAATTGGGAGGCATCATCACCATCTGTTCAATCTTGCACTCCGGGTAACAGCGCAAAAACTCCTGCTGCTGGTTTCGGGTAATGGTAAAAATCTTCCCGGCGCCAGCTTGCTCCGGCGGAGAAAACACCCGCCGCTCAAGCTCCATGAAAATCCTGCCCCGGGAGGTCAGCGCCGCCAGAGGACGCTTTTCATAACGCGCTTTAACACAATCATCTCCGGCAAAATAAAAATCCAGATTCCCAACGCGGTTAAAGCCGACCAAGAGATCAAAATACTGCTCTTGCTTCAGCCGCTCAACCTGCCGGTCAAACCATTTTGCGCGGCGGCAGTTGGAGCAGATATACCACGGCGGAGTCAGCGTTTTTACATGATCGCACCACGCCGGGATCGTGTTGTCCCGATTGTGCATGCACAACAGTGTCAACTCCACATCCATTTTGCGTTCTGCTGCCAATTGGCGCAGACTGCCGCCCAGCGCATTCAAATCTTTTTGAACGCCGCCGTACTCGAAATAGTCAAAGATTATCAGGGCAATTTTTTTCATGGCATAATAAGTTTGAGTCCGAAGCTGAAACAACGTACCGGAGTAGCTGTTGCCGGAGAAAAGGTCTCACTGCCTCCTGCGGCATTGGTTCCGGCGATCATACCGGTAGTCCGGGCATCGTTGTAAAGTCCGAAGCACTTATCTCCGAACTGGGCGGCATCACCTGCGGCAAAGATGTTTTCACAACTGCTGCGCATCATCTCATCGACGATGATGCCGCGTCCGGTTTTGACCGGCAGTTCCATCGTTCCGGCAAGCGCCGGACGGCTTCCGGCGGAACAGACGATGATATCTCCGGGAATGGTCGTACCGTCTTCAAGTACAGCTCCGGCAGAGGTGAACTCTTTGACTTTGACACCGAATTTCAGTTCAAGTCCGGGAATTTCACTCAACTTGCCCTCCACCTCAGCGGATTCTGTTTCGGAAAGTTTTCCGGCAAAAATCCGGGGCATCATCTCCAATACTGTAACCTTTATATTCCGCTTGAGCATGCTTTCAGCCAACTCCAACCCCAGCACTCCGCCGCCGATGACTACGGCACTGGAGACTTTTTCAAGTTCAGCATCCAGTTTTTCCAGATCGGCGTAGTTGCGGAAGGTGAAGACATTGCTGTTGTCCGCTCCGGGGAGCGCCGGACGGCAGGCGGCACCGCCGGTGGCGATAACCAGTTTGTCGAACGGCACAACGGAATTATCATCCAGCACCACATGATCTCCGGTGATGGCGGTACACCGGGTATTCAGTTTGACAGTGATCTGCTGTTCATCGTAAAAACTTTCCGGTTTGATGAAAAAGGTCTTTTCGTTGACCTTGAAATCTGCCAGCAATCCGGAAAGCGCCGGACGGCGGTAAGGCAGAACTTTTTCATTGCTGATCATAGTTATCTCAACTTCTGAAGAAAACTTCCGTGCCGCGTTGGCAGCTTCAAATGCGGCAACTCCGCCGCCGATGATAACGAGCTTCATATTTTACCGTTCTCCTTGAGATAATTGAGAGCAGCGGCGATACCGGCGTAACTGGAAATATCCCGTTTCAGTTCGCTGGGAACGATTTCGCACACGTCAAGCAGCTCCTTCCAGCAGAAGCGGGGCAGCTCTTTCAAAATGGGATCGATGAAAATATCTCCCACCGCCCACGCAAGAGTTCCCAATACGATCCGCTGAGGGTTGAAGGCATTGATAAACAAGCCGATCGCCTGGGCGTTGCGCAAACTCATCTCCTGCCACAAGGCGACCGCGTACGGGTCATTGGCGCGATATGCCGCTTCCAGAGTGCGCATATCCGGTTTCCCCGGTTCGGCGGCAAGTTTCATTATCATTGAATCGGGCTGATCTTTCAGCTCCTGCGCCATGCGGTTGGCAATGGCACGGCCGCCGCAGTAGGCTTCGTAACATCCTTTCATGCCGCAGGAACATTGTCTGCCGTTCAATTCGATACAGATGTGACCGAGTTCACCGGCGCTGAGAGTTTTACCTCCGCGCACCAGATTTCCGGAAGCGATTATTCCGCCGCCGATGCCGGTGCTCATGGTCAAATAGATGAAATCTTTGCAGCCGCGTCCGGCGCCGAAGAACCACTCTGCCAAAGCTCCGCAGTTGGCATCATTTTCAAAACAGCCGTCGATTTTCAAATTATCTCTGAGATAGTCCAATATCGCCACATTGCGCCAGTGGGGATTATTGGGCGGGCGCACCATTATTCCGCGTGCGGCATCGGCGGGGAACGGCGCAGAGATACCGAAAGCGGCAACGTCACTCACTTTCACTCCCGCTTCTGCGGTAAGGCGGTTGGCTTCACTGACTATCCACGGCAACATCTCGTTGGGGTCGGTATCCCGGTTGTCCCGGTAGCTTGAACCCAATATTTTTCCGGAGGAATCACCCAAACCGACACCGATCTTGGTACCGCCGACATCAACACCCAAAAGCAATTTCATATCTGCATATCCTTTTTTCAAGAAAAAAAATTTTTTACACTTGTAGAATATAATACAAGTATTATATTTTATAAAGAGCCAATTCCGGAAATTATTCATTTTTTTTCAATACAGAAAGGTTTTTTTCATAAAATGACAAGTTTACTCATCCTGGCGGCAGAAACTCCCGGAGCATATTATGCCTATCAGAACAGTGATGCCCTGGGCAAAGCTATCGTGATCTTCCTGATTCTGGTCGGCAGTGTCGTCACCTGGACTGTAATGATCGATAAAACCATTTCTTTGTATCGGGCAAAGCGGCTCAGCAACCGTTTTGATGCCCTTTTCCGTGAGTTCGGCGAAGAGAACATGATGTCGGCACAGCTGATCCGGGAGGCGGAATACAACTCCGGTCCCGTGGCAGCGATATACTCTGCCGGGATGGAAAAACTTCTGGACTTTTACGCGATGGAAGCGGAAAAAAGCGGTGAATATTCTCCGCGCGGTGTTCCTAAAGTGTGCAAACTTTCCGATGCTCAATACAACGCCGTTGAAGCGGTATTGGAACGCGAAGTATCTTCCCAGCTCAAGGAACTTGAGACCCGTATCGGTTTGCTTGCCACTATGGTAAGTCTCAGTCCGTTCTGCGGTCTGTTCGGTACGGTGTGGGGTGTTATGATGGCGTTCTGCGGTATTGCCGCTGCCGGAAAAGCTGACTTTATGGCGTTGGCGCCGGGTGTGGCGGGTGCGCTGTTGACCACGGTTGCCGGACTGGTCGTGGCGATTCCGGCTCTTATCGGTTACAACTGGCTTACAGCGGTGATCCGTCAGCTTACGGTGCAGATGGACAATTTCACCGAAGAATTTCTGGTTGCAGTTAAGCTTTCCCAGCTTAAAGTCGGCTCCAGAAAAGACAATTTGGCAGAAAGAGAGTAAATCATGCGCCGCCGCCGAAACCGCACTTCGATGGCAGCGATGGATCAGATCAACGTCACGCCATTGCTCGACCTCACATTTCTGCTGTTGATCGCCTTTATGATAACTATGCCGCTGATGGAATACGGTACCAGTATCAAGCCGCCGGAGATGAACAGCGAAAAACTGCCGGAAGAAAACTTTGTCAGTGTCACCTTGACCAAAGAAGGAACCTACATGGTCGACCGGGATGCCGTCTCTAAAAAAGAATTGGTATCCAAACTTGAAGAACTGAGCCGCAAAACTCCGAAACCGCAACTGCTCATCCGCGGTGACGGCAGCCGTTCTTATAACGACGTTATCGAACTTCTGGCTCTGGCGCGCCGTTCCGGTTTTGCCGATGCCACTTTAGTAACACAGGCTGAATCAACAAACGAGTAAAAACGTCTATGGAATTCCGGGATAAAAAGTTTTCTCTCAGACGATTCAGCACTCTGTTGGTCGTTCTGTCTGTCCACCTCGGCGGAATATTTATTCCGCTGGGGCTGGCATATTTTATCCCGCAGGAGCCGAAACCGATTCCGTTCCGGGTGAAACTTGGCGGCGATGAGCCTTCTCACGCCCCCGAACTGGGACCACCGGAACGGCGGCCGCCGTCAGTTGATCCCGGTGGCGGAACACCTCCACCGCCTCCTCCGCCGGAAGACCCCGTGCCGTCACCTCCTCCTGTGTCGCCACCTAAAGTGCCTCCGACTCCTCCACCGCCCCCGCCGCAGGAGAAGCCGGTAAAACCTGTTGTCCCCAAACCGGACATCAAAAAAATTCAGGCGCAGAAAAAACGGCAGGAACAAGCCCGCCGGAAAAAACTTCTGGAACAAAAGAAGCGCAAAGAACAGGAACGCCGCAAAAAACTTCTGGAACAGAAAAAACGGCAGGAACAAGCCCGCAGAAAAAAACTTCTGGAACAGAAAAAACGTGAAGAGCAAGCCCGCCGCCGCGCCGACTGGCTCCGCCGTCAGGCTGAAAAGCGTAAACGCGAACAGCAGCAGGTTCATCACGACAACCGCTGGGATAACTGGGACCCGAACAAAACCCCCGGCGGCGGCAGCAACTTCAATAAAAACGTTCGCATCGGTTCCCGCGACCGCGGACAGGCGATCGGACCTGTCGATGGACGTACCCCTGCCGGTGGTGCAACGGAAGATGTGGAAAAGTACTGGGGCCGTATTCAGGAATTCTTTTACGAAAGATGGAACGCTCCTGCCGGTATCTTTGTAACTGCTGAAACTGCCGTCACCATCGAAGTGACCTTTGACCGGCGCGGCAGGGTGTTGAGCAAGCGTATCATCAAACGCAGTCCCAACGCTGCCGTAAACCAGTCTGCTCAGGTGATGCTGGATAAACTTGACTATATTCCAACGCCGCCTGCCGGGGTGGGTTCGTCGTTCAAACTGAATCTGGTTTCTCAATAAATACGTCAATAAATCAAGGAGATGTCATTATGCCGCAAGTTGATGTTTCATGGAACACCGCCAAAAAAACCGGAACCGCCATCCGCAAACTCAACGGCGGTAACCTCGCCCCGTTCATCGCCAATGAAAATGCCGGATGGAACATCCGTAAAAGTTTCAAGGAACTCAATCTCGCCTTTGCCCGGCTTCATGATTCCCCGCTCTCCAATCCCGGCTGCCGTCTGGTCGACATCAGCCATATCTTTCCGCTGCCGCATCTGGACGAAAATGATTGCCGCAACTACGATTTCAGTTATACCGATGACTACATCCGCAACTGCATCGAAGGTTCCGATACCCCCATTTATTACCGGCTCGGCGAATCCATCGACCACTCCGTGCGGAAATACAAGACTGATCCCCCTGCCGACGTGGACAAGTGGATCAATATCTGTTCCAACATCATCCGCCATTATACCGAAGGATTGTGGAACGGGTTCAAATTCAACATCAAATACTGGGAGATCTGGAACGAACCCGATGCCAAAGAGTTCAAAATGTGGCGCGGCACTCTGGCGCAGTTCAATGAGTTTTATGTGAAAGTTGCAACGGAACTCAAAAAGCGCTTTCCCCATCTGATGATCGGCGGTCCGGCGCACACCAAGTTCAACGAAATAAATGTCGAGTTCGTCAAACACTGTGCCGCCAATAAAGCGCCGCTGGACTTTTACAGTTACCACTGTTACTCCCCCGATCCCTACGGCTGGATCCAGGAAACTCCGGCTCTGGTCAGAAAACTTCTCGATGAAAACGGCTACACCAACACCGAAATACACCTCAATGAGTGGCACTATTTCCCCGGCGAATGGGCGCGGCTCCGCAACGACCCCGTGTACAAAGATCACATGTACAACGACGAAATGAAAGGTATGGACAGTGCCGCATTTCTCACTACCGTTATGGCGCTCTGGCAGGATACTCCGCTGGATTACGGCGCTTATTACACCTGTATCGGCAACGCCTGGGGATGTTACAAAACCGGCGGCAACATCAAAACTCCGTCGTGGTACGGTTTGAAAGCATTCGGAGATATCGTCCGCTATCCGGTTCGGCTGAAAGCTTCCAGTTCCATGAAGGAGGTGACTGTCCTTGCCGGAGAAAATGAAAACGGCGACAAAGCGATGCTGTTGTCTGCATTCAAGACCAGACCTCTGGATGTCGAAGTCCAGTGCGATATCCCCGTCTCTGCCGGTAATTGTCAAGTCCTCCTGCTGGACAATGACCATCAGCTCACTCCGGTCGAAGAGGTGACCTTTGAAGATAACAAAATCAAGTTCTCCTTCATCGCCCACTCCGCTTGCGCTTTGATAAAACTCTCTTCGATGACAAAATAATTCAGAGGAATATGAGATGGCTGATGACACTTTGAAATTTCCCGGTTATCTGATGGGAGACCCGGAACCGTGCTGGACCGGGTTTCCCCAAACGGACAGCGTTTACGATCTGGGTTCCAAACGCGAACTCTTTGTCGATGACTTTTTTATCCGCGATCTTGCCGGTGATGTCAGCAGACGCGTTCACAAACTCATTCCGGATGAAGTCGTACTCACGCTCGATGAACCGCATGAATTTACCAACAACTCCGGATGTTATAACTCGCTGCTTTATGACGGCAAACGCTATTTGTACTATTACCGCGCCCATGCCAGATTCGGCTCTCCTTCCGATCCGGAGGGCAACATGGAATTTATTTTTTGCGTTGCCGAAAGTTATGACGGCATAAATTTTCAACGCTGTCAGGTCAATCTGCATAAAAGCGGTTACAATGTCGTTCTGGACAACGAGATGACCGCCCCGCTGGTCGGAGATTCCAAAAAGAACCACTGCCCCGGTGTGACCGTTGCTTTTTACGACACCAACCCCGCCTGTCCGGAAAATGAACGTTACAAACTCATCGTCACGCAGGAGGGCATCCGCAACGGCGCACTGTATCTGTTCGTTTCCGCCGACGGCTTTGACTTCAAGCAGAAGACCGGACGCTTCAATTTGGGCAAATGCAGCGGCTACGACTCGCCCAATCAGGCTTTTTATGATGCCAATATCGGCAAATACCGCCTTTATCACCGGGGGTTCCGCAGTGACGGCGGAACGTGGAAACGGACGATCATGACCCATGTCACGGAGGATTTCATCACCTTCACCCAACAGGCGTGGCTGAAGTTCGATGCCGGATTTGATGCCCTCTTTGCTCAGGGACAGGAACTTTACACCAACGGTATCCGTCCCTACTTCCGCGCGCCGCATATTTTGCTCGGATTCCCGATGCGTTATGTCGATGGTTCCATGACTCCGGGAATGCATCTGCCCTCACCATACTGGGAGGAACATCACAACACCGATTACGATGGCGAATGGAACAGCCGCATTTTTTCTCGCCCCAATCTGGCGATCCGCAAATTTCATGTGAAAAAACAGATGCGTTACGCGCTCGCCGCCACAGATACCGTTTTGCTTGCCAGCCGGGACGGCGTGAATTTTCAGGGAACGCAGGAAAGTATCCTCACTCCGCCGCCGCAGGATGACTCCTGGTTTTACGGTGCGGGAACTGTGGCTGTCGGCATGGCGGTCACCAAATCAAAATTCGCTCACGGCGCGCCGGATGAACTCTCTTTCTACTCTCCGGAATGTTGCTGGGGCGAAGGTGCCGCCCGCATCCGCCGTTACCACATCCGCATGGACGGTTTTGTTTCGCTGCACTTTGCCGCGACCGGCGGGGAGTTGACGACTCCGCGTTTCACCTTTACCGGCGGCAGGCTGAGTTTGAATATCGCCACCGGCGCATTCGGAAACTTTACTGCTGAGTTCCGCGATGAAAACGGTACTCCCATTCCCGGTTACACCTTTGCCGACAGTCTCCCGGAGATCGGTGATGATATTGAAATGATCGCCCGCTGGAAAAAGTGCGGGCCGGATCTGCGGCCGCTGGAAGGGAAACCAGTTCAACTGGCGATCCGGGCAAAGAACGCCGACCTTTACAGTCTCGCCTTTGTCCCCTATCAGGATGATCCGGAACTGCCGCCATATAAGTAACACAACATCAAACATAAAGGAAACTGTATGAAAAAATTGCATCTACTTGGGACATTGGTTTTATTACCGCTGTTATGGTTCAACTCCGCTCAAGCTGCAGAAAAGAAAAAGGTCAGAAAAAATATGGAACATATTCTCAAACACGCCAATCCGGGTAATCCCCGCAACTCCGAAGGTTCATTTGTCAAACTCGCTGACGGCACACTTTATTTTGCCTACTCCCGCTATAACGGAACTTCCGGAAACGACCACGCTTCCGCCGATATCGCCGCCATTGTCTCCAAGGATAACGGAAAAACCTGGAGCGAACCCTTTATCGTATTGAAAAACACTTCAATGAATCTGATGTCCGTCTCGCTTCTGCGTTTGCAGAACGGTCGGATCGCCATGGTTTATCTGGAAAAATCTGCCATTCCCGGCTGGAAAAACTTTGTCGACTGCCGCCCGAAAATCATCTTTTCCGACGATGAAACTGTCTCGTGGAGCAAACCGGTCGAAATTGCAAATGTGCCGCCTGCGTATTTTGTGGTCAACAACGACCGCCTTATCCAGCTCAAAAGCGGCAGATTGATCATCCCCGCTTCCCATCATCAATACGATGACGGCAAACTCGGTGACGGTATCCTCAAATTTTTCATCTCCGATGACAACGGGTCATCCTGGCACACTGCAAAAGATTACATCTATCCGGTTCCGCGCATGTCCCGTGGTTTTATGGAACCGGGCGTAGTTGAATTGAGTGACAATCAGGTGATGTGCTTCATCCGTACCGCTGCCGGATGCCAATATAAAGCCTTTTCACACGATGGCGGTGAAAGCTGGACAACGGCGATTCCTGCGCCCGAATTCATCTCTCCTGAATCTCCGATGTCGATCAAACGCAACCCTGCATCCGGCAAACTCTACGCCGTCTGGAACGATTACAATGCCCTCCGCAGTGTCCGCATCTCCCATCCCCGCTGGACCCGCACGCCGCTGGTTCTGGCAGAAAGTTCCGACAATGGAGTTACCTGGAAAAATCACCGTATTTTGGAGGATTCCCCCACCAACGGTTATTGTTACATCGCCATGTTTTTCAATGGCAGTCAGCTCCATCTCGGCTACTGCTGCGGCGGCGAACCCGATTGCACCGGCACCTTGCAGGAGACCAAACTTTGTGTTGTAAACGTGGATTGAGGTATTATTATGACACAGGCACAAATTGATCTTGAAAAGATTTCCACACACTTGAGTTCCCGTATTTCTGCATCCTGGACATGGCTCTTTTACGGAGATTCCATCACCCACGGCATCCTTCACACTCACGGTTTCCGCGCATTCCCGGAAATATTTGCTGAACGCCTCCGCTGGGAGAAGAATTTTCGCTATGACATAGTCATCAACACCGGTATCAGCGGACAGACCACCGTTCAGCTCCTGGATGAGAAGCGTTATGACTGGCGCGTGCGCCGTTTCAAACCGGATGCGGTATTCATCCTCATCGGTATCAACGATATCGTCAAATTGAAGGACAGCACCGTGTTCCACGACAATTTGCTGAAACTTGTCCGTATCGTCCGCGCCGACGGTGCCATACCCATTCTGCAAACCTACGGCAATATCCTCCGGGTCCCGGAAAACGCCAACTACATGTACCGCTACGAAAAACTGCCGGAGTACAATCAGGTCATCCGCCAAATCGCCGCCGATGAATCGATCATCCTCGTTGACCACGAAAAATACTGGAGCGCCAACGCTCCGGATGAGCGATCTTTGAAACTCTGGATGGGCGAAGCCATCCACCCCGGCGGCAAAGGACACCTCGAAATGGCAAAACTGATCTTCCAAACCCTGAATATTTATGACCCGGAGTGCTCATGCTGCAATCCGGTCGGCACGCCGTGGTCGCTCCAGTAAACTGGTGTTGTCTCATTTTTTGTGAGAAATCTAAACTGCGGCGGAGAAGAGTGGGAAATCTTGCTCCTGTCCTCCGCAGCCGTCAAGGCGAAGGAGGATGCCGCACGATCCATCCGCCGATTGCAAACGACTGTTTTTATTCTTGACAAAAGAATATTCAGTTTCACAAAATTTGGGACATTAACAATAAACTATATGAGGTTGTTTTTATGAAATTTATCCAAACGGCATTCATTATCTTATCGCTTGCTGTATTCATTCCGCAAGGTGTTGCAAAAGAAAAGAAAAACGGAACTCCCTTTTACGATCTCGGTGACAAGCGGGAACTTTTCGTTGACAACTTTTTCATCTCCTCGCTGGAGGGCGATGTCAGGCAGAAACTACACTCCCCCGTCCCCGATGAGATCGTTTTATCACTGAATGAGCCGCACGAAAAATCCAATGATACCGCCAGCAGCTACTCATCCATCATCTATGACGGCAAACGCTACCTGATATATTACCGCGCCCACGGCAGACTGCCCTCCGCCTCCGATCTCAAGGGCAACAGCCGTTTTGTCCTCTGTGTCGCCGAAACGGTTGACGGAATAAATTTCAAACGCTGTCAGGTCAACCTTTCCCCGGAGGGTTACAATGTGGTTCTGGACAACCCCATGACCGCTCATCTGATAAAAGGCAAAGCCGTAAATGTCATCCCCGGAGTAACCACCGCCTTTTACGACACCAACCCCGCCTGCCCGGAAAATGAACGTTACAAACTTATCGCCACCAACGAAAAATCCGGTCAGTACGCCATGTATCTCTTTGTCTCTGCCGACGGGTTCAACTTCAAGCAGAAAACCGGACGCTTCAACCTTGCCAAAGGCAGCGGCTATGATTCTGCCAACCAGGCGTTTTTTGACCACACCATCGGTAAATACCGCCTTTACCACCGCGCGTTCCGCAACGCCGGTCCGACCTGGAAGCGGACGGTCATGTGCCATATCACCGAAGATTTCATCAACTTCACGCCGCAGGGAAAGTTGATTTTCGATGAAAGATTCGACCGTCTTTTCGCGCAGGGACAGGAACTTTACACCAACAGCATCCGCCCATATTTCCGTGCGCCGCATATACTGCTCGGATTTCCGATGCGCTACTGGGACGGTTCGATGACCCCCGGTATGCATCTGCCGTCACCGTACAAAGAAGGCACCCCGAACACCGACTATGATGGTGAATGGAACTCCCGCATTCTCGCCCGTCCCAATCTCAAAACCAGATTGAACATCATCAAAAAACAGATGCGTTACGCCATGTGTTCGACCGATACAGTTATCATTGCCAGCCGTGACGGTAAAAAATTCAAAGGCTGGGGAGAGAGTTTTCTCAAACCGCCGCCGCAGAATGATTCCTGGATGTACGGTTCCGGAGCATTGTTCATGGGCATGATCCCGACCAGAAGCAAGTTCGGCAAAGGCGCGCCGGATGAACTCTCGTTCTACGCGACCGAAGGCAACTGGAGCGAAGGCTGTTCCGACATCCGCCGTTATCACATCCGCATGGACGGTTTTGTCTCGTTGAACTTCGGCATTGACGGCGGAACTTTTACTACTCCGCTGTTCAAATTCAAAGGCGGCAGATTGAGTTTGAATATTTCCACGGGCGGTTTCGGCGGTTTTACCGCAGAGTTCCGCGATGAGAACGGCAAGCCCATCCCCGGTTACACCTTCGCTGAAAGTCTCCCGGAGATCGGCGATGATCTCGCCATGATCGCCCGCTGGAAAGGTGTCGGTCCTGACCTCCGCAAGCTTGAAGGCAGAACCGTTCAACTCGCCATCAAGGCGCGCAATACGGATATTTACAGCATCGCCTTTCTGCCCTTTGAACCTGACCCCAGACTGCCCGAATACCGGGAACTGGTCAAACCCCGGAAATCTTCACGGTAAAAAGACAGCTCCTCCGTTCATTTCCGCTGTTTGAGCAAGCGTGACAGATGGCTCTTGTCACAAAATCCCCATAAATCGGCGGCTTCTTTGAGTGAACTTCCCCGGCGCAGCGCGTTTTCAGCGCCGTTGAGCCGGAAGTTCCGCTCATATCTGCCGAAACTCATGCCGAACTGCTTTTTGAAAAGTACGGAAAAATACCCCACGCTGAGATTGCACCTCTGCGCCGCCTCGTCAGCACTGAGCAGTTGTCCGGACAACCCTTTCAACGCCGGAAGCAGCCGCCGGTAATCTCCGTCCGGAACAGTCGCCGGATCAACTTCCGGCAGCGCTTTTATAAAAATATTCTGTATCAGATTCCACAACAGCAGCTCTTTTTCCACACTGTCCTGACAACACAAACTTCCGGTCAACTCTTCTGCTGCCGGAGTTCCTCCCAGTTTTTCATTGAGGAACTTCATCCGCCGTTCGGGCGTCATCATCAGCAGCGTTTCCAACCGCTCTCTGCCGGTAAAAAAAGTATTCAGCAGCGATTCCAGATCAATATTGAGCAGCAGCAGCGAATATCCAGCTGCCAGTGATACCGTGCAATGCGGCTCCCACGGCGCGGTGAGATAAAATTCTCCGGTTCTGCTGCATACCCTTTCTCCGGCAAACTCGCCTTCACATTCTCCTTGCAGCACCAGCCCCAGATGCAGGGCGCTGTGCATATCCGGTGTCCGGGGTCTCACGCTCCTTTCATAGTTCAGCTGCAAACAGGAAAATGGTTGTCTGCCATTGAGTTTCCAGTCATAAAATTCAACACTTTTCACAATATTTTCCATTAAAAAAGATGAAATATTCAACATTCTGGTAAAAATATACCACACCGGATGATTGTTTTCAAGATTTCATACGGTATATTATGTCAAAGAAACTTTTTTCAATGGAGGTTGAACATGAAACACAAACTTATTCTTATCGGTTGCGGCGGCATGGCAAAGAATCATGCCTCCCGCTTTGAAGCTCTGGATGAACGGCTGGAAGTCGGTGCCGTTGTTGACATCGATCAGGAAAAGGCTCAAGCGGTTTCCGACCTCCTGCCGAACCACCCTCCGGTATTCACCGATTATCACGATGCTTTTGAATATGGCGACGTCGTACTGCAATGCCTTCCGCACCACCTTCATGCGGAATGTACCATCGACTGCCTCAATGCCGGAAAACATGTTCTGGCAGAAAAACCCCTTGCCAATACCAAAGCTGAATGTCTGGCGATGATGGAGGCGGCAAAGCGCAACAACCGCACACTGATGGTTGCTTACTGTATGCGCTTCAATCCGCTGGTACGCGAGATGCAGCGGCTTATAAAGGAGAAAGTTTACGGCGAATGTTTCCAGCTTTCCATTTGGACCGAACAGTTGACTGTCATGGAAAACTCCCCGTGGATACATGACCGGAAACTTCTGGGCGGCGGACAGCTTTTCAGCCACGGCTGCCACTATATCGATCTGATGCTCTGGATGCTGGGCAAACCGGTACGCGGCACCCACACCGGAACCAACAAAGGTACTCCGTGGATGGATCGTGAAGGTACCAGTAACGTCTGTCTCGAATTTGAAAACGGTACACTGGGTTACCACTTCGGCACCTGGGGCGCTCGCGGGACCCGGTTGAAATACTCCTTCCACGCCCACTGCGAAAAAGGTATGATCGAATTTTCCTGGCAGGAAAACCGCCTCTATTTTCACGGCGATGTCAGCGAACACATCCCCGATGCCCCGGAAGACAGCAAAGTGCATGTCCTTATGGATCTCAATGGCAAACCGGTCAAACCCACCACCGAAGAGATGCTCCATTTCCTCGATTGTGTTGACAACGGAACCACCCCGGAGACCAATCCGGCAGAGAGCCTTGCCGGACTGGAGGTCATCTGGGAACTTTATCAGGCGGAAGACGAACACCGCCTTGCCGATTTCAGTAAAATATCCATGCCGTTTTGAACAACTGTGATTTTTTCACAGCTATCCCGTAAAATCAGCGAAACGCTTGTTTTTCATTTTTTTTGAGCAGAAGAAAATTGGATTTTGAAAAAGTGATTTTGTCAGATTTTGTTTTGCGCAAGCAAAACGCGCGTGCGCAGTGCGCCGCGCCACCAGTGGAGATGCGTTCAACGCGGTCATGAACTCGACCGGCGGATGGATCGTGGAGCAAGGTTGCGGGTAAATCAAGGCGACAACGAAGGAGTGGACTCTGTGTCCATGACTGAGTGGGCGTCCGCCGATTTGCCCGTAAGATTGCCCGCGAGGCGCCGCCGCAGGTTGCCTTTTATAAGACAGCTGTCTGATTTTTTTGCAAAATTTTTCTTTCAGCTATTGGAAAATCAGTAAAAACAGTTATAATAGCCGTTGGAAGAAGTTTTCCCCTTGAAAGCAACTTCAACCGAAGGAGGATATTATGGCTGTTTTAACTATCGCCCGCGAACTCGGCTCCATCGGCGATGGAGAGGAACTCGTTCTTTGCAACAAATTGAATTTGCACTGCATCAACAAGGCAACTCTGGAAGCCCGTTTTCAGGAGCTGGGCATTGAACGCAAAGTTTTTGAACGCTTTGATGAGTGTCATCCCGGTTTTGCCAGCTTTTTCAGCACCTCTTCGCGCAGTTACTGGGAATCTCTTCGCGCCGTTCTGCTCAAAGAGCTTCTGACCGGTAATGTCGCCATTGTCGGCCGCGGCGGCAATTTCCTGATGCGCAATCTGGTCGATTGTTTTCGCATCCGGCTGGTCGCCCCTCTGGAACAGCGGGTCAGCCGCCTGTGTATTGAAAGAGATTGCTCCGAAGCAGAAGCACTCAAAGCCATCCGCCAGAGCGACAGTTCCCGGGAAAAATTCTGCCGTTTCTACTACGGCGCTGACTGGCATGATCCGCTTGCCTACGATATGGTGATAAATACCGCTGAAGTCTCTCTGGAGAAGATCGCGGAGTTTCTGCCCGCCCTGCTCCCGCCTGCCGCAGAAGGCGCAAGAAAAGAGCAGCTGGAATGTGCAGTCCGGGAACAGTTGATCCGGCATGCCATCTTTTCGGCATGGAATTATCACCCCATGGCGATCGAAGTCAAATGTCTGCCGGACGGAACAGTGACACTCCAGGGAAGCGTCCATTCCGCAGAGGCATCCGAACATTGTGAACAAATCGTAAAATCCATGCCCGGAGTAACCGTTGTCAACAACGAACTCTTTGTCGTTTCTGTGGATTTTGAAATGCCTATGATGTAAAAACAGAGCTTTTACTCTGCATAAATCTGTATTCGGCATAGTCTTTGGGGGACTATGTCGAATTTTTATGCCTGATAATTTCAATTATCGTGATATAAAAAACTTGCTTTTTTTCAAACACCGGATTATATTATTCAAAATTTATTATCAGAAACAGATGGAGATCAGCATGAGTCAGAACCCGGATATTACAGTTGCCGAAAGAATTGTTATCATAGGTGGATGCGGACATGTGGGTATCCCTCTGGGACTGGCGCTGGCATCCCGGAATTTCGATGTTACGCTGTTGGACAAGCATGAGCAGCATGTCGCAATGATAAATCAGGGGGTTCTCCCCTTCAAGGAAGAGATGGCGGATGAGCTGCTCCAAAAACATATCGGCAAAAATTTACGGGCTGTCACCGATTGCTGCACCGTCAAGGATGCCGATGCTGTTGTCTTTGTGGTCGGTACCCCCGTTGATGAACACCTTACGCCGAAAGTTCACAATGTTCAGCAGGTTATTGAAGAATATATTCCCTATCTTTCCGACCGCCAGCTTATTATCATGCGCAGTACACTCTTCCCCGGAACCATGCGGATAATCGCCAATTTGCTGATGCGTGCCGGAATAAATCCCCGTCTGGCATTCTGTCCGGAACGCGTTCTGCAGGGAAAAGGTATTGAGGAAATATACAAACTGCCGCAAATCGTATCCGGAATTACCCCGGATGCAGAAGATGCTGCTGCCGCCATCTTTCAAACTCTCACCTCAAAAATCATCCGGACCACCCCGGAGGAAGCAGAACTTGCCAAGCTGATGACCAACTCCTGGCGTTATCTGGATTTTGCCATCGCCAACCAGTTTATATGATGGCAAATGATTCCGGCGTGGATTTTGACAACGTTTACCAGGCGATGACAGCGGATTATCCGAGAGCCAAAAACTTTGCCCGCCCCGGTCTGGCAGCAGGACCGTGTCTGTTCAAAGATACCATGCAGCTGGCATCATTTTATCATAACAACTTTTTTCTCGGTCACGCCGCCATGCTGATAAACGAGGGATTGCCGGATCATCTGGTCAAAAATCTCAAGCAGAAAATGGGCGGCTCTCTGAAAAATAAAAAAATCGCTCTGCTCGGTATGACTTTTAAAGCCAACAACGATGATATCCGGGAGTCACTCTCTTTCAAATTGAAAAAACTTCTGGAAATCGAAATGGCGTATGTTATTCCCTGTGATCCTTATCTGCCGGAGACCGCATCGGTGGAACAGGCGTTGGCAGATGCGGAAGGTGTCATTCTCGGTGTGCCGCATAATGAATTTCTGGATTTAACGATCACAGTCCCGTTTGTCGACTGCTGGGGAGTGTGGAGAAAGAATAAATGAACGTAAAAGGAGATAAAATGAATATTCTGGTTACCGGTTCTGCCGGATTTATCTGCGGTTATCTGGTGGAAGAGCTGCTCAACGCCGGACATACTGTCTATGGGATCGATAACTATTCAAAATATGGAAAAGTGGAAAAATCTTACGATAACCACCCCAATTACCACTTCACTTTCGGCGACGTCAAAGACACCGGGCTGTTGAAAACCATTGCGATGGAGTGCGATCAGATGCTTTGTGCCGCCGCCATGATTGGCGGAATATCTTACTTTCATGAATTTGCGTACGATTTGCTGGCAGAAAATGAACGCATTATTGCTTCATCGTTTGATGCGGCGATCCATGCACACAAATATGGCAAACTCAAAAAAATCAACGTCTTGAGTTCGAGCATGGTATTTGAATCGACCGACACGTTCCCGAGCCGCGAGGGAGACGAGCACAACTGCCCGCCGCCAAAGTCAACGTACGGCTTTCAGAAACTTGCCTGCGAATACTTTGCTCAAGGCGCATGGGAGCAATACCAGCTGCCCTACACTGTCATACGTCCGTTCAACTGCGTTGGAACCGGCGAAAAACGGGCTTTGTGCGATAACGAAATTTCCAGCGGTAATATCAAACTGGCAATGAGCCATGTTGTTCCGGATCTGGTGCAGAAGATCGTCAAAGGACAGGATCCGCTGCACATACTCGGAAGCGGCAATCAGATCCGCCACTACACCTATGGCGGAGATCTTGCCCGCGGCATCCGCTTATGCATTGAAAATCCGGCAGCAGTCAATCAGGATTTCAACCTTTCCACGCCGGTTTCCACTTCTGTGATCGAACTTGCGGAAAAGATTTGGAAAAAGATCCACGGGGAAAATAAGCCCTTCCGCTATGTCTCCGATCAACCCTTTGCTTACGATGTGCAAAAACGGGTTCCGGCTGTAAATAAAGCGCAGGAACTGCTGGGATTTTCCGCCGACACACCCCTGGATGCTATTCTCGACGAAGTCATCCCCTGGATCGTGGAACAAGTGAAGCTCGGCGGGATTTGATTTCGTATTGCAATGACAGCAGGATTTTTTCTATGCAGAAAAATCGGTTAAGTATTGTCATCCCGGTTTACAATGAAGGGGAGAATATCCGGCAGGCACTGGAAGCCATTGCCCACTCGGTTCAGGGAGACTATCAGCTTTACATTGTCTACGACATGCCGGAAGATACTACGCTTCCGGTACTTGATATTGTGGAAAAAGAGCTGGACATTTGCGTTTCACGAGTACAAAACCACTATGGCAGAGGCGTCTTGAACGCCATTAAAACCGGAATGGAATGTGCCGGAACAGAGTATGTCGTCGTTACCATGGCCGATCTTTCCGATCCGCCGGAAGTAATCAATACAATGGTCGAAACCGCAGATCGGGAAGGTGCCGATATCGTCTGCGCCTCCCGTTACATGCGCGGCGGCAGACAAATCGGCGGTCCGTGGCTGAAAGGATTGATGTCACGCTGTGCCGGGTGGTCGCTCTATCTTATAGCCGGTTTGCCGACTCATGATCCGACCAACAGTTTTAAATTGTACCGTAAAGATTTTTTGACAAAGGTACCGATCGAAAGTACCGGCGGCTTTGAACTCGGTATCGAGCTGGTGATCAAAGCGTGGAAACGGGGATATAAAATCGCAGAAGTTCCCACCTGCTGGTATGACCGCACCGGCGGAGAATCTAATTTTCAACTGCGCAAATGGCTGCCGAAATATCTGCACTGGTATTTTGCAGCTTTTTGCAAAAAGGTTTGAAGCGCAATATGTTCCAGATGCCGATAAATAAATTTTTTACTGCCGGAAGGATCCGGATCGCCGCTATAACAATAGTGGCAATGGCAGCAATGTGGAACATGTTTAAAGTTTTTCAACTGGCGATCGATGTACCGATCGAAGATGACTGGGATTATCTGGCTGCGGTAGAACCGTTAAGTTGGAAAAACATTTTTGCGGTCCATGTGCAGCACCGTATTGTTTTCACCCGGCTGATGCTCCATCTGAGTTATCTCTTTGATTCCTTGAATTTCCGCCATCTGGTACTTGCAAACTATCCGGTATATCTGGCATTTGCAGGAGTGGTGATGCTTATTTTCAAACAGGAGATCAAACGTTACCCCGGATTTATCCTTTTTTTTCTGCCGTTTTTTTCAGATGTTGCTCAAACCAATCTGCTGTGGACGGGACAAAGTTCCTTTCACTTCATGCTGTTGTTCGGGATGCTGGCGGTTTATTTCGGTTTCTGCTGCAAAAACAGTTGGGGCAATGCTGCAATATTCACAGTGTGTCTTGCGGCAAGTACCTTTTCCATGTCGCCGCTGCTGGCAGTTGAGATACTCGGATGCTGGGGCATCAGACAAATCGTCTCAACAGTCAATACAAACGATATTCAAAAGAAAAAAACTTTGATAATGCAAATTGCCGCTGTGGTAACCGCAGCGGGAACGGCGGCAGGTGTATTCTTTATTTCTTACGATCCGGCAAAATTTTCTCACCCCGCAATACCTGACTTTCTCTTTTATACTGCGGTGAATATAATAAAATCATTTGGATTATTCACCCCGGAAACACCGGTGACAATAATTGGAACAATAACTCTGCTGTTGGTAATTCCGGGAATATTTTCTCTTATTCTGATATGGCGGAAAAAGTTTTTACTTTTACAGACAAACGGCGCTGAACTTACCATCATCCTCTGGGGGGTACTTTTTTCAACCGCGATCGCCTGGAGCCGCAGCGGCATCATGGATTGGCGGCACACCGAAGCAGTACTGCCGTTGGTACCGGCAATGGGAGCATTACTCATTTGTCATTTCAAACAAGGCAAACTGCCGCGTATCGCCAGCATCTGTTTCATACTGATGCTGACGATTTCCATGTTGTTTTCCTTCAGCTTCCGCCATTCAGAAATTAAAAACATCCAGCGGCAAACCGGTTTGCGGGAGTTGCGGCAATGGATCGAGGCCCCGCAGAGCAAAGCTGATATCCCGTCTCTCTACCCAGGAGAAGGATTCCGGGAAAAAATCGTTCATGCCCAACGCTTGAATATCTCGTGCCTGAAGTGAGCGTTTTTTCAACCGTAGTAGTATTGTCTAATTTTTTATGAAAAATACAACCTGCGGCGGCGCCTCGTGGGCAGCTGGCGCACTGCGAAGTGCCACTTGAAACAGAAACGGTTGTCGGACGAGTCGGACAGATCGGACTTGTCCGACAAGAGCGGCTGGAGTGAGGAGCGGAGTGTTCCGGAGTAAAAAGGGGCTGTTGCAAAACCTCGTCTTGGAATAGTGATGCGAGGCGGTTGCCGCCGAGCGCGCGCACCTGGACGAAGCGAACCGCCGGTCAACAGCCGGCGGACGCGCTGAAGAAATTCAGCGCGGGCGGAGGAAGCCGAGCAGTAAGC
>JAFTRX010000016.1 GCA_017462015.1 Lentisphaeria bacterium
ATAGACACACTTCATACCCGAGGTATCGCACTCCTCAAAGATATTTATTGAGGAATGCAGAGAATCATGATTGAATAAGTATTTTGGGTATAACAACGAGGCTGTCGCTAAATCTTATGTTTTGCAACAGCCCCTGTTTTTGACCTCTTGTCCGATTTGCCAGCAACCTTGCCGCACGATCCATCCGCCGATTGCAAACGACTGTTTTTATTCTTGTTTCTTCCAGAGAATATTCAGTTTCACAAAATCTGGGACATTAACAACAAAAAATTTCGTAAAAAAATTTTTCAACTCCTCTGGAAAAATTGCCGGAAAAGAATTATTTTATATGGCGGAGGTGATTATTTTGAAGTTCAAAAAGTATAAATTCTTCCGTCTTAGCATCGCCACGGTCATCATGGCTGTTGCCGCGTGTGCCTGCAGCGGTCTGATTCCGCAGTTTGCTATCTTCGCCAAAACTCAATTCGCCCCGGCTGTCATGCGCTTTTTAAGCGGTGCCGCCTGGAGCGGGGTTCTCGTTGCCGGAACGATTCTGCTGGTAACACTCTTTGCCGGCAGGTGGTATTGCGCTTTGCTCTGCCCAATGGGAACCTTGATCGACCTCATTGACCTTATCCCCTTTTTCCGCAAAAGCGCAGTCCGGAAAAATCTCTCCTTTTTGCGGATATTCATCTTTGCCGCCGTTATTGCTCTGGCGATGTTGGGTTTCAACTGGGGCTTCATGCTGCTCGATCCTTATGCCAACTTTGGAGAATTAAGCTCCAGCATTGCCGAAAACAGTTTCCACCCCGGCAGTATCGTCATGGCGTTGCTGATTCTGCTTCTCGCCCTTTGGAAGCGCCGCTTTTTCTGTACTGCCGTCTGTCCGGTGGGAACGTTTCTCAACTTCTGTTCCGCCAGGAGCAAGTTGAAACTTCACTTCACCGACCGCTGTGTCAACTGCCGCCAATGCGAAAAATCCTGCCCGGCAGGATGCATCGATGTTTCAACCAGAACTATCGACAACGGCCGCTGTGTCCGCTGTCTTGCCTGTCTCGATGTCTGCAAAGTCGGGGCATTGAAATTCTCTTCTGACGAAGCGGCGCCCGCCGCGCTCCCGCCGGCAGAGAACAATTCCCGCCGCGACTTTATCAAACGCGGTTCAGCCGCCCTCGGAGGTGCCGTTGCCGGAGGTGTTCTTTTAAAAGCCGGACTGGAAAAGTTTGCCGTTGCCGAACCGTTTTCGCTCATCGCTCCCCCCGGTGCGCACAGCATGGCACGTCTGCGCCAGAAATGTATCTCCTGTCAAATTTGCATACAGCATTGTCCGACTCAAATCATCCGTCCGGCAAAACATGGTGACGGCCCGGTCTCGCTTGATCTCAACGGTAATTTCTGCCAATGGGATTGCAGTTTGTGTTCCCAAGTTTGTCCGGCTGGCGCCATCATGGAGCTTACTCCTGAAGAGAAACAACTCATCCAAATCGCGCTTCCGGCAGTTTCTGATCACTGTGTCGGTTGCGGGATTTGTATTTCCGCCTGTCCGGCAAAAGCGATGAAACTCGATGACTCTGACAAAGCATCACCCGATACTTCACGCTGTGCCGGTTGCGGCAAGTGCGCCGCAGAGTGTCCGCATAAGGCAATTACCATGACACCGGTCTCCGTCCAGAAACAGCTCACGCCTGAACCCGAACCAACTCCAACGGAAAAAACCGCTTCACCTGCCAAACCGAAGATAAATCACAAAGTCTGTTTCTCCTGCGGCGCATGTGCGGAAGTTTGCCCGGTCAAAGCCATCACCCTTGATGATACCGGCACTCCCCGGCAGATCGATCACAACAAATGTGTCGCCTGCTCGGCGTGTGTAAAAACCTGCCCGGCGAAAGCCATTAAATAGTCTCATTTTTTGTGAGAAATCTAAACTGCGGCGGCGCCTCGCGGACAATCTTGCGGGCAAATCTGCGGACTTCCGGCTTCATTACATTACGCCGCGACAAGCATCTTCACACCTTGCCACGGCGGAGCTTCAGCGGAGACGGGTCCCTCGGCTTCGCCTTGATTTACCCCCAACCTTGCCTCGCGATGCATCCGCCGGTCGAGTACAGTCTTTTTTTGAACCGGCGGCGGCGCATTGCGGGCGCTTCTCTTCGACTTGCTCCTGTGCCGGAGCAGTAAAACAACACCGGGCAACGGGCAAAAATCACCCGATGAAGATATTTTCGGCATCTTCTCTGGTTACTTTGACGGACGTGCTGCCGATATGGAGCAGTAAATGACTCTTGTCCAGCGGCATACCGCCGGAGACAACTTTATCTCCGACCGCCAGAGGCAGTTTTTCCGGATTCCGGATGTTGCGTCCGATTTTGATGATTTCGGCAGCGCCACCGTTTTCAAGCGTATCCAGAGTGCGGAATTTTTGCTTGCAGCCGTCCATCAGCTCCATCGCATCTGAAAGAAAGGTTCGCAACGCCCCGGCATCGGAACGCTTTTCAATCGCTTCAGAAAACAATATGAAACGGCTCACCGTCGCTTCATCAATAAGATGCTCCAAATGACATGCCGCATCACTTGCTCCGGCTTCCGGCATTCCCAATATATCCACAAAAAAACGTTTCAACACCTGATGGCGCGCTGCAACCTCTTCCGCCACCAGCCGCCCCTTTTCGGTCAAAACCACCGGATAATGGGTGTTATAAACAATATATTTCATCTCCGCCAACTGCCGGAGTGCCCCCGTGACAGAGGGCATTTTTACCTTGAGCTTATCTGCGATCTCTTTGGTATGAGCATGACCATCGACTGCACTCAATTCTGCAATCGCTTCCAGATAATCTTCCAAACTTTCAGTCAATATCTTTGCCATGATCACTCCTGGTGCGCAAGCGCGTAATAACCGGCGGTAAAATCTATCCCCTCTTCAAAGGAAAATTTGGGAACATAACCGAGGATTTTCTCCGCCTTTTCTGTCGATGCCAGCGAAAAACGCACATCTCCGGGACGTTCCGGGCCATGCACGACTTCAAGTTCAGCAATAGACGGGTCATATTTTGCCAATGCATCGCGCAATGCAAAAAAGAGCGTATTCAAATCAAAAGATCTGCCGCAACCGACATTGAACACATTTCCCGCCGCCTCCGGCACTGTCAACGCCAGAATATTGGCATTGACCACGTTGCCGACAAAGGTAAAATCGCGGGAGATGGAACCGTCTCCATTGATGACCGGAGATCGATGCTCCAACAACGCCTGCGCAAATTTGGGTATCACTGCCGCATAAGCTCCCGCCGGATTCTGCCGCATGCCAAAAACGTTGAAGTAACGCAGTCCCACGATCTCAAGACCGTAAACTTTGCCGAAATTTTCCGCAAAAAGCTCACAGGCGGCTTTGCTTGCGGCGTAGGGCGACAAGACCTTTCCGGTACGGTGTTCCATCTTCTCTCCAGACGGATCATCACCGTAAACCGAACTGCTCGAAGCGTATGCTATCCTGCGCACTCCGGCGCGACGGGCGGCATCAAACAGATTGACCGTTCCGGCAACGTTGACCGCGACGCTGGTTCCCGGATCGGCAATGGAACGGGGAACCGACCCCAGCGCCGCTTCGTGAAGGATGTACTCCACATTTTCCACAGCCTTACTGCAATCAGCAACACTGCGGATGTCACCTTCCAGAAGTTCAAAATCCGGATTTTTCATAAACGGCTCGATATTTTTCCGGAATCCGGTGGAAAAGTTATCCAGACACCGTACCCGGTATCCTTTAGACAACAACGTTTCCACCAGCGCAGAACCGATAAAACCGGCACCGCCGGTCACCAGAACGACACCCTCCGGTGAAAAATCACTCTTTTCCGGAAAAAAATCTGCAACCGTCATCTGTTAACCCTGATCCTTTTTTATTCAACGACCATCACCGACAACTGACCGGCTTCCAATGTCCGTTTGACTGCGAGCTGATCGCCGTCCTGAGTAAATTCCATATTGGTGTAGCCGCCATCGCCCTGAAGTTCCATGATCTTGCTCACCTTGAAGTCGTTGACCGTGATCTCGATCGGAAGCGGGTCGTAACCGTAGTTGATGGCGACATAGAGTTTACGTCCATCAGCGAGGCTGCCGCAGATGAATTTGCAATCCTGCGTGGCATTGAGCCATGCCGGAACACCGCCGAGACGTTTCAAAATGGAAAGATAGAACTTCTTGCGGCAGGGATTGAGCACCATCATGTAGGGCCATGCCATGATGTCCATGCACATGGTGACGACTTTTCCGCCGAGAGCGTTTTCAAAATAGACGGTTCCGGGCATGACATATTCAGGTTCAGCACCTTTGTATGCGGTCATAGTGACCCGGCTCAAGGCTTCGGCTCCGGGCTGCATGGTCAGGAAAGCGGTATTATCCCGCGCGGAGAAGCTCATGCGGACCGGCGGTTCAAGCAAACTGGCTTCATTGTTGGCTTTGAAACTGTTCTTGCGCTGACCGGCAGAAAGCATCTGCTGCTGAACACTTCCGACTTTGATGGTGGTAAGAGAATCACATTCCGCTTTCACGCCGATAAGTTCAGAAAATCCGCGCTCGCAGAGGATACCGGCGGCAACACCGTCGAGCAGGCAGGAACCGGAAAGAATATTTTTGATCTGCTCATCGCTGTAATAGCGCACCTGTTCACCGGCAAGAAGAATAATGCCTTTGCCGTCCATATCGGTGTAATACACCGGGATACCCATTCTGCCGAAAGCGTAAACGCCCCAGTCGCTCTTGTAATGGAATCCTATTCCGATATGCGGAAACGCTTCAGATTCAAAGGGCGGGATCAGAGTAAGCGTGCCTTCCGGAGTGAAAGAACGCATCAAACGGTGCAGTTCCCGGTAAAGTCCCTGATTCTGCGCGATGACATTTTCGTAGAAGTTGGACTCCTCCGGAAGCGGATAAACGCTCTGGTCGAGCCAGAGTTTGCCGCCGTCAGTACCGTGGAGCAAACCGCTGACGATATGGAGGTTCATTGTCCGGGCGCTCTTGCTGAAACGGTTGTGCGGACAGGTATCGGATTCGTCCAGAATGGGAATGCCGAGCTTTCGGAAGTTGACCGTCTGCCAGGAGGTGCCGCGGTCGACACGCGCCTGATCTTTGGCGTTGCTTTCCAGATAGTTGGCATTGCTGATACGGAGGAACGGATGCGGTCCGCCGATATACTTGAGCTGGCTGGGAGCATAGTCAAAACGCGGTCCGCAGATACAGACGGCACCGTTGATTTCCGGATCGACTTCATCGCAGGCGCGGCGGATGGCTTTGCAAAGTTCATCCATACCTTCGATGTTCGCCTCTTCAAAGGCTTTGGCGATCGGGTCAAAGGGTTTGACCTCTTTCAGATATTCGACCAACTCTTCGCGGGTGAAGCGTCTGCCGGTCTTCTTTTCCAGCACATCAAGGTGGTAGTGACAATAGCAGTTTTCGCTCATACGCATATCATCGTCGCCCATGAAGAAATCCGGGCCTTCGAGAGCCACCATCTTTACCGCCTTGTAGATGTATTCAAGGAAGTTGGGTTCGTAGGGGCAGAAACGGATGGATTCTGTTCCGTTGCCGGCGAGAGATTTGGTTCCGCTGATACCGCAATCCGGAGCGAGGTTCCAGTAACCGCCATGGCCGATGGAAGACTGGATAAGCACACCGAGCTTGAAGGGCGCGCCTTTAAGGAGGGATTTCAAACGGCGGAAGGATTCAGCCTGCTGACGGATCTTGTCATAAACATCCTGCCCCTGCGGATGCATCGGGTAACTCATGGCAAAACGGGTGATGCCGGCATGGGTATAGCGTTTCTTGATCATTTCGGCGAGATACTCTTCGTTCCCGGCAAAATTGGGGATGATGGAAACAAAAAAGAGTTCCGGCGCATCGGTCTTGTAAACAGGTGGCAAAAGCTGTTCCATAATAAATATCTCTCCATATTACTATATTGTTTTTACGGTACATCTATTTAAAATAGCATGCCAATGGATAAAAGCAAGTAATGGAAACATCTTTTATGGGACAGGTGTGCATTTTTTCGCAGCCGTCTCCAAAAACAACCTGTGGCGGCTTTTCTCCAAAAAATCTCCCTGCGGCGGCGGGAGAGCCGCCTCGCCGCTCGTGCTTCGCACTCGGCGGTTACAGTCGATTTTCCGGAGACCTCGCTCTGCGGCATTCCGCCGGCTTGCGCCTTGCTCATGCCTTGAG
>JAFTRX010000129.1 GCA_017462015.1 Lentisphaeria bacterium
CGCGAACAAACCATTTTGAACGCAGCTCCACTGGTGGCGCGGCGCATGCGCACGCGCGTTTTGCTCGCGCAAAACAAAATCTGACAAAATCACTTTTTCCAACTCCAATTTTCTTCCGCTGAAAAAAATTGAAAAACAAGCTTTTTTCTGATTTTATGGGATATCTGTGAAGAATATCATACCCGTTAGGAAGAAACGACCTGCGGCGGCAATCCCGGGCGCACGCGCGTTTTGCTCGCGCAAAACAAAATCTGACAAATTTACGGGATGCGGTGGAAAATTTTTGATTTTTTTTCATAAAGCTATTGTTTTATCAGATTTTTTGAGTATAATGTCATCAAGGTGTTGTTTTACAAACTTCAAAGAGGATGTCTGATATGAGATCAAAAGTATGTTCTTTTTCGTCATGCCAAAAGGGAAAGGCGTATCGTTTCACGTTGATAGAATTGCTGGTGAAAAGTTCACATCTCAACTGCGACGGTGAAAAGCCTGCCCATGGGCAGGGTAAAGCATGCTTTACCCTTATAGAACTTCTTGTCGTTATTGCCATTATCGCAATTTTGGCGGCGATTTTGCTTCCGTCTTTGCAGAAGGCCCGTCAGCGCGGATTGAGTTCCAACTGCCAGAGCAATCTCAAGCAGCTGGGTTCTGTCCTGCAGGAGTATGCAACTACTTACGATGAATACTTCCCCCGTGGCGGCAGTGGTTTCTGGTGGGGAATAAGAAGCTGGTTTCCCCATTACAAAATAACCTCCTCTGGTTCGCCGCCGGTTACCGATAAAATCCCGGGAAGCACGAAGAGCGGCGGACGCGCACAGCAGATGCTCAATGCTCCGATGTTTTACTGCCCGCAACGCTCTCAGAATCCGCGTATGTCGGCAGCATACACAGAAGTTTACTATGTCGCACCGTCTTGGACAGATCACTTTGGCGGCATGCCTCGATTCAACAAGGTATTCAGTCCTGCCAAAAAATTCGTTTTGCTGGAGAACACCTATCCCGGCAGTGGTCGCTCGGTGGTTTACCCGCGTCACAGCTCGATTGCCTTTTTGCACAACAAGCGTGGCAATATCCTGCTTTTCGATGGACATGTCGGCAGCTTCACTCCGACCTTGCCTTATATCCAGCCGGCAACCAGTACCAAAGACCATACCAAATTCCATTATCACTGGAAACCCAGTTGCCGAACCGGTATTCAATACGGAAAGTGCAATGCAAAGTGCGGAAGCAACGAGTGATTGCAGATGAAATATTGGAGGGCGCAAAAAAAATGCGTCCTCTTTTTTTATCTGACGGAGTTAAAAATTTGAATAATACAGAAAATTATGCTACTTTATATTAATGTACATAATAATTGACGTAATTTTGCAAACTGTTCCCCTAAAACAAGGATTTTTTGTATGCAAAGTAAAAAACATCTCTTCTCTCTGATCGGGCTTCTCGCAAAAAAAGCACATCTTTGCTGTAATTATTTTTCATCCGGCAAAGAAAACAGGTATTACAGACCCCCTGCCTGCAGGCAGGGTAAAGCATGCTTTACCCTCATAGAACTTCTTGTCGTAATAGCGATCATCGCCATATTGGCAGCGATTTTGCTTCCGGCGTTACAGAAAGCACGTCAGCGCGGAACGAGTACCGTTTGTCAGGGAAATTTAAAGCAGTTGGGGCAGGTATTTATTATGTATGCAAATGTATACGATGAATGGTATCCTACCAATCACGGCGGTAAATACGGGTTCTGGTACGCGTTGCGGGAGTGGTTCCCGACCTATGGTATGACGACGAACGGAGGTACCCCGCCGGTTTCCGATAAAGATCCGGCAACCGGGAAAACGCCCAAAGTGGGTGCCCGGGAAATGGCGATGCGCAATGGACCGGTTTTCTATTGCCCGCAACGGACGAGAAACTTCAGAACCGGCAAAAATTATACGGAAATTTATTATGTTCCCCCTATGTATGGAACAAATTATTTTGGCACTATACCAAGATTCAACAAGGTGTATGCTCCGGGAAAAAAATTTCTTTTGATGGAGCATCACTATGACGGAACCGGAGCTGCTTCCGAATTGCCGCGTTATTCGTGTATTGCCTTTGTCCATGCAAAACGGAACAATGTGCTGCATTTTGATGGTCACGTTGAAGGACGGCCGTTGCAGCTGCCATATTTTCAGCCGTCAACCGGTACGAAAGATCATGGCAGTTTCCACTATCACTGGAAACCGTCGTGCCGGACGCCTGTCGAATATGGCAAATGTAAGGCTAAATGCGGTTCTAACGGTTGATTTGCAAAGTGTTCTGGGCGCAGAGAAAACTGCGCCTTTTTTTGATGAAAAGGAATTGATATTATGAAGAAATTTTTTATGACATTCTCGATATTGACCGCTCTGGTGTGTTCCGGTGCCCCCATGCGCGGGGCGGTCTGCTTTACCTTTGATGACTACCACGGTCCGAACTGGCTCAAAGCGGATGCTCTTTTCAAGAAGTACAACGCGCACGCAACGTTCCTTGTCTCCGGCGAAATAACCGATGCCAAAGCCGCAGTGATGAAGGAATTGCAAAAACGCGGACACTCTGTCGGCTTGCATACCGAACACCACCGCGATGCAACGCGCTTCATTCAGAAATACGGAGAAGAGTGGTACTTTAAAAACGAATTGAAGCCGCAGCTCGATGCCTGCAAAAAACATGGTCTCGTTGTCAAAAACTTTGCTTATCCCAACAACCGTCGCGATGAGCGTACCGATGCGCTGCTGTGGAAGTACTTCGACTATCTCCGCGCCGGTTGGGGCAAAGCGAAAAAGCCGCTCTATTTTCCCGCAAACAAAATCGAAAACAAGATGGTTCTCGGCGGCGGCGGTATCGGAACTTATTACAACACCCGCGTGGAAGATTTGAAAAAACAGCTGGATGAAGCCGCCCGTACTGATTCCGTGATCGTTTTTTTCTCCCACAATATCGCCCCCGGCGCAGTGCGGATACACATGCCGACGGAAGTGTTGGAAGAGTTGCTCAAACATGCTCAAAGCATCAATTTGCGTGTCATCGGCTTTGATGAATTGACCAAATTCAAAACCTCCGGCAAATAACACCATGCTGAAACGTTTTATCGGCTTCTACCGTCCGTATTGGAAACTTTTTTGTCTGGATATGCTCTGCGTTATCGCCGCAGGTGCTGTGGCGCTGGCGTTTCCGCAGCTGCTCAAAATCCTGATGGAAGATATTTTTCAACGTTCAGCTCAGGAGATTCTGCATCTTTTATGCTGGATCGTTCCGGGATTGATCGTGATGTACATGGTGCATTACGTCTGTAATTATGTCACCTTGTCTCTCGGTCACATCATGGGGGCGAAAATGGAAGCTGATATGAGAAAACAACTCTTTCAGCAGTACCAGAAACTCTCATTTTCCTACTACGATACCCACAACACCGGTGAGATGCTCTCCCGGTTGGTCAATGACCTCTTCGATATAACGGAGTTCGCCCATCACGGTCCGGAAACGCTTCTTATGTCCGGAGTAAAAATCATCGGTGCGTTTATTCTGCTGCTGTCGATCGACATCCGGTTGACGCTTCTGCTCTTTTCAGTAACGCTGGTGATGGCGGTATTCACCTTTGTCCAGAACCGGAAACTTCGTCGGATTTTCACCGATAACCGCAAAAAAATCGCCGCGATCAACTCGGACGTCATGGATTCTCTTTCCGGCATCCGCGTGGTGAAAGGTTTTTGCAATGAAGAGTTCGAAAACCAAAAATTCGACCGCTGCAACAACCGTTTCCTCGACTCGAAAAAAGAGAGTTACCGGGCGATGGGGCTTCTTCACTCCGGCAACGCATTTTTTGAAGGTTTGCTTTATATCGTGATCATTGCCGGCGGCGGCTATTTTGTCGCCCGTGGCTCACTCAAGCCGGAATCGCTGGCGATATACGCGCTCTATGTGGGGATTTTCCTTCAGCCGCTCAACATGCTTTTACACTTCACTGAACAGTTTCAACGCGGTTACACCGGGTTCAAACGCTTTGATGAAATAATGAACATCACTCCGGAAATCATGGATGCCCCCGATGCCGCGCCGTTACCGGCAACGACCGGCAAGGTGCGTTACAACAATGTCTCATTTTCCTACGAAAAGGGAATTGATGTTTTGAAAAATATTTCGCTTGAACTCTCCCCCGGCCGCACGGTAGCGCTGGTCGGAAGTTCCGGCGGCGGCAAAAGTACCATCTGCGCCTTGCTCCCGCGTTTTTACGATGTGAAATCCGGCAGCATCACCGTGGACGGCATCGACATCCGTACCATCAAACAGGATGATCTGCGCCGCCATATCGGTATCGTACAGCAGGATTTGTACATGTTCAACGGGACGGTGAAGGATAATATTTGTTACGGCCGCCCGGATGCCTCCGATGCCGAAATCGAAGAAGCGGCAAAAAAGGCAAGCATCCACGACTTCATCATGTCGCTCCCCGATGGTTACAACACTCTGGTCGGAGAACGCGGTGTCCGTCTCTCCGGCGGGCAGAAACAGCGCATCAGTATCGCCCGGGTCTTTTTGAAGAACCCGGAAATATTGATCCTCGATGAAGCTACCAGCGCTCTGGATAATGAAAGTGAACGCCAAATCCAGCAGGCTTTGTCTGAACTTGCCGAAGGACGTGCCACTCTGGTCATCGCCCACCGTTTATCCACCATCCGCAACGCCGACGAAATCATCGTCATCGACCACGGCGAAGCTGTGGAACGCGGAACCCACGATGAACTGCTCGGTCTCAACGGAGTATACGCCAAACTCTCCCGGATTTAGGAGCGGCAGTCGTTGGAGAGTTCAGGGCAGTTTTGAACGCAACTCCACTGGTGGCGCGGCGCAGAGCGCACGCGCGTTTTGCTTGCGCAAAACAGAGTAGGACTTGTAGGACGAGTAGGACGTGTGAGCGGCGAACGCCGCAAGGCAACACAGCATACTCTGAACCAACGCCGCAAGGCGTTGCATAAGCCGCCGTCAGGCGGCGCCCATCACCACTGCATTGGTCGCCGCAAGGCGACACATACGCCAGACAACTCCGCTCCACCGGGCGGCGGCAATATCGCGCCGTTAATGTGAGTTTTTTCAAGGCGAAGCTGAGGGAGTGTACGACTGTACTCGACCCGAGCGGCGAACG
>JAFTRX010000130.1 GCA_017462015.1 Lentisphaeria bacterium
AAAACAACCGACGGCGGCGCCCTTGGGAGCAATCAGCTGTAACGCTGATTGCGTGAAGAGCGCCTGCGGCGCGTGAAGATGTGAAGGTGTGAAGTGCGCCCTTGCGGGCGTAAGGATGTGATGTATTTTGTTCTTAGGGCAATCTTGCTCCTGTCCTCCGTAGCCATCAAGGCGAAGGAGGATGCTCCACGATCCATCCGCCGGTCGCGACAGACCATTTTGAACGCAGTATCACTGGTGGCGCGGCGCATGGCGCACGCGCGTTTTGCTTTTCGCAAAACAAAATCTGCCAAAATCACTTTTTCAAAAATCAAATTTCTCTCGCTTGAATGCAGAGGAATACCCGCTTTTTGAAAAATTATGGGATATCTGTGAACCTGAAATTAAAAATTTTACTTTTGGGTGAATTTTTCTCTTGAAAAAATATAAAAAGGTAGTATATTAAAAGAGATTTGAGAATCATACGAGGATAAAATGAAACAGTTTTTCAACAACATTAACAGCACGATTATTATTATCGCCGCCATTATTATCGGCTGCGGTACGGCTGGTTATTGTTGAGAGAAACGGTATAAAAATAAAAATTCAAGCCTCTCTGCGGTGATCAGCTGCAGAGAGGTTTTCTCTTTTTTATCATAGTTCAACAGGAATAAAAAATGAATACGATGAAGTTTGAAAACAGTTTTGGCAACATCCCGGCACTCCTTGTGTCCGGTTCCTTTGTCGTATCCATTGCCATTGCCATTATTATCAGCGTAATTATCATTACGCCGCCCGGCATGGTATAGAAAAGTCCCTTTTATAAAACATTGGATCACAGCCCTGCCGGAGAAAATTCTTCCGGCAGGGCTTTTTAATTTTAATCAACACAAATTCAGGAATATACAAATGAAAAGATCAGGAGCAGAAATAGTAATAGAGTCCTTGTGCCGCAATAGGGTCAAAACCGTTTTCGGTTATCCCGGCGGTGCAGTTCTCCCTATCTATGATGAACTTTATAAAAATTCCCACCGCTTGAACCATGTATTGTGTGCCCATGAGCAGAATGCGGCTCACGCGGCAGATGGTTTTGCTCGGGTAACTGGCAATCCCGGCGTGGTAATATCGACCAGCGGTCCGGGGGCGACCAATCTGGTGACAGGTATCGCAAACGCGTATTTGGACAGCGTACCTTTGGTTGCCATTACCGGCAATGTGGCGGTTCCGCTTTTGGGCAAAGACAGTTTTCAGGAGGTCGACATAACTGGAATAACCCGTCCGATCGTTAAGCACAATTTTGCTGTAAGTGATGTAAGAGAACTTTCCGGAATACTTGATGCCGCCTTTGAAATCGCTTCATCCGGTCGTCCCGGTCCGGTTCTGGTGGATATTCCTAAAAGCATCCAGACTGATGTGTGCGATGAATCAGAATTTGTCTCGCAAGAACTCTTTTTCAATGATCTGCCGGATGAAGATTTGACTGCTGCTGTTACCGCCATAACCGAATCGGAACGCCCTTTGATCTATGCCGGTGGAGGCGTAGTTGCTTCCGGAGCAAGTGAGGAGCTGCTTTCCTTTGCAGAAAAAATATCTGCTCCAGTAGCCTTCAGTATGATGGGGTTGACCGCTTTGCCAGCCGGACATCCGGCTAATTTAGGGATGTGCGGAATGCATGGAAGTCAGAGTTCAGCAAAATTGCAAAGTGAATGTGATCTGATCATTGCTCTCGGAGTTCGTTTTTCCGATCGTGCCACAGGCAATACTGCCAAGTACAAGCAGGGGAAAAAGTTGATCCATGTGGATATTGATTTATCTGAA
>JAFTRX010000017.1 GCA_017462015.1 Lentisphaeria bacterium
AAGGAAAATACCAGCAAACGTTGCGCGCGACGGGGAACTGGAAAAGAGGGGAGTCCGGCGGGGAGAAAGCCGGAACGGCTGTCTCCCTCCGGCTGGCAAGTTTGTGCGCGGTGAAAAGCGTTGCATTGCCTATCGGGTACGCCAGCGGGCATGCTTAAAAAACAGCCATGAACTCGACCGGCGGATGCATCGTGGTGCAAGGTTGGGGGTAAATCAAGGCGAAGCCGAGGGAGTGTACGACTGTACTCGACCGAGGATGAGTCCGAAGATTTGCCCGCAAGATTGCCCGCGAGGCGCCGCCGCAAGTTGTCTTCTGCGTGACAGCCGCACGCCTCCCTTCAATCCTGATTGATAGTATTCATGCTATCTTCGATGATCTTGCGCCACTTTTCAATACCGTCGGCATCAAGATCAGGTGGAACCATGATGGGGTCTCCGATGATCATGGTCAGCTTGGCAAAGGGTTTGGGTATCTGGAATCCGTCCCAGCTTTTCACGCTCCAATAACGGGAAGCATTGATGGCAAGCGGAACCACCGGAGCACCGGTTTTACTGGCAAGCATTACCGGCCCCGGCTTGAGAACATATCTGGGACCGCGCGGGCCGTCGGGAGTAAAAACCACATTTTTCCCCTCTTTGATGGCATGTATCGCGCCAAGAAGCGCATTGACTCCTTTTTTGCTTGATGATCCGCGCAAACTTCCAATGCCGAAACATTTGATAAAGTCACTGACATACTGTCCGTCACGCGAAGCACTGACCACCGCAACGCTCCGCTTGCGTATCCGGCGGGGAAACGCCGGTGCAAAAAAGAGCAACCGGTTGTGCCACGCCATGCCGATGTAACCTCGTGCGCGTTCAACGGAACCGTTTTTGTCGATAAGTTCAAAGCGGAAGAAGCATTTAAAAATGAATTTCATCAGCAGCGCCGGAAGGACAAAAATCCAATCTGGCAGCTTTTTTACACTGCGGAACTTTTTTTTGAGAACTCCCATAAATCATTTACCTCCGGGAAATTTACATACTGTATTCAGCGGACAATGGTCACAATCCGGCTTCCGTGCCGGACATACCTGACGTCCGTGGGTTATCAGCAAATGCGAAAAATTGCACCACAACTCCGGCGGAACCGCACGGCACACTTCCGCTTCTATCTTTTCCGGAGTGGAACTTTTAACCATCCCCAGCCGGTTCAACAATCGCGTAACATGGGTGTCAACCGGAAACCCGGGAATATTGAACGCATTACCTAAAATAACATTGGCACTTTTTCTTCCAATACCGGGCAGAGAGGTCAGCTCCTCCATCGTTTGAGGAACAACACCGCCGAAGTCATCCACTATTTTCTCTGCCGAAGCGTGCAAATTGCGGCTCTTTGCATTATCCAAACCGCACGGATGAATGATCTCCCGGATACGTTCCACCGGGAGATTTGCCATCGTTTTTGCATCCGGTGCCAGAGCAAAAAGCTCTTTTGTCACCATATTCACCCGTTCATCTTTGCACTGAGCAGAGAGCATCACTGCTGCCAGCAGCTGAAACGGTGTATCATGTACCAACGGACAACTGCAATCCCCGTAAAGTTCATACAGCTTGTCGTAAATCAATTTATAACGCCCGGAACTGCTCATGATATTTTATTCGCACATCGCGGCAAAGCGGTTGAAACGTTCTCTGGCATCGGCGAGAAATGCGACCGTTGCCGCAGTGTGATCAGCAGCCTCAGGATCAAAGTACGGACTTTTCCGCATGGAAACTTCAAAGTTCAGCGGGTTGGTATAAGGGGACTTTTTCATCACTTTTGCCAGCCATTCCCAGTCAAATGTGCCGGTAAACGGCAACTGATGCTGGTCACCGGAACCGTCATTATCATGCAGATGGACGGCGATGATCCGGTCAGCGTACTTTTCCACTTCAGCGTAATGGGTGCGGACAGTGATATTGCAGTGTCCGGAGTCCATGCAGAAACCAATTCGGTCAGCAGGATAATCATCCAGGAGCGCAGAAAGGATCTCCCAGTTGCCATGCGGAAGATTTTCCAAGGCGATTCGGGCATCATATTTTTCCAGAAGCGGAAGAAGTTCGTCCAGTGAACGGCGGACGCTCTCCTCTCTTTTTTTGAACAACGGCAGTTCTTCTTCCGGAGTGTTGAAAAGTTTCCGCGGCGGGTGCATAATCAACGTACCGCAGCCATCGAGTTCTTTGAGCATGATCAACCGGTTGACGGTCAATTCCACTCCGGCACGGCGGCGGTACTCTTCCGGAGCGAACCAGCATTTTTCCACGCCGTGCGTGCCGTGAACATCCTGAAGGACGATGTTATATGTTTTGAACCACTCCTTCAACTGTGCCAATTCGGCTTGACCGTAGATAAAGTCGGTATTCCAATGGTGGCACCACATGATATTCTGAAAACCGGCTTCAGAAATCTGCCGCAAATACGGTTCCGGAGAATTGACATCATTCATAAAATCAGTGTTGATCGCTACCTTGCTCATAGAAAAACCTGCCAGTTAAAATTATTAATCATTCTCCTGACGCGCCTTACGGTTCATCAACGACCGTACTGCAGCAACAGCAGAAGAATTGTTGTAAATAACATTGTAAACTTCATCAATGATCGGAGTATCCACCTTCACCTGCCGCGCCAGCTCATACGCGCCGCGCGCAGTGGCGACCCCCTCTGCAACGGCCATATTCATACTTTTGATAATGGCATCCAACTGCCGTCCGCGTCCGAGTTCTTCCCCGACATGCCGGTTACGGCTGTGACCGCTGGTGCAAGTCACGATCAAATCTCCGATGCCGCTCAACCCGGAAAATGTTGAACGCTTGCCGCCCAACGCCTCTCCGAGACGGCTCATTTCAGCAATACCACGGGTCATCATCGCAGCTTTGGAATTATCCCCCAATCCCATTCCGTCAATGATACCGGCGGCTATCGCCATCACATTTTTTATCGCGCCGCCCAATTCGACACCGGTGACATCATCAGAGGTGTATACCCGGAAAAATTCGTTCATAAAAACGGACTGCACTGTTTCTGCGGCATTGATATCCTCCGATGCCGCGACCACGGCAGTCGGGACATTGCGGGAAACCTCCTCGGCATGACTGGGGCCGGATAGGTCAACAAAGGTCACTCTGCCGATTTCATCAGCAACGATTTCACTTATACGTTTCCATGAACCGACTTCGATACCTTTTGCGACATTGACAAAAACTGAATCCGGTGCAAAGTTTCCGCATATCTGCTTCAATACCGGACGCAGATATTGAGTTGGAGTTGACAGCAGAACCATGTCTGCATCCGCAAGCGCAACGCTCATATCAGATGAAAATTCAAGCGTATCCGGCAATCTGACTCCGGGAAGGAAACGGTAATTTTCACGGGTGGTTCTCATCTCATCCAGATAATCCGGGAACGCTCCCCAAACCACCACTCGATGTCCGTTATGCAACAACGTCAGAGCCAATGCAGTTCCCCATGCTCCATCGCCAGCAACACAAATTTTCATAATCAAACCTGCAATACTAATTATATCCAGAACAGTAATCTCTTAAATATACACCAGAATATCAGCTTTTCAAGCAAAAACACTTGACTTTCTCCGGGAGAAAGAGTAAATTAAAACCGTTCCCGTATCAGGGTAAATTTATCAACAAAAGGAGAATTTTCATGAAAAAAAGTCTGACCTCACTTCTGGTGTTGCTGACAGCGGCATTTTTCTGCGGCTGTGCAACGATTTGCGGAGAAAAAGCCGCTCCGCCGCAACCGGCAACCATCCATCTGGTGGGAGATTCCACCTGCGCCTCCTACCCCGCATCCCGGGCGCCGCTCACCGGCTGGGGACAAGTCCTTAACAACTATGTCAACCCGGCTTACGGAAAAGTAAACAATCAGGCATATTCAGGTTACAGCACCAACAGTTACATCTACTCCGGCAGATGGGATCGCCTGATGAAGCAGCTGAAACCTGGCGACTTTGTCGTCATCCAGTTCGGTCACAATGACGGCGGAGCCAAAAAGAACACCAAACGTTACGCCGATGTCAAAACCGCTTATCCGGCAAACCTCACCCGCTTTGTCAAAGATGTCCGCGCCCGGAAAGCCAATCCGATCCTGGTGACCAGCATTGCCAAATGCATCTTCAAAAAAGGCAAGGTCGCGCCGAATTATCTGCTGAAATACCGTGATGCGATGATGAATGTTGCCAAGAACGAAAACGTTCCCTTGATCGACATCAACACCATTACGATCACTCAGTGGAACAAAATCGGAGAAAAAGCGGCATACGCGCTCTATCTGGGTCCGGTCTACACCAAAGTCAAACCCGGCAGCAAAGATAAACCCAAGTTCCGCTACGACGACCGCACTCACCTTTCGGTCAACGGCGCGCATGAAGTGGCAAAGATGTTTGTCAAAGCGTGCAAAGAGCAGAAACTCCCGATCGCTGAATACTTCAAGTAAAAATAGCGATGGTTCACCAATGGGGCTGTTGCAAAACCTCGTCTTGGAATAGTGATGCGAGGCGGTTGCCGCCGAGCGCGCAGGCTGGACGAAGCGAACCGCCGGTCAACAGCCGGCGGACGCGCTGAAGAAATTCAGCGCGGGCGGAGGAAGCCGAGCA
>JAFTRX010000018.1 GCA_017462015.1 Lentisphaeria bacterium
GAATCGCTGGTGTACCCGATAGGCAATGCAACGCTTTTCACCGCGCACAAACTTGCCAGCCGGAGGGAGACAGCCGTTCCGGCTTTCTCCCCGCCGGACTCCCCTCTTTTCCAGTTCCCCGTCGCGCGCAACGTTTGCTGGTATTTTCCTTTGATTACAGCGCCTGCGGTCAGCCGATTGCATCGTCTGACCTCGCGGCTTACTGCTCGGCTTCCTCCGCCCGCGCTGAATTTCTTCAGCGCGTCCGCCGGCTGTTGACCGGCGGTTCGCTTCGTCCAGCCTGCGCGCTCGGCGGCAACCGCCTCGCATCACTATTCCAAGACGAGTTTTTAAGACCGCTATTGCTTTTTTCTTCGTTCCCGGAAAAAAGTCCGGATCAGTTCCAGTGCTTCATCGGCACACACGCCGCCGGTCACATCCGGATGCCAGAGCAGACCGGGAACAGAATTTATGTCGAATGCTCCGCCGCAAAAGCCGCCGGCAGCATCGCTTACGCCGAAAACGATACGTTTGATACGGGAGTTTATCAACATTCCCGCGCACATCGGGCAGGGCTCTTTGGTGACAAAGATGGTACAATCACTCATGCGCCAATCGTTGAGGAGTTTTTCGGCGGCATGGATCGCTTCAAACTCTGCGTGCGCGGAGACGGTATGTTTTTCTTCCACGCGGTTGCGTCCGGTGGCGATGACTTCTCCATCTTTTACTACAACAGCACCGATGGGGACTTCGCCTGCGGCAGCGGCGGCGGCAGCTTCAAGCAAGGCAAGCTGCATAAACTCTGAATCGTTCATTTCTCCGTGATTTCCACGCGGGTGACGAACATTTTATGGCTGAAAAAGCGGATGCGCACATAGTGGTCACCGTAGCGGTAATTGAAGGAAAACACAGGATTGTCCGCGTTGGTTCCATCGATGAGCATATCCCGGTAATTGAAGATGGCGTTTACGGTTTTGAGTTCGCGGGTGTAGTAAAGGTCGATGGTGCGGATGAGTTTGCGTGCCGCTTCATATTTTTCTTTGGAGTCGGCGGAATATTTGTCACTCTTGAGAACATCGATGATATCTTTATGCAAAGTGAATACTTCGATATCTTCGGAGGGGAGCTTTTCAGTTACACATCCGGCGGAAAGGAAGAGAGCGCAGAGCAAAAGAAGCGTTGATTTGATTTTCATTGATGCTATTCTCCGGAAAACAATATTTCAAAGCAGAAAAAATGGAGCGGGTGACCGGAGTCGAACCGGCGTCGCCAGCTTGGGAAGCTGGAGCATAACCGTTTTGCTACACCCGCGCACTGACATGATATTAAATATAACACCTTTTACATGTGATGTCAAGTTCTGATCGGGAGAAAAAAAGAGATCAGTTCCGGATTTGAAATATCGAGAGATGAGAATTATATTATCGAAACACTATTTTTTTACGCAGGGGAAGCGAAAATTATTATGAAAACATTGATATTGGTTCTGGTTTTGAGTATCGCCTGGATATCGCCGGCGTTTGCCTGGGAGCGCCGGGTCCACTCCCGTTTTACATCCAAAAAGTACGGAAACAAACGAATCACCGTCCGTCAGCGCACACCGCGCGGCGTGATCGACGGTACGCTGCCCTCTCAGAAGGTTGTGACCCGGGCGGCAGAACGTTTTTTCAAAGCGCTGGAAGCCTTGCCGGAAGATTTCATCAAACGTTCCGGAGTCAAATATGTTACCTTTCTGGAAAATCCGACGTTAAAGAAAATTCCGGTCGGCGGGATCGCGTCCGGAGAGAGCATCTATTTGAATGTAAATTTTTCGGCACACACGGTTTTCCATGAGTTTTTTCATATCTTTGACCCCAAACCGGTGGAACGGCAGTGGAACCGGCTCAACAGCAAGGGCTTTATCTATACCGGAAACGATTATTACAGCGCCAATCTGTCTCGCGGCAGGCGTAAACGCAAGGATCGCAACCTTGCTTCCGGAACCTTTGATGCGGATTTTGTCTCCCGTTATGCCATGAGCAATGAGCGGGAAGATCGGGCGGAAACGTTTGCCGCAATGATGGTGGAAAAGGGGCGTTTTCTGAAACGTGCGGAACGCAGCGAAGTCTTGAAAAAGAAGATGGATTTCATCATCGAGATTACCGGAAAAAGACGTTTGATGGGACGGGATTTCTGGGAAAAGCACTTTAAAACCGCCGGTGGATCACAGGAGTAAAATCACCTTTTCTACTTGAATTTCCATGAGCGAAGTTGTATATTAACGCGATTGAATAATCAACTGGCAGGTCAGGAGTTTTTATAAAAATGGAGAAAATCGGAAATTTTTCGCATGAAGTTGCCACCGTTCAGAAACCGTGGACACATTTGAATTTCGGTGATCGCGGAGACGGCTTGGATTTCTGTTTTGGCATTGTTGCTGATCGCACCGGACGGGCGCGCCCCGGCGTTTTTGAAGGTGCGATCGACAAACTGAACCGGATGCGTCCGGAGTTTGTAATGAGTGTCGGCGATTTTATTCCGGGATTCTGCATGGAGGATTTTTCCGACGCCTTTCTGGAAAAGCAGTGGGCAGAAGTCAATCCGATGATTGAAAAATGCATCCCGCCGTTTTTTTACGTTGTCGGCAACCATGATTATGCTCCGGAAAATGGCTCACATCCCAACGCCGCGCTCTGGAAAAAGATGTTCGGTGTGTCGTATTATTACTTCATCTACAAGAAAACACTCTTTCTCTGCTTGAATACTGTCGAAGACACCTCCGGGCTCGGCGAAAAGCAGACCCAATGGGCGCTTGAGGTGCTGAAAAAGCATACGGATGTCCGTTGGACTTTTGTCTTTATGCACCAGCCGGCAATTTGGCACACTCCTGATTTTGCCAAAATCGAAGATGCGCTTTATGAGCGTAACTACACGGTGTTTGCCGGAGATTTGCACGCTTACACCAAGTATGTCCGCAACGGGCGCAAATATATGATGCTCGGCACTACCGGCGGCGGAGATGTCCGCGTGGCGCAGGGACAGCGCGGAGTGCATTTTGGAGAATTCGATCATATCACCTGGGTGTCGATGTGCGGCGACCGTCCGGATTTTACCCATATTGCTCTGGATGGTATCTACGATGAAAACGTGGTGACGACAGAAAAAATCACCTGGCTTACCGCCAAATATTTCCGTGCCAACAAAAAACTTCCCGCCGGAGAAGCGGAGCGTTTGCGCGCGCTTGGGATCGATATCGAAGAGAGTGAGTTTTGATTTTTGAGCAATAAAAAAGTGTGAATATGAAGTCAGTGTTAAAAATAGCATTTCCGGTTCGGCACACTCTCTGGGCTGTGCTTGGGATGCTGTGTTTTATGCTGGCAGCTTTTTTTCAATGCGATAAAGCGAACAGTTGCGGCAGAGAGCGTGCGATCTCCGCTTTCACATTAAGTGAACAGCTGCCGCTGCAGCCGCTTCCGGTATCAGAAAACAATTCGCCATGGGCATTGCGCGGAAGCAGTTCAGTTGTGCGTGGCGCAGTGCAGCATTCCCGGCGTCCCGATGAGCAGTTGGATACGCCGCACGTTGGAGGCGTGGTTGCGCTGAATATTTTGTCGATGCTGAAAACATCTTCAGCTAAAGATGTTTTTTGCAGTATCAAATCTTATTTTTCCTATCAGAATTATCTTTCACGAGCCCTTCCGGTTCGCGCCGGACCTGACTTTTGCTGAACATCTTGCCAATCCTGCCATGCAGGACGCCGATACATCGCTGAAAATAAAAAAGTGTTTTTTGCAAAAGTAAACCAGCTGCACAAAATATATTTTTCTTGCGGCTGGAAAGGTTTGATATGAAAGAAGAATCTATTGCATTTCAGATAGCATTCCTGGCGATACAAGTGGGTGTTATTCTGTTTGCTGCCGGAGGCCCATCAACCCTATCTGGAATTTGTGTCCGGCATGGCTGCAGTATTGTCCCCCCCCAAAGGTCGTATCGACAGGATGAAAAAATCTGTCAGCAAAGATGACGTTTATAATTTTATGAAGAAGTTTTTAAAAAAATATTGGGAAGATGTAATCATCTATTTATTTTGTGTCTTTATGACCGTTTCAGGAATTGCAACATTAATGGTTTTATAAAAAAAGGAAAAACAATGAGTGTTTTTATTCATCTGCTGCTTGGCGTCACCGGTGTGGCGGCGCTCTATTTCGGCGCAGAATTTCTGGTCAAAGGCGGAGTTTCGATCGCGCGGCGCGCCGGAATATCGCCGCTGGTTATCGGGTTGACATTGGTTGCGTTTGCCACCAGCGCTCCGGAGTTGGTGGTGAGTGTCAATGCGGCGCTGAAGGGCAATGCCGATATTTCGCTCGGCAATGTGGTCGGCTCCAATATATGCAATATCGCACTGATACTCGGATTGAGTGCCGCAATCACGCCGCTTACAGTGCAAAAACAATTGTTCCGCCGTGACACCTGGATCATGCTGGGCAGTGCACTGGCGTTGACCTGTTTTTATTTTATGGCTGACGGCGGAGTGAACCGGCTTCAAGGGGGCGTGTTTTTTATCGGTTTTGCCGGATATACGCTGTGGAGTATCGTTTCTTCCCGGAAAGAGAACCGCGAAGAAGAGAGCCGCGACGATGAAAAACTGCTTCCGACTTGTGCTGCGTGGCTTCTTGCCGGAGCCGGTCTCGGTGTGCTGGTGGTCGGCGCTGAATGTTTTTTGAAGAGTTCGGTGTTTTTTGCCCGGTTGTTCAAATTGTCCGATGCGGTCATCGGTCTTACTATCGTTGCCGTCGGAACCAGTTTGCCGGAGCTGGCGACCAGTGTGGTTGCTGCATTCAAAGGCGAATCGGACATTGCCATCGGTAACGTTGTCGGCAGCAATATTTTCAACATTCTCGGAATATTGGGTATCGCTCCTTTGATTTCTCCGATAAAAGGAGCGACACTTGATCCGGTCGATCTGGCGGTGATGATCGGTGCTTCCATTGTGCTGCCGGTGATGATGCGCACCAAATGGAAAATATCCCGCATGGAAGGCTGCATCCTGCTTCTGCTCTACACTGGCTACACGGCATATCTGCTTGTCGGTCATGTGTGATGAGCAGAACGGTATTTGCATTTCCTCCGGAAAGATGATATATTAGTTTTCCGGAGGATTTTTTTATGGACGACGAATATCCGGGATTTTGTAAAACGCGCATGGCTGGACTTGCTGCACTGAATATTATGGTGCAAAAGCCAGAGTAAAACGGCTTGTTCGCGATCGGCGGATGGATCGTGGAGCAAGGTTGGGGGTAAATCAAGGCGAATCCGAGGGAGTGTACGACTGTACTCGACCGAGGATGAGTCCGCAGATTTGCCCCCAAGATTGCCCGCGAGGCGCCGCCGCAGGTTAAAAAAGCAGGACTATATTATGGACGACGAAAAATGGAAATGGACAGAACCATCCCCCGATGAGCCGATCGCAGAGGAGAAAGAGCGGCAGGGGATGCGGTATTTACTGATTGTCGGTATAATCCTTTTTGCCGGAGGATTTTTCTTTGCGTGGAAGATCGGAGCATTTGACTTTGATGCTTTTTTCGGCGTGAAATCGGAGGATCTTACCATCGCACACCGTCAGCAGCTTCGTGATATAGCATGGATATTTCATGCCCCGTGGCTGGCGGGAAAGTGGATGATCTGGCGGAGTGCGACTTTTTTGCTCCGGCACAGACGGTGATCTGTTCCGGAGCAAAAACGGTTGTCAGCGCTGTTTATGCTGTTGGATGTACACTTTGCGCAAATGGTCGCAGGAGCGGCATTGACCTTCATCGTGCAGCAAAATGAACGGGTCTTTGGTGGCGAATTCCACTGCGATATCGTAAAGCTGTTTTATATCCATAACGCAAATTTCACCTTGTGCCAGTTGAACTTTGGTTATTTGGAATCCTTTTTCCTCCTGCGCTTTTTTGAAGATCTTGGCAACCCCTTTGCTGCTGCTGTAAAAATCCCGGCATCCGGGAAGGTTTTTCGGAACTGCCGCCGGATAAAGTTCTCCGTCTGCTCCGCGCACCATGCACAGCGTATCGGCAAGACCGGGCAGGTCAAGACAGGTTTCCACATAGTGCAAAAAGGTGGTTGAACCGATTTTATTGCCGAAATGGATGATTTTTCCACCGGCTTTCAGCGCATAATCGAGAGGACTGCTCTTTCCTGCCGGCGGGTCACAGGGACGGGCGGCAGCGGTTGCCGCAAGAGCATCCTTTCCGCAGCCGCACCAGGAATGGGTGATGTGGGCACTGCGCACGGCATCGGGGAAGTTTTTCAACAATATCTTGGGCAATGTTCCCGTCCAGATCGCATCCAGATCATTGGGATCGTAGGGCCGGAAAATGGGGGAACGGCAGGGACCGCCGATGTTGGCAAACGCATAATTGAACGACGGAAGCAGAAAAGTTCCTTCTTCTCCAACAGCTTCCTTGAACGCCTCAATGATGGTGTTGCCGCCGCCTGAGATATATCCGAAAGCTGAAAGTGATGAGTGAACCAGCAAAAAGTCGCCCCGTTCTACACCGGCACTTCTCAATGCCGAGACGATATCTGCTTTGGTGACACCTTTGAAACCGTTCAGAGAAAGATATCCGTTGTCGGCGAGAAAGAAGATGGCGCTCAGCAGTTTCTTGATCTCATTTTCCGGAAGCAGACGGCTGATTTCATGTTCGGCGCGGCGGATAACAGTTGCCAGATCGCGTTTACCGTCCATATTGGCAAGCATTACTCCCAACGGGCCGTATATCACCGCTCCGGGCAGTCCGCGCCGTTCACGCGGGGGGAGGGCGGCAAGATCGTAGGGAAAACCGGTCGTTACGCGGGAAACGGTGATCAGTTCCGCGTAATCTCTCCAGGGGGAGTGCGGGATCTCATCGTTCAGTTGCGGTTCAAGTTTGGCAAACTCTTCTTCAAGGACAGCGTTGACGCGCTGTTTTATTTCGTCAAAACGTTCATCCAGAGTTCCGGCATTGGCGCAGAGTATATCTTTCCGGCGCAAGAGATGCTCTTTTTGTGAACCAACTGCGCGGGCGAGTTCTTTTTTCAGCGCCGCTCCCGCATTGGCGGGGAAGTTTTGGGCAACTTCCATGCGCGGATTGACACAGGAATCCACGATCGTCGTATTGATGGCGCAACCGATGGTAAACTCTTTTTTGCCGATATAACTCATATCCTGTTCGGAGTTGTGCCACAATGCCGTTCCATCCTGCAGCCGCAGCGGCCACACGGTGGCGACTCCGGTCGTTGAATCACTGAGCGAGGAGTCGTCCTGATACATGGCATCAAAACTGTCATAAAAGAGCAGTTCCGGAACATCCTGTTCTCCTTGCAGTGTGTCGAAGAGTTCCTGAAGAATCAAATTGGCAAAGGTGGGCGTTCCGGCACCGGCATTGCAGAGTTTGATTTTCCATCCCGGATGAAGGTACATCGCATCGTAATTGCATCCGCCGATGACTTCATCGGCAAGACAACGGTTTCCGCGATGGTGCGCGTAAGCACAAAAACCGTAGAGTTCAAGTCCGAAAACGATACGCAGTGAGTAATCCGGCGTTCCCTGCGCCATGATGGCACGGGCAGTTTCAATGGCGGCGGCAACGCCGCTTGAGTTGTCGTTGGACAGCGGTTCATACAAGTGCGCCAGTATCCAGAACTCTTTTTTACTCTTTCCGGGGACTAGCGCCGTGACCACATCGACCGTGGATTCAACGCGGCGGGCATCGGAGGAAATATGACAAATCACACTGCCGGAATCCAGCGACTGCCGCAGTTTTTTGCCGTTTGCCGGTGATATGGCAAAGGCAATAAAGGGGCGGTCGCCGCTGTTGACGTGCCAGTTGTTGTGCTCGGTGTAGGCGTTGCACCACTGGATACCGTCGGGGCGGGTATTGCTGTTCATCGCGTAATCTGAGACAAAACCTCTTGCCCCCAGATCGAGCGCCGTCGACAGATAATTGTAAACGGGGCCTGCGTTAGCCGGAGACATGACCAGAGCTCCTGTGACATCAGCTCCGGCAAGCATCGCGCTGTAACTGATGATCTCCACGTCTTCCCCTTCCTGAGCGGTCCCGGTGGAACCCTTTATCAACTCAAACGGATGGCGGGTGTAGTCGGCAAGAATGGTTCCTGTCGGAAGCGCGGAAGCACTTTTTATTTCAAGCGTACCGTATGTCGCTTCCCAGCCGATGGGGGTGATCTTATCCTGAAAGGCGGTTTTGCCGTCTGCAGCAAAAGTGATTTTTTCGCCGTTGGGGATACCGGCATTTTTTATCAGTTCCAGCGCTTTATCTGCGGCGGCGTGGTAAGCGCTGAAGGTTTGCGGCAACTCACATTCAAGCAGTGCCTGGGTGTTGACCAGCATGGAATCTATATCGAGTGTGCCGCAGTAACGGCGGAATTTTTCCAGTAAAAAGGTGTTTTTCATAGTTGTAAATTTCCAAAATATCTAAAAGATGGATTTTGACACTGTTTTACTGTAGCATGAGAACGTTTTTTTTCAAGAAATATGCCGGAAAAATCTGGAATTTTTTCACAGCTGTCCCATGAGAAACGACCTGCGTCGGCGCCTCGCGGGCAATCTTGGGGGCAAATCTGCGGACTCAGCTTCAGTCGAGGACGGAAGTCCACTCCTTCAGCTTCGCCTTGATTTACCCCCAATCTTGCGCCACGATCCATCCGCCGGTCGCGACAAACCATTTTGAACACAGTGTCACTGGTGGCGCGGCGCATAGCGCACGCGCGTTTTGCTTGCGCAAAACAAAATTTGACAAAATCACTTTTTCAAAATCCTATTTTCTTCCGCTCACAAAAAATTGAAAAAACAAATTTTTCTCTGATTTTATGGGATATCTGTTGATTTTTTTCACTTGTAAACTTGTTTTTTTAAAGAAAGTTGAATATATTATCGGGAAAACGAAACAGAAGGATCTATTATGGCTGTACGAAAGAAAAATTCAGAATCCAAAGGGAACAATGCCGCCTCCGGTGTTATCCGCAAATTTAATTTCTGGCGCAGATTTTTTATTCCGCTGCTCTGCTTTATGCTTGGCGGCGTGGTGTTCAATCTTGACCGTTCCGGCAACCTCGGAGTGACACTGCTCAAGTACAAGAGCTTTATTCCCTATCCCTTTTCCCGGATGCTGCCCGGAGCCGGTTCCGCTGATGGCGCCGCTGTCCCGGAGCAGATCATTGAAGGACGGATAATCGAAGTTTATGATGGCGATACCGCAACTTTATTCAAAGAGAGTGAAAATACCAAATTCAAAGTTCGTTTTTTCGGTATAGATGCTCCGGAGGCAGCTCAAACTCACGGCACATCTTCGCGCGATGCTTTGCGGGAAAAGATTTTAGGTAAATCGGTAACAGTCAACGTCGTCTCCATCGACCCCTACGGCAGAACGGTGGGGCGGGTGATGATGGGCGGACGTTACATCAATTTGGAGATGGTCTCCGAAGGGCACGCCTGGTATTATCCCGATTATGCCCGCAACGAATACGACCTTGCCGCAGCGGAAAAAGAGGCGCGCATCCGTCAGCGCGGCTTGTGGCGCATCAAAAATCCTCAGCCGCCGTGGGAGTACCGCAAGGATAAGAAGTAACGGATGGTCTCCGGGGTAAATATATTGCGGCGGCGCTTTCGGGATGACTCGTTATTTTGATGCCTGATTTCCCAAAGATATAAAAAGCGTTCCCAACAGACTTGCGACGATAGGACTCCAGGATACTCCGGTCAAATCGTAGCCGAAAAACATTCCGCAAAAGTCGATTACCCCAAATATGTAACAGCCGTATCCCAGTATGTACAGAAAACATCCGGCACCGGCAGCAGCACTCGATTGCTGAGCTTGCTGTACTTGCGGTTGCTGTTGGTATTGCTGCTGGTACTGTGGCGGTTGCTGTTTGTATTGCTGCTGGTACTGTGGCGGCTGTTGGTATTGTGGTTGTTGGTACTGCTGTTGGTACTGATATTGCGGAGCAACCTGTGGCGCAGGCTGAACCTTGGGAGCGGGCTGAACCTGTGGAGCGGGCTGTACTTTGGGAGTGAGCCGAACCTGCGGAGCAACCTGCGGCGCGGGCTGAAGTTGCGGAGCGGGCTGAAGTTGCGGAGCGGGCTGAAGTTTCGGCGCGGGCTGAAGTTGCGGAGCGGGCTGAAGTTGCGGAGCGGGCTGAAGTTGCGGAGCGGGCTGAAGTTGCGGAGCGGGCTGAAGTTGCGGAGCGGGCTGAAGTTGCGGCTCGGTTTGTTCTTGCGGGGCTGGCGGTTGTGGTACCGCAAACAACTCCTGCGGCGGCGGCGGAACACAAAGCTGTTGCTGGCAGTGCGGACAAATCACGGTTTGTCCCACCCACTCCAGAAAAACATCAACATCTTTGTAGCAATATGAACAGACTACTTGATACTCCATTTGAACTTCTCCCCGGAAAAGAAACAACAGGAAGCCGTTGCATCTGCTTCCTGTTGGATTTTTACTGGTCAGGTCAGTTTTTCTTCTTTACTGAAAAACCGAAATCTCCGGCCTTTTCACCCATGCCGTAATAACTGCCGTGCGCGTAACCGAGGATATCTGCTTTTTCGATTTCAAACTTGCCTTTGGCATTTATAAGTTCACTGTCCGCCTGGACTGCGACGATCTCTCCCACATACATGATGTGTGAACCCAGTTTCAACGAGTGAACGACCCGGCACTCCAGCGCCAGCGGACACTCATCCACGATGGGGGCGGCAACTTTGCTTCCCGGTTTTGCCGTCAAATTTGCGGCGTTGAACTTATCCACATTTCTGCCGGAGACCATGCCGCAGTAGTCGACCTTTTCTGCCATGCTGACTGTCGGGACGTTTACGGTAAATTCTCCGGTGCTTTCGATCAAGCCCCGGGAATAACGTTCCGGACGGATACTGACGCTTATCATTGGCGGATTTGAACACACGATACCTGCCCATGCTACGGTGATGAGGTTGTATTTGAAATCAGTTCCGTTACCGCATCCGACCAAAACCGCCGGAACGGGAGCGAGCTGGGTGCCGCCCTGCCAAATCGTTTTGCGCGCCATCAATTTTTCTCCTGTGTTAATGTGAGTTGGGTATATTTACGGCTGCCATCCGCTGAAATCACCGGAAGTTCACCGTCGATCTTTCCTGCATTCTTCTTCAATGCAAATTTTACAGCCGGAATGTGTACCGGATTTTTTACATCGCTGTTTTTGATTTTGATATTGCCCAGCGGCAACTCATTTGTGCTGGTGACTACAATCGGCGCGGTTGCATTTCCATCTGCCGGGGTGAAGCCGGTGTTGCTGATCTGCAGATCGACTTGCGGCGGCAGTGCGGCAAAATCGTTCAATTGCAGAGAACTGTTTTTGCTGTTGGCAAAGAGGCAGTTTTCGATAAAAACGGTTCCTTTGTACAGTGTTCCGTTCAGGGTTGCATCGATGCCGCTGTTGTTGAAAAAGCGGCAGTTGCGGATATTGAACCGCATGTGGCGAGCCTTTGCATTCTTTTTCGGCTGCGGCATGGGATCGATTTTCTTTTTGCGCTGCAGAAGCAAACCGGAAACACTGTTGAAGAATTCGCAGTTATCCAGTGTGAAGTACGGCAAATGACCGAAACGGTCGGAGGTTATGGTCACGCCGCATCCGGCAATGTTGCGGAATTGGACACCGCTGAATGTATTCCAGCTGCCACCTGCGTGGTTGACTCCGGATTTCAGACCGTCAAAAACGGTATTCTGAAATCTGACACTGTAACAGTTGTCCAGTTCAACTCCGATACCGCCGGTAATTTCGCCATTACGGACATAGATATTGTTGGAGCTGTAAAAATAGAATACCGGTCGATCCGGCAATCCGGTTACGGTTGTGTCATCCTGAAAGTTGATGTTTACTCTGGCGACCCGGATGCCGTTGAACAATCCCGGCAGCGGCCGCGACTTTTTCTCTTTAGGCGCGGCGAAAGTTACACCGGGAACCGCTTTGATTTTTGCACCTTTGCAGACATCGATGGTCAAGTTGCTGCGCAGAGAAACCGGTTCGAGATAATAGGTCATCGCCTTGTCGAAAACGATTTTGCGCGCGCCGGACTTGACTGCCCTGACAAATGCGGCTGTTGCATTTTTTGCATCAGGAGAATATTGGGACAAGTTTACGCTTGCTGGAATCTTGCGCTTGTGCGGCAATCTCTTTTTTGCATTCTTCTTTGCCGGAATATTTTTCTTTACCGGCGTTTGCTGCTTGTTTGTCTCCGGCGCAGCGGCAACGTTGAACGCAACTGCCGCTGCCAAAAAAATAATTCCTGCAAATTTCATTATATCACCTTACCCTGTTGGCTTTAATCAATTTTCCGCAACTGCCAGAAGCAGTTTGTTCAGCACTTCCGGCGAAATATCAGCTTTTTTGCTCAACAGCCCGATGACCTGCGCCGGATCGGTGTAATTGCCGCCGGGGATTTGAATCGTTTCCACATGACCGTCGGCGAAAGCGACAACGGCATATTTTTTGTGATTTCCGGGGCGCTCAAACACTACCGGGATCTGGGCGGGGTTTTTGAGCTTGTTGATGGCGCCCAGCACTCCGCCAACGTAAATATAAGGACATGCGGAAGTGAGTTTTTTATCCTGATAGGTGATCGTTGAAGACGGGCAGGAGTAGGTACTCATATCCGTGAGGTATTCATTGTCGATCAAAAGTTGCAATCCGCGGTAGCCGTTGGGGGCAGGGAAGTGTTCTTTGTTATCATTGGCATACATCATCAAGCCGAGGCTGATCTGCTTGAGATTAGAGATGCATGCCGCCGTCCGGGCACGATCTCTTGCCTGATTGAGCGCGGGAAGGAGCATGCCGCACATAAAAGAAACGGAACCTTTGCCCAAAGCGGAAGTCAATGAGAAGTCTGCCGCCGACACGGAGTAAATGCCTTCATTCTGACGCTGGCTGATAGCCAGCATGGAAAACGGTTTCAAGTCGATGACGGCTTTGATCTGTTCCGGCATCATCATTTTTGCCTGCTGAACCACCTGCGGTCTGGCGTTCATCAGGAAATATCCGTTTCCGGCAGTGCCGGTACGGGAGATGTAGTTGCGGAACGCCGGATCATCGCCGAGACGACCGGTGTTGGCAGGAGCCGGAGTGGCGGTCTGCAAAACGACCTTGCCGGAAGTCATGCTCAAGTTTACCGGAACAAATACCGGGAGCTGAGTTTGAGCAGTTCCGGGAGGCAGATTGAGTTTTTCCCGGATGACATTGGCGATGACACCGTTTTTGTCCGGAATTTCCAGACTTATCCGCAGATCATTGGGGGAGCTTCCGGCGACAAAGAATTTGAATTTGCCGTTCATCGATTTCATGCAGTTGCGCAAGTTGATTCCGCTCTGCTTCGCCACGGTCTCGATATTGGCGACAAAAGGAGCGATATCAGGAGACGTTTGCAGCTCTTTTTTGATTACATCGTAAAATGCGCATCCATCAGCTTCAAAGGAGAATGCCATGAGCGTATCTCCGGGGAGCCGGGCAAAGTCCAGTTCTTTGTTTCCGGCAGGGACAGCAGTAAAAATGCTGGGCAGCTGCATGTTTTCTTTGCCCAAATAGAGGTAACTTTTGTATACCCAGCAGCCGGGGGCAACCTCTTTTGAGCTGGCGGCGGCGGATTTGACCAGATGAGTGCCGAAAATCCGGTAAATGTTCTTCAAAATCACCTGCGGCAAAAGCTCCTGCTTGCCGTTGGTGGCAGAGGGAAGCTTCTTCAAAAAGTCATTGTAACCCGATGGAGTGACCTGAACGCTCAAAAATTCTCCGCCGAGGTCGACTTTATCCATAGCCTTCTTTAAATTGCGGCTGTCTTCCGCCGGAGATGCCAGCAGGGCAAGACCGGCGAGCATGATCGTGAAAATGGAAAATACTTTGCTCATTTATGCTTACCTTTATATTTATTTTGCACTGTTCAGCAGCAAGTTGAATTCGTATGACATATTGGCGATCGAAAAGTTCATCGCAGTAATATCGCGGATGGCATCGCGTTCAATGACCGATGCCGACATCACGCATACGGGTTTCAAAGCAGCGGCGATGGTCGCGGCTCTGGTTCCGGCAGGAGCATATTTTCTGATTCCGGCGATACCGGCTTCGGAGAGATTGATGACGGTGTACGCCGCCGCATTTGCGGGGAGCTGACGGCGCAGTGCCGCTTGCGCTTTGAAGGCGGGATAAGTTTTGGTGCAACGCTGATAATCGCTCATCAGAACGATTTTTTTATCCTGAAACACTACGGTGGGCTTGCCGAATTTTGCCATGCCGGGGACCGGGACGGAAACGCGTTCCGGAGCCTGCGGGTCAGGCGGCAGAAAACGTTTCAACAGCGCGGAAAGAGAACCGTTTTCATCCGGGATGGTCAATGTCATCCGCAGAGAAGTCTCATCCGTTCCGGCAATGATCAGAGAGAAATTTCCGGAGGTTCCGGTACAAATTTTGTTGATGTCAGCACCGTATTGTGCGGCAGCGGTTTTGAACATGTTCCAGTACATTTTGATCTGGGCATTGGGGTTTTCATTGATAACTTTGTCTATCCGGGCAAAATCAAAGGCAGCTTTGAATTTCACAGCGCAGATCACATCGGCAGGCAAAGAGGCAAGTTCCGCGTTGAGTGCAAGATCGTTTTTGAATTTTGCCACGTTGAACAAACCCGGCAAATGAGCGGCGTCGCCCAGATAGAAGACACCTTTGGTGATGTGGATGTTGCCCGGAAGCTCTTTTGTACTGCATGCCATCGCTTTGACGGCATCCGGATTCAAAAGTTTGAGTATGATCTCTCCGCCATCTTTGATCAGCTGAGCGTTTTCCGGCTTGGTATCCATACTTTTTGCCGCATTGGCAGCAAACGCCGGAAGCTGGTAAAGCAGTTTGACCAGTTCGCCGGTGTTGTAATACATCAGTGAGCTGCCGTCCATGTCGATATAACATGTGGTGCGGTTGAATACCTGTGCCGCATCCGGCGCGGCGTGCAGCAGCATGGCTGCTGATGCGGTCAACAATAAAAGTGTTTTTTTCATATAATATATACTCCTTTACTTTTCAATTCGTTTTACTGCTGCTTTGAATCGCGCCCGTTCTCCGGCGGGTACACAAAGATCAATGACCTGAGTCACGCTGGTGTAGGTTCCGGGAACGGTGACACTGGATACGGAGCCGTCGGAAAAAAGTACGGCGCTGTTATTGCCGTGGCGACCGGGCTTTTCAATGGCGACCGGAAGTTTGCCGGAACGGGGATTGCCCACGGTTCCGCCGAGATAGAGGAACGCCACCGCATCTTCGGTCAGAGCTGCCGGACGGTTTTGCGGACAGCAAAAGAGTGAGGTCGGAAAGTTCTGCTGTTCTGCCAACTGCTTCAAGCCGGAAACTCCGTCGGGGGCGGGAAAGCGGTTATTGTCCATAACGAACATGTTGAGCGACATCCCAAGTTGTCTGAGATTGTTCAAACAAGCCTGGGAATTTGCATGTTTATAAGACTTTGCCACTGCAGCCGGATACGCGGTCGCAACGTTTTTTTTGACTTTTTTTGCCGGAGCAGGAGATTCTCCGCAACCGGAGAGCAACAGCAGACAAATCGAGGAACTCAAAAGACAGCCAACAGTGTTCTTCATTTCATACCCTTTCTTCTTATTGCACAGACAAACACACAATACCCTCCATTTGCTTAATCTAACCGCATGAGGGGTGAATGTCAAATGCAGAAAAGAAAAAATCAGGAATTTTCTTCACTGTTTTCCAGCCAATTCCAGAAATCCTCCCGCAAAGGCTTGCGTTTTGTGCGGGATTTTTTCTCTTCCGGGGCAGGGGAGCCGGATTTTTCAGCTTTTTCAGCCTTCTCCATTTCCCGGCGCTCGCGGCGGGAGGGTTTGCTCCGCTGCGGCTTGTCGGCTTTGGAAGCCGCACTTTTTTTGCGCTTTTCGTCTCTGCCGTCGTCGATTTTGAATCTCAACTCCGGGTCATCTTTGAACGTTGCCAGTATCCGGTCGGCATCTTTGGGCTGCGCTTCGATAAAGGTTTTGTCGGCTTTGATGATTATCTTGCCCAGAGCGCTGCCCCGGACTCCGGCTTCTTCGGATATGGTTTGCAGCAGCATGGGGAGGGTAAGGCCGTTGACTCTTCCGGCAAACAAAAGCAATTTGGTCATCTCCGGCTTGGAAAAGCCGGGGATCTTGTTCAATTTGTCGCCGAAATGGAGCTTCAGCAGAGCCGATACCACTTGCGCCGGGTGGTCAGCGCAGGCGCAGAGCTGTTCGGCAAAGTTCAAATAGGCATCGCAACCGCCCTCTTCGGAGGTGAGCTTGGCGATCTGTTCGGCGATGAGATTCTTCTTGGCTTCGATAATCTCCACTTCGCTGGGCAGTTTGCGTTTTTCAATGCGGTTGCCGACAGCATCTTCGATCTGCTTGAACTTGCGCTGTTCGCGCGGAGTGACAAAGGTTATGGCAATGCCGTGTTTGCCCGCCCGACCGGTACGTCCGATACGGTGGATGTAGGTTTCCGCATTTTGCGGCATGGAAAAGTTGACCACGCAGTTGAGGTCGCTGACGTCGATGCCGCGCGCCGCCACATCGGTGGCGATCAGCACCGGGAACTTGCGTTTTTTGAAATTCTCAATGACCCGGAGGCGTTGAGCCTGGGAGATTTCTCCATGCAGAGCTTCGACATGATATTTGAGTGCGGACAGTTTTTCCGTGACTTCATCCACATCGGCGCGGGTGCGGCAGAAGACCAGAGCGTAAATATCCGGCATACTTTCGATGACCCGTGCCAGAGCATCGATTTTATCTTCTCTTTTCACTTCATGGAAAATCTGTTCTGTAAGTTCGGTGTTGGTCGCATTGACCGCCGCCCGGGCTATTTCAAAATCCGGACGCATGAACTCTTTGGCAATATCCATGATCTCCTGCGGCATGGTGGCGGAGAACATCAGCATCCGCTTGTCGCTGTTGGTAAGTGAGAGTATTTCCCGGATATCATCAACAAACCCCATGTCCAGCATCTCATCGGCTTCGTCCAGAACGGCAAACTGGAGCTGATCCAGTTTCAATACGCCCCGGCGGTGAAGATCCATTATCCGTCCGGGAGTTCCAACGGCGATGTCAACGCCTTTCTTCAATATTCCAAGCTGAATGGGGATTGCCTGTCCGCCGAAAAAGGTGGCGATACGGAGATGTTTGCTTCCCTGAAGCGATTCCAGTTCTGCGGAAATCTGGATAGAGAGCTCCCGGGTGGGAGCCAGAATAAGCGCCTGCGGAACGCTGCCGCGCTCCAAGACCTGCAAAATGGGCAATCCGAAAGCGGCAGTTTTACCGGTTCCGGTCAAAGCCTGACCGATAATGTCTTTTTCGCCGGAGAGCAGGAGCGGAATCGCCAATGATTGAATGTCGGTCGGTTCTTTGAAACCTTTTTCCAGCAGAGCCGGAATAAGATAATCTGCCACGCCCAACGCGGTGAAGTTTTCAAGATTGCTCATTTGTGATATATCCCTGTAATGACAGTGCCGGAAACAGTTCTCTTTTACTGCTCCCGGCACGATAAATGCGGTTGAAAATCAATATTTTTTGTCGGCGTAAGCGACCCAGCCACCGGCTTCGACCAGCGCCCGGTCGAATTCACCGAGGGTGAAGCTGTACTCTTTGACCTTGCCGCTGCCGCTGATACGGACGATACATTTTTCAAGGTCAGTTTCGACTTCCGCTTCAGCTCCGGAGAAGGTGGAGAAGATATCTTCCAGCTCATCTGCCGTAAGTTCGATGGCGAGCATACCGCAGTTGTACATGTTCTGCCGGAAGATCCGGGCGAAGTTTTCCGCCAGAACCAGATTGATGTCATTGTATTCCAGCACCCAGGGGGCATGTTCGCGGGAAGAACCGCAACCGAAGTTGGCTCTGGTGACGATAGCACACTTGTTGGCGACATCGCGTTTGGGATCAAATCCGGGCAGGGAGAGGTCTTCCAGACAGTAGGGCTTCAGCGCCTCTTTGGTGCTTTCGGTCAGATAACGCGCCGGGATGATTTCGTCGGTGTTTATATCGGAACGGTCGAGAAAAAGAATTTTTCCGTTGAAGTTTTTCATATCCAGTAAATCCTTCTGCAAATTATTTTTCACTGAAAAGCGGGGAGTTGACAATGGTTCCGGCGATGGCAGTGGCAGCGGCAGTTGCCGGGCTCATCAGATGGACCATGCCGCCTTTACCCATGCGGCCGTTGAAGTTGCGGTTGGTCGTGGAGGCGCAGACTTCACCGGGGGCGAGAACTCCGTTGCTCATGCCGAGACAGGCGCCGCAGGTGGGGTTGGTGACACAGAATCCGGCATCCATGAATATCGCGATGATACCTTCAGCCAGCGCATCGCGGAAGATTTTCGGGGTGGCGGGGGAGACGATGGCACGGACTCCGGGAGCGATGTGCTTGCCCTTGAGAACCTGAGCCGCAACGCGGAGGTCTTCCAGACGCCCGTTGGTGCAGCTGCCGATGTAGACCTGATCGACTTTGGTTCCGGCAAATTCCCGGACCGGCTTGACCTGATCGGGCTTGTAGTTGAAGGTGGCGACCGGTTCGATTTCTGCCCCGTTGATATCGACGACGCGGTCATATTCAGCATCGGCATCGGCGGTGAACTTGCGGTATTCGGCAAGCGCCGCTTCTTTGGAGGAGAATTCTTCCTGGATGTAGGGCCACAGATAATCGACCGTAACCATATCCGGTTCGCAGATACCGCTGGTACCGCCGGCTTCGATCGCCATATTGCAGAGGGTCATACGTTCATCCATGCCCATGTTGTCGATAACAGAACCGTGGAATTCAATAACTTTTCCGGTGGCGCCGTTGACGGTCAACTCTTTGATGATGGTCAGAATAACGTCCTTGGCGAAAACTCCGGGACGGAGTGCGCCATTGACATTGACCCGGATGGTTTTGGGATCATGGAAAGCGCAGACACCTTTCAAGATACCGACTTCAAGGTCGGTGGTTCCGACACCTGCGGCAAATGCACCGAACGCGCCGTGGGTACAGGTGTGAGAGTCGCCCATGATGATGGTGTATCCGGGACGGACAAAACCTTTTTCCGGGAAGATGGCGTGGCAGACACCGTTGTCACCGATATCGAAGAAATCTTTGATGTCGTGGCGGCGGACCCAGTCACGCAGCGTTTTTCCCTGAATGGCAGTCTTTCCGTCTTTGGCGGGGGAAACGTGGTCGATGACCGCTTTGATTTTGCTGGTGTCGAAAACCCGGTCGCACTGTTTGGCAACGAGATCGTTGATGGCGATGGGGGTGGTGATTTCGTGGCAGAATACCCGGTCAAGGGAGAGTACCCGGACGTCAGCATCCGGACGATCCACTTCGTGGGCATCGAAAATCTTTTGGGCGATAGTTTTTCCCATGGTGTAACTCCAAAAATTACTTTGTTGAATATTGCGTTTTTATATAATATAGCCTGAAAAGTGACCGCTGTCAAAAAAAGTTGGATAATTTTTTTGCATAAGGTTGACTTTTTTTTGAAAAGACCGTATATTAGAGGGATATTTAAGGAGAAAATGTGTCAGGGAAAGGAGAAAATTATGAATGACGGTGCATTTTTGATTTTGTTTATGGCATTTACTGCATTTATGGGCGGCGCGCCGTTTTTACTGCGTAAATTTGGTATTCCCTCGGTTATTTCTCTGCTTCTCGTCGGTATGATCGTCGGTCCCACGGGAATCGGCTTTGATCTGGTTGGACACATTTCCAATTGGCTGAGTTTCCTCGGGACTCCGGGGCAGGAAGTTGAAACCGCCCGGCGGACGGCGGAGAATTTCAATATGCTCATTGATATCCTCGGCTCTCTGGGGTTGATGCTGCTGATGGCGCTCGCCGGAATGGAGGCTGATTTCAAGCTGATAAATTCTGTGCGTAAACCGGTGACAATGCTCAGCATTTTCACCTTCCTGATCCCGGCGATCGCCGGTTACTGGGTCTATTGGTACTTCAATCCGCAGGATCTGGCGGGAAAACTGCTTTATGCTTCGCTCTTCGCTTCGCACTCTGTCGGTATTGTCTTTCCGGTGATGCGGGAGTTGAAACTCAGCCGGACGAAATTCGGTTCGGCGGTGTTGATTTCCACTGTTATCACAGACATTGCCAGTATCATATTGCTGGCTGTGAGCGTGCAGCTGCACCGCCAGAGCAGTAAAATGGCACACTTGGTGGTCAACAATACGCTGTCGATATTTGACCATGTCAGCAGCAGTGTTTTTGGAAACAGTTTTGTTCCGGTCTTTTTGCTGATCGTGCTGGCATATTTGTTGATTTCGGTCGTGGTGGTGCGCTTTGTCGGCAAGGCGTTGATAAAGGTGTTTCAGCCGGGGGAAGATGTGCTTATCACCTTTGTTATGCTGGTGATACTGGTCACGGTCATTGTAGGAGAACTTTTTGGAATCAACCTCGTGGTGGGAGCATTTATCGCCGGATTGGGACTTTCGCAGGTGGTGCAGAGCAAGGAGATGCTGCTGTTCCGCCGGGTGGAGAGTATCGGATATGGATTTCTGATTCCGTTTCTCTTTGTCTCTATCGGTATGGAAACGGACTTTTCGGCGTTCAAAGGCGGAAGCAATTTTATGATCGTTTTCCTGACGGTAGCCGGACTTATAATCAGTAAAATCGGTTCCGGTTACGGCGCTATGCGGTTGAGCGGATTTTCGCGGTCGCAGGGGCTGGCTGCCGGATTGATGACCGTCCCGCAGTTGTCGGCAACCCTTGCCGCCGCCGCTATCGGTAAAGAAATCGGCTTGCTGGATGGAAAATTCTTTAACGCAATAATCATCCTTTCTATCATCACCACGCTTCCGGTGCCGTCTCTGGTCAAACTGGTTATCGCTAAAGGTAAAGACAATTTCGGCGATCCGGAAAGCGAAGTTCATCTTCCGAGTGTGGTCAAAGACGACAACTTGTTGTGATGGGGGGCGACGATCTCGCTTGCTACTGCGAGCCTTTCCGGCGGACGGCGCCGCTCGTGGCGGCAAAGTGGGCTGGCAGCTGTCGCACAGCGAAGTGCCACGTGGAGCGGTAACTTAGAGTAGGACGTGTAGGATAAGTAGGACTTGTAGGACGGCCAACTGGAGTGAGTAGCGGTAGTGAGCTGGTGCACGCCGAAAAAACGCCGATAGGCGTTCCATAAGCCACCGGCAGGTGGCGCAACTTACCACTACCCTGGTCGCCGACAGGCGACACAAAAGCCAGCCCAGCCTATAGGCACCGAAAAAACGCCGA
>JAFTRX010000019.1 GCA_017462015.1 Lentisphaeria bacterium
AATAAATATCTTTGAGGAGTGCGATACCTCGGGTATGAAGTGTGTCTATTGGCATGCAGAATCGCTGGTGTACCCGATAGGCAATGCAACGCTTTTCACCGCGCACAAACTTGCCAGCCGGAGGGAGACAGCCGTTCCGGCTTTCTCCCCGCCGGACTCCCATCTTTTCCAGTTCCCCGTCGCGCGCAACGTTTGTTGGTATTTCCCTTCGATTACAGCGCCTGCGGTCAGCCGATTGCATCGTCAGACCTCGCGGCTTACTGCTCGGCTTCCTCCACCCGCGCTGAATTTCTTCAGCGCGTCCGCCGGCTGTTGACCGGCGGTTCGCTTCGTCCAGGAGCGCGCGCGAAGGCTCCAACCGCCTCGCATCACTATTCCAAGACGAGATTTTGCAACAGTCTTCTTCCATATTCAGGGAAAAAGGATTACTTTTTCAAATAAGTGTTTTCCCGGATGTGTTTGAACCACGCAAGATTGTCATAGTAGTAGAAGTATGCCATATTTGCCAGACAGGTTTTTTCGATGGATTTGCGGAACTTCTGCAATTCCGCATGCGCTTTTTTGAATTCATCCAACGGCGCGCCATTCTGACATTTGCGGTATTCGACTTGCACTTTCATGGCAAGTTCCATCTGCTTCAATCCGTGATGGAGCATCTTGACACGGTATGCAGATGCTTTGTCCAGTCCGGGGGTTTTTGCGGCGGCATCGACCAGCTGATAACACTTTGCCATCACTTCCGGCTTGAACATCCGTCCACCGGCGTAAATCATGTAACGGGCACTTTTCATCCCGCCTTCCAGACCTGAATCTCTCCAGTCAACATCGCTGAAACCTTTTTCCATAGTGAGCCAGGTGATATAGTCAAAATATTTTTTGACCGCCGCTTTGGCCGCTCCGAAGGAGGAGAAAAATTCATCTTTGAGCTGTTCCAGCGGAGCATTCGGACGGTGGTTCAGAGATGCGATCACATAGTTGACCAGACCTTGAACCATGTACTGTCCGGTCAGGCTGTCCATATCGCTGGCGTACATATTGTACTTGATCGCCGAGGTGAACATCTCATAAAATGCCTCGTGATACTGGATCGGGAAGTAGTGACCGCTCAAGGTATAATTGGGACGGAACTGAAAACGCGCACCGGTTTTAGCCCATCCTTCGGCGATGGCTTTGTAATGGTTGATTTTCTCTCTGGTAAACGGGTACATCACCGGCGGGCAGAAACGGAGGATGATCCGTTCATTGAGTTTTATTTTGTCGGTCGGGGGCAGGCTGTAGTTGGCATAGATCTGACCGATGAGAACATGGTCGGGATGGGTTTTGTCCGCTTCTTTCTGGACTGCGAGAAAAAATTTGCAGTAGCGGTCAGAGACACTGCCCATTGCATTGGGCCAACCTTTGGATTTTTTGTTAAACTCCTTCAGCGCCGCAGCCCGACGCTGCGCATTGGGAATGGGAGAGTTGTCGGCAGTAAGGCAATCATCGCAGGTACACTCACCGGAGGTGTCATTTTCATTGACATTGATTGCCTGTTCAGGTTTCCCGAGAGCGAGCCAGTTTTTGACCACCACTTTCGGCAGTTCCGGATTGGAAACACACATACTGATATTGCGAGGTTTTTTACTCCATCTGTAAATATTATTTCCCCGGACTCCAGTCGGAAGCATACTGAAATATTCCGGATGCTGCTTGAAGTAACGGTCATAATATTTGGTAAATGCATGTCCGCCGGAAATTCGGCGGTCGCAACTGAAGCGGTGACGGAGGAGCCACTGGTGTTCAGTTTGATAGTAAGTTTTCATAGCTTTCATGGAGCTCCAGCCGTTTAAAGCTCTGCTGCTTGCCGGATTGCTGCGCCAGACGCTGGAACGGAGCAGCGGTTTGGCGGTGAAAGAGGTTTCTTTGATGGAAAGGTTTTTGCATTTGGGAATTATTTCTCCGCTTTTTCCCGGCCATATCCAGCGGACACCGAGATATTTTTCCAGAAACTCATAGACGGCGAAGAGGGTTCCGGTACTGTTGGTTTGGGCGGTGATCGCCAGAGTGCCGTCATTTCCGGCGAACTGGATACTGTCACGGTTGATTTTTACGATTCCGGTGTTCCAGGAGAGTTTGGACGGATTCAATGCCGCATTGGCTTTGCAGTTGCCGAGGTAGAAATATTTTTTCCCGGGGACGGCAGCTTTTTCGGTAATGACCGGCAGGTTTTTGCCGGTGGCATGGTTGAGGTGATACGCCAGTTCCTGCGCGGCATAGGCAACCACCGGAACCGGATTTTCCGGCGTGACGATGCCGTCGAACATGAGCTTGCTCTGTTTCACTACTGTCACCGCAAACAGCGATGCGGAAAAGAACAGCAGCGCTGATAAAGTTAATATTTTTTTCACTTTCTTTCTCCTTTTGGGGTTTTTTTATTTGTTTTTTCCGAACAGTCCGTGAATTTTTCCGGAATGTTCGACTACGCAAACGAAATCATCTCCTATGGTGACTGAACCTTTGATTGGAGATTCGAAGTTCAATTGCTGAAGGATTTTCCCGCTGTTCAGATCGAGGATCAAAACTTTTCCGCTGTCGGTTCCGCACACTACCATATTTCCGGCGATAGCGGGCGAGGAGGAGTTGTAATATTTTTCCGGTGATCTGGTTTTGCTGCGCGGAGCCTTGCCGGTGGCAGTTTTCCACAACAGCTTGCCGCTTTTCCGGTCATACGCGGCGATGGAAGTTCCGGCTGCCGCAACGACTTTGTCTTTGGAGACAGCCGGCGTTGCCGTGAGCGTGAATGAACCGTCGGTCTGCACCGCCCACAGCTCATTTCCGCCGTGATCCATTTTCCGCAAGGTATTCATGCTCTGGATAAACAGCTCTCCGTCAATGGCGACCGAGCCGCCGACACCGCGTTCCCGCTGTCGGGGGAGCAACTTCAAATTTTTGCGCAGCTTGTACCACAACTGCTTCCCCGTTGCCGGGTCAAAAGCCGCGATCGCCGCCTGATCGAAAATAAATATCCGGTTGTTTCCGCAGGAGAGATGGGATGACGGGTTGCTGGAAAATCTGGTATTGCGCCATATTCTCCGTCCGTTTACGGCATTGATCGCCCGCAAGCCGTCATAAGAGTTGATAAAGATGGTGTTTTTAAAGAACAACAGCGGGGTTGCCGCCAGCTGGTAGCGCCAGGAGTTGAAGAACGTGCGGGGAGTTTCCCGTAATTGTTTCCCATTTTGCGCATTTAGTATAACCACACTGCCCATGCTGTCGGCGGCAAAAATCCGTCCGTTGGCAATCGTCGGTGTGGCGTAGAAATCGGTGTTTTTGCTGTATTTCCACAACAGTTTGCCGTTTTGAGCATCCAGCGCGATTACTCCGGAGGTTTTACCGTTGACATTGCCGTCGGAGGCGGCGAAGAATATTTTTCCGTCAGCCAGAATGGGCGAAGAGTGGTACGCTTGTAAATTTTTCAGGTCAAAAATCCATCTTCTCTGCAAGGGCAGCGTGAGTTTCGCATCGGTATACCTGCTGCCGCTGGCGCCCAGATGAGAGTTCCACGTTCCACTGACCGGAGTTACGGTTTTGCCGGGAGTGAGTTGATAAGCGGCTTTGCGGTAAGGGTTGACTTTTTCGGTTGTGCTTGTCCAGATACCGTTTTTTCGGTGCAGGATCCGGACTTTGTGAGTTTGCGCTCCGAGGTCGCCTTCGCGCCACGGTGAACTGCATACGATCGTGGTTTCCCGGGTCGGCATGATGCCCCATTCGTGATAATGTCCCATCAGAATCAGTTCATATTTCTGATGCGGGACGAGCTGGCGGAGTTTGGTTTCGATCCGGGCGGGGATATGGGTGAGCAGTACCACCGGAGTTGCGGGGGCGAGTGTGCTTAAGTCCTCTTTTACAAAGCGCCACTGCATTTCTATTTGTTCCGGTTTGATGAAAAGTTCCGACATCAGTGCGATGAAGTGTACTCCGCGGAAGTTCCATGAGTACCACAGCGGGCCGAAATATTTGATGTAATTTTCCGGACCTTTGCGGAACGCTCCGTCATGTCCTCCGTACACCATGCGGCACTCCAGTGGCAGCTTGGCGACCCCGGCGCGCAGCGCGGCAAGGTCGGAATCGGTGCCGGTCGGAGTCAGGTCTCCGACACATACCAGAAGTTCGGCGTTGTGTTTGCGGGAAACGGCGGCGAGTTCTTTGATCTGGGTTTGCCAGAACGCTTTAAATTGTCCGACGTTATACTGGATATCCGCACCGTGCAGCATGGTGAACTCTTTGGAGGAAGTACTCTCTTTTTTCAATCCGAAAGAGCCTTTTTCTCCGTGGAGGCACCAGAATTTTCCGGTGTGGCGGAAACCGTCCGGGGTGATGACGCAGACCCAGGGCATCGCCGGGGCGGAAGAGAATTTGTAACTGCCGTCCGCACCGGTGGTGACGGTCTCACAGCCGTTGGAAACACGGACATTGGCGATGCCCGGTTCGCCGGGAGAGCGTTTACCGTCTCCGTTGCAGTCAAGATAGACACTGCCGGAACTGGTTGCGGCTGTCGAGAATGCTGCTGAAAAAATCAGTGTGCAAAACAGACAGATATATTTTTTCATTTTGATTCTTTTTGCGCTCAAAGAACGCCATTCTTTTGATAATCCGGATCCCCGGTGGGGAAGAAGACATATTTATATTTTTCCAACGCGGCAGTCGCTTTGTCCAGGTGTTCGGCAAGCGGAATATGCATCTGTTCAGCATGACCATCGGCGGAAATACCGTTAAAAAAGCGTCCGTTGTGCATATCGATAGAGATGTACTTACCATTTCCGGGTTCACTTTGCCAGTTGAACGTCTGAT
>JAFTRX010000020.1 GCA_017462015.1 Lentisphaeria bacterium
CTTCCTGGCAGAAGCAACATAGAACGCGAATAGGAGCAAGACAAAAGCACACCTTTTTGAATCATCTTTTGCTGATTATCAACTTTTTTAACGATTTTTTTGCAAACATAACTTGACAAATTGTCTCTCATAGGAGGACGGTAGTCCACTCCTTCAGCTTCACCTTGATTTACCCGCAACCTTGCTCCACGATCCATCCGCCGGTCGCGTTCATAGTAATTTCGAATTCCACGCGGCGCTGAGCGCACGCGCGCTTGGCAATGTGTCTGTCGCTCCAGGCGGCTGGATTTATGAGATAGCAGTATACTGGCAAAAAAACGAACACATTTGATAAGATAGCATACACTATTTAAGAATAGGTAACTTGCGTTATTCTGCAGGGGATGCTATATTATAGAATATCACTGCAATTACACTCTCAGGGAGAAAATGAAAATGAAAAAACGTATTGTTATCGCCGGCGCCGGAGTTCGTGCGCTCTGCTTCGGACGTGCCATTATCGGTCGCGTGAAAGATTATTCCGAAATGGTTGCGTTGTACGACACCAACGATGCCCGTATGACCGGCTTCAACACCCTGCTCAAAACCAACATCCCGCAGTATACCGATTTTGATAAAATGGTCAAAGAGACCAAGCCGGACACCATGATCGTCTGCGTTCCGGATTATGCCCACCCTGACCTTATCGAAATGGGTTTTGCAGCCGGTTTGGACATCATCACCGAAAAACCGATGGCGATGAACCGCGAAGGTATCGAACGCATCCGCGCGGCGGAAATCAAATACGGCAAAGAGGTCATCGTGGCATTCAACATGCGCTTTGCCCCCTACTCTGCCGCCATCAAAAAAGTTATGAAAGACAACCCCATCGGCAAAATCACCAGTGTCAACGCGGAATGGATGATCGACCGCGCCCACGGTCAGCAGTATTTTCACCGCTGGCACGCCGACATAAAGAAATCCGGCGGTCTGCTCGTCCACAAAGCCACCCACCACTTCGACCTGCTCAACTGGTTCCTCGATGACGAACCGGTCTCCGTTTACGCGCAGGGCAGTCTGGCGCAATTCGGCGCCGCCGGAGAGTTCCGCGGCGAGCGCTGCACCGGTTGTCCCCACGCAAAAAAATGCTATGCCGTACTGGAATCAACTCTGGAAGACGGCGACCTCAACCCCGGCAGCGACGGAGAGATCTTCAACGAACTCTACTTCAAAGCTGAACATGTTGACGGTTATTTCCGCGACCAGTGCTGCTTCAATCCCAAAATCGACATCTATGATACCATGAATTTGATGATCAAGTACAAAAAAGGTACTGTTCTCAACTATCAGGAAACCGCATACGCTCCGGTCGCCGGTTACAAGATCGTCTTCAACGGTACTGACGGCAGAGTCGAAGTCGGAACTTACAACCGCGGTGCCCGTCCGGACAACATGGGTGAAGAGGATTACATCCGCATCTTCAAGGGAACCAACCGCAAAAATATCTCCATGAAAGAGCTTTCTTTCGTCGAGGAAGATACCCCGCACGGCGGCGGTGACAACCGTCTCTATGACCTGCTCCTCGGAGCTGGCGGCGAAGACCCGCTCGGTCAGCAGGCAGGTTCCCGCGCCGGTGCGCTCAGTGCGCTTATCGGTATCACCGGTAACGAATCGATTGCTTCCGGGAATGTTGAAAAAATCAACTTTTGACCGATGAAAAATACTTTTTTTTCACAACTCACCACCAACGGTTTGTCCATCACCAAAGATTCGGATGAACCGTTGGTGTTTCATATAGATGTTCCGGCATCTGCGGCGAATTGTGAAGTCGAACTCTTTTCCCTTTCCGCCAACGCCTGCACCGGACTCGGCTTTCCGGTATCGACGGCAAAAATCCATTGCCAGAAGCGCCAGAAAGGAGATATTCCCGGAACAGAAGTTCTGTCTGAAGAGCATCCGATATGCATTGCCGATCCGGCAATTATCCTCAGCAACGGCAAAGAGTCGCTGTTGTGCGGATTTCTGGAGAACCACATCCATCTCGGACGTTTTGAATGGAGCAACTGCGGCTTGCGCGCCGTTGCGGAATATCATCCGGCATACCGACCGCAAACGGAACATGTTTCCTCTCAGAAAATAATCGTTCTCACTGGGAAAGATCCGGCATTGCTGTTGGAGGAATATGCTTCTTTCATCGCCAATCACTTCAATCTGGCGCCGGAAAAAAAATTCCCCCGCTATGCCGTCGGTGCCAACTGGCACTATTACGGTCCGACCATGACCGAAGAACAGCTGGACGAAGAGCTGGATGCCATAAAAAAACACAACATCCCGCTGGACGTATATCAGATCGACGATGGCTGGGAACGCGATTACGGCGATTGGAGCGCCAATGCCAAGTGGCGTTCCGGAATGAAGCATGCCGCTGAAAAGATCAAGCGCGCCGGTATGATACCGGGAATCTGGATCACTCCGTTTCTCTGCGGTGACAATGCTCCCATCGGGAAAGCACATCCGGAATGGCTGCTGAAAGATGCCAATGGTACTCCGCTGACCATGAGGATCGGCCCCATCCCCTTCAAGATTTTCGACCCGTCACATCCGGAATGTGCGGTATGGCTCAAATCCGTTTTGCAGGAGATATATTCCTGGGGATACCGCTATTACAAAATCGACTTTACCCGCTGTCTCTTTCTTGATCCGGCGGCGGTTCCTTTCGACAGAAGCATCACCCTGCTCCAGCTTTACCGCAAGGGCATAAAATTACTGCGCGATACGCTCGGTAGTGAATGTTGTCTCAATTTGTGCGGCGGACATGAAGGCGCCACCATCGGGCTTGCCGATGTGACCAGAAGCGGCAGTGACACCTACGGCAGCTGGGCAAAGAGCAACGGAGCATGGACAAGAATACAGCAGTGTGTAATGCGGAACTGGATGAACCGTTTCCGGATGACCGATCCGGATGCTTCGATCATGCGCCTCAATGATTGTGGACTTGATGATACGCTGGATTTCACTCCGCACTATTACATGCCCAACTACTCAACATTGTCGCAGGGCAGTTTGAATGATGATGAAGCCGGAACATTTATTCTGAATCAATTTCTGGGCGGCGGCATCGCGGAAATAGGAGAACGTCTTCCCGATCTCCAAGTGGAACGGCTCGCCATGCTCCGGAAAATCGTTCCCGCCTGCGGTACACCGGCATTGCCGTTGGATTTCTTCCAGCTGCCCCTGCCCCGCTTTTACCGCACCCATATAACGCCGCATTGCAAACAGCTTCCGGAGTGGGATATCGTTTCGGTATTGAATATTTCCGATGACGAAGCAAAATTCATCTATCCGGGAAAAATAGAAGCAGACACATTGGTGTTCGATCTGAACCTGATGGAACTTCACGGCATCTACGCTCCGGGAAGTGAAATGTCTACTCCGGCAATACCGCCACACGGCTCATGTGTATTGAAGTTCATGGCACTGCCTGAAGAACGTGTTCCATTCTTTGTCGCAAGTGACGTGAACTACTCCGCAGGCGGCGTGGAAGTGACGGATATCGAAATCAGTGCCGCAAAGATCTGCGGTAAGCTCTCTTCACCGTGGCGTTGTCAGGTCAAACTTGCCGGAGCCTTCCCGCTGCCGGACGGCATTTCGTGGCGCATTGTCACGACCACCGCCGCCAGCAACGGAGATTTCGTCATCACTTTGTAATCACCCGACTCTTGAGAATCGCGTACGCCAGAACTTGCAACAAAAGCAGCGTGACGGTTCAAAAGAAATTGAACTCGACCGGCGGATGGATCGCGAGGCAAGGTTGGGGGTAAATCAAGGCGAATCCGAGGGAGTGTACGACTGTACTCGACCGAGGAGGAGTCCGCAGATTTGCTCCCAAGATTGCCCGCGAGGCGCCGCCGCAGGTTGTGTTTTCACACAAACATCACTTTATCAGCGTGATGCCTTCCGGAAGAGTAATATCATTGCGGAAACTGTTTTCCCGGCGGTCGATGGTGACACAAATATCGCCATGGGGCGTCGGGAAAGTTCCTTTTACCACCTTACCGGGAACACCGAGCGGCTTGAATACGATTTCCTTCCAGTTGACCGCATTCTGCCGGACACCGCAGATGATGTCACGGAAGTGAACCATCGGGTGTGCGCTCCATGCGTGACAACGGCTGTTGCCGTGAGAAAAGTTCTCCGGCCAGTGTTCCGGCGTGTTGGTAAGTCCCATATCAAGCATCTCGCCCCACCAGCGGGTGATTGCGTCAATGATTTCGGCATCGCAACCCAGAATTTTTCCCGCTTCAAAGATATAATAGATAAAATAGCAACTCGGACGGCGGGGACCTTTGTGATCCGATGCCAGAAGCGGCAGAATGATTTCCTGTTTCCACTTTTCATGGAATTGCGGAAAACGTCCGGACAAAACGGCCATTGCCGCCGCATGCGGTGCCGGATTTTCCAGTGTCAACGCTGCGGCAATGCGGTCAGCACACGATTTGCACACAGCTTCAACTTCCGTATCACCGGTGAGCGCGGCAAGTTCAGCAATTTTATCCATACCGTAAACGGCAAGCAGATTGTACGTTTCTTCCTTATCCAGATCTTTGCACCAATCAACAAAATACCAGTAACGCTTATCCACCGGCATCATGCCGTTTTCGCTCTCGCGGACAAAGAATTTGATAATGTTATAAGCCACCTCCCGGTGTTTGGTGTAAAGTTCCGTTGAACCGGTCTGATAATAGTGGGAATAAAGCGAAATCAGAAAAATCGCCGCGTAATCCGGCAGCACCGCAGACGGACTTACCGCCGGTGCCACACCGTAGGTCAAACCGTTGGGCAATGTCCGCGCCGCCATGATCTCATGTCCGCGGATAAGCAGCCGGTCATCAGTGGAGAGCGCAAACGTGTTCACCGCCTGCACCAGAGCATCCCCCCACCACTGGGCAAATTCCCGCCACGGCCCATCCATATAGGCATCGTACATGCAGTGGCGCTGGGTTTCCAGACAAATCTTCCAAATCCCGGCAAGACGTTCATCATCGACTTCAAATTTGCCTCTGATATCCATCGGATAAACGGTTTCCCGGATGGAGGGAGCGATTTTCAACGAACCGCCGGTACGGTCGCAAAACATGATGGCACGCAAGCCCCACGGCATCGTCAATTCGTGGTGATTATCTCCTTTTTTGAGATAAAGTCTGCCGCCATAGGTACTGCCGCGCCCCAGCCACGGATGACCATCTTTATCAAAGGCTTCAAAGCAGTAAAAATCCACTACCGCACCGTCTTTGGGGGATTCGATATCAAACCGGAGGTGTCCAACCACTTCACCGTAAAAATCATAAACTGACACGCCGCCGTTGCTGCCATTCCAGATGATTTCATCATCTTTGAGATATTCGCGGATATGTTTGACCTGCTGCCAGGAGTCTCCGGAAACAAGTTTTCCCTGTTCGCGCAGTTGGGGAGTGAGTATCTCCATTGAAGGCATGGGGAAACCGCGCTTCATAAAATCAGTCCACGGCGCACATCCGGGCATCCGGAGGGCATCCCCGGCAGGATGTTTCCAGTCATCGCCGCACTGGTGATCCAGTGTCATCCAGTCTTCTTCACCCTTGCGGCAATCGTACATTTCCAAAAATGCGTACTGGGAAGCACACCGTCCGACATTGCGGATATAACCGGGAGCTTCGCGAACCAGCCATTCACTGCCGGTTCCGAGATTGATGCTGCCGATCTTTCCGGCAAGCAGAAAACCATGGATACCCTCAAAAATATAGGTATAGTTGGATGTACCGTAATGATAAAGCAGTGCGCAAATGACATTTTTTCCAACTTTGAGATATTTGGCAATATCGATCTCATCGTAAGGCCACATCTTCTGTACACCGCGCGCCGGGCCATGCCCCACCCATTCGCCGTTGACATACAAGGTGTAACGGGCATCGGCAGTCACGTTGACCAAAACTGTTTCCGGCACGGCATCCAGTTCAAACTCCCGCCGGAACTGAATACGTCTGTCCAGTTCATAGCTGGGAAGTACGCTGTTGTTATGAAGCCAATATGCGTCAGGAAAAATATTACTGAATCCAAGATCAGCGGCCATAAATATAAACCTTTCTGTTATGTAGTTGCCCCGGAATGAAGTTCCGGGGTTATCAATTTGCGGCAATCCGGCCAATCCGGCTGTTCCGACAAATGAATAAGATACTTTATCAATTCCAAAGTAACCTGCTTCGTTCCATGACTGACACAAGTCACCTGCGGCACATGCGCTCTGGCTTTGCCGCAACCGTCAACGGTTATCAACTTTACATCGCGCGGCACAACACCTGCAGCAAATGCTTCAGCTGTAATCACATCCAAACCCTCATCGCTGACGATGAAAATTCCGTCACACCCATATTTCACCGCCTGATCGAATTGCGCTTTCCCTCCGGCATCCCGCTGTGACGGCAGCCAGCAGTTCACGCCGGAATTATCCGCATAACGGCGGAAACCATCCATACGTTTTTCAAAAATCATATTGTTGCGCAAATTGCAGACACACCCCAAATTCCGGCATCCGGCACGATGCAGCGTTTGCGCGGCGATCACACCGACTGCGACATTATCCAGCGCAATAAAGTTGTGAAACGATTCCAGATAGGGGTCGCTCAAAGCGATGACCCGCCGCTGGCGCCCGATCTCCCAGAACAGCCGGAGCCGTTCAGAACCGGGAGCTTCGGTAAGAAACAAGGTGAACAATATGATGTCACTTTCCATACAGCGCTTGCGGATGAGATCTTCCGGAGTGGCAGGATTGGTCAGAAGCAGCTCCAGTTGCCCGTTATATTTTTTCATCTCTGCGGAAATGCTGTTGAAAAGTTTGCTCAACGCATTGAGGTTGAATTTTTCGTCATGTCCGGTGGCGATGAAGAGTATCCTGCCCAAGTTGGAAATATCGTGACGGACAACATTCAACTCCAGAAACCTGCCGCTACGTTTCAACACCTTCTGCTGCAACGCTTCAGCCAGCGCCTTGCGCAAAGTCATGCGGCTGCATCCGAGCTCCTCCGCCAGCTCCCGCTCATGCGGAAGCGCTGTACTGCCGGATTCCTGCATCCGGCGGCACAGTGCGATCAAATCCTGGAATGTATCTGTATATTTTTTGTATCTTCGCGTTTCCATACGGTTAAGATACACTCCGGTCTAAAGTTTTTCAAGTGTTTTTGCAGCTGTATTACAGAACCGAATCCCACGGCTTGTAAGAACAATTCTTTTTGCGGGTAAGACAGTTGAAACGGAAGATATGCCAAAAGGCGGCAAAACCATCCCGCCAGCCGATCTTCTTTCCTTCATCATAGCGGCGCGGACAATAGGAAATAGGCACTTCCCAGATACGCAAAACCCGCGGCCGCGCCAGCTTGGCGGTCATTTCCGGTTCAATGCCGAAACGCTGGCTGGTCAGCTTGAGATTCTGTATAACCTCCCGCCGGAACGCTTTGTAGCAGGTCTCCATATCAGACAAATGGATATCGCTGAACCAGTTCGACATGAATGTGAGAAGTTTGTTGCCCATCTCATGTTTAAAATAACGCACCTGTCCGGGCGCACTCATAAAACGGGAACCGTAAACCACATCAGCTTTACCGGCAACCAGCGGCGCCAGAACCGTGGGATAATCGTCCGGATCATATTCAAAATCAGCATCCTGAATGATGACATACGGCAAAGTCACCTCTTTGAATCCGCGAATAAGAGCAGCTCCTTTACCGCAATTCAGTTCCTGCTTAAAAAGTTTCACCCTTGGATTATCGGCAAAAGTTTGCAGCATCTCCCAGGATTTATCTTTGGAAGCATCATCAACGATCACCATTTCGCCGACTTCCGGACGTTTCAACACCATGTTGACGATTTCAACAATGGTACGTTCTTCATTGTAAACCGGCATGACCACCGACAGGACACCTTCGGGGATGGGGGTACTCATTACATTGCTCATTTTTTACCTCCGAGTTCACGGGAACGACGGGCGGCGGCACGCACACTTTGCATGACGATACCGGAAAATCCCCGTTCCGCCATAAGCTCCAACGCGCGGCTGGTCGTTCCGCCGGGACTGGTGACATTATCTTTGAGCTGCTGCGGATGAACGTTGCTCTCCATCACCATTTTAGCCGCACCAAACACCGTTTGAGCAGCAAGTTTCAAAGCAGTATCCCGGGGCAACCCTTCGGCGACACCACCGTCAGCGAGCGCCTGAATAAATTCAAAAACGTACGCTGGCCCACTTCCGGAAAGAGCAGTCACCGCATCAAGCTCCTCTTCCCGGAGCTGCAAAGCGATACCGATGGAGGAAAAAATCTTTCCCGCAAAGTCAATATCCTCTTTCAATGCTCCGGCGGCCGCAGAAAAACCGGCAGCACCGCAACCTACCAGCGCCGGAGTATTGGGCATGATCCGGACAATACGCGCCGAGGAGGTCAATTCTTCCAACTGGGCAATGGTGACACCGGCGGCGATCGACAACACCGCTTTATCGGCAAGCATCGTCCGGCATGATGCCAGTGCGCTTGCCAGCATCTGCGGCTTCACCGCAAGCAAAACGGTCTCAGCTTCAGCAAGATGAGTTTCCAATCCGGAAGTGTATGCCGCAACGCCGGTCGCTTGAGTAAAGCTCTCCGCCGCCGCCGGATTTATGTCAAAACCGGCAATATCTCCGGCTGACAGCATTTGTGATTTTACGATTCCGCCGGCAATGGCAGTAGCCATTTTCCCGGTTCCGATGAAAAAGAGTTTAGACATTATATTTATCCTTTATCTTGAAAGTTTTATCATTTGCCACGCCACGACGGTTATACCAAGCGCAAACATGTACCACGAAAACATGGAAATTTTGCGCCGCTTGACGATTGCCACCAACAGCGACAATGCCGCAAAACTTACTGCCGCCGATATAAAGAATCCAGTTCCGAGCTGAAGATAACTTAATTTACCGATGGAAAAACCGCTTTTGCACAGAGAAATCATTTCCAACAGCGCCGCACCGCCGATTGCCGGCAATGCCAGCAAGAAGGAGAAGGTCGCCGCCGCTTCAAACTGCAATCCGGTAAAAGTTCCGACCGCGATCGTTGTCCCGGAACGGGAAATCCCCGGCAGAATGGCAAACATCTGAGAAAATCCGATGATCAGACTCTGCTTCCAGCTGATTTTCTCCAACGGTGTCACTGCGTTGCCAGTAAACTTATTTTTTCCGGTCAACCGCAACAAAGAGGCGGTTATCAGAAATGAGATGCCGATGGCAAAAATATCCCGGAACAGCACTTCATCATAACCACTCATTTTAAGCAGTACCCCGCCGATACCGGCAGGGATCGTACCGATGATGATTTGTCCCCAGACCCGGAGGTTCTCTTTTTTCAGCAGACTCAGCAGAGTTTTGAAGTAAAACACCACGATTGCCACCAGAGAACCGGCATGGAGAACGATGCTGAACGCCAAACCTTCATCACTTTGCAATCCGAAAAGCTGTCCCAGTACCGCCAGATGACCGCTCGAACTTACCGGAAGAAACTCCGTGATCCCCTGTATCACCGCAAGTATTATAACAGAAAACCAGATACTCATAATAAATTGTACTCCATAAATCAGTTGCCTTGTTTCTGAAGATCACCGGAAGCTGGAACCGCGGGAGCAACAGGAGCTTTTTCCGCTTTGGGAATGTTGCGCTTAACGAACTCCAATCCCTTGTCCCCACTGCTCTTCACGCGGTTCCAACCGGATTCGACCGACTCGATCCCGCGTCCGGCACCTTCCGGGTCGCGGCGGCTGTAAAAAAAGAAGTATACGCCCCCGCATAAAATCAGCGCCAGTATAATACCAAGCAAAACTCCGCAACCAAAAGACTTTTTCATAAAAATATCACCGGGGTCTGATTTTAAGCGGCTGAAGAATAACTTCCGCAACCGGAATTGACCAGATCAAAGTCCCGTCGTTTTCAAAACAGGGTGCCGCATCGCGGGGAGAAGGAATGCGTTCCGGCTGCCACAGACGGAAAACATTGCCTTCATAAAGGCGAAGTTCCATCGGAGCATATCCCGAAGGTGGAGTCTCTGTAAGAACAATCAGCAGCAGCCCGTCATGACGGAAGCCGACTTCATCACTGAAAGCCTGGGCAACGACCGGCTTGACCACATCGTTGACCGGACGGGTGATAAAGTTGCGGATATGCTGCCAGGCAAATTTATCAATCGGTTCTTCGCGGTTGTAATCCAGAAGATCACTGACCATGATCTGGGGAGCGCCGAGATCGCCGTACGGATTCGTTTCAACCCCATCCGGCTCAGAAATCAGTTTAGCTTTCTCCCAATCGACACCGTAAAGCTCAGCCAGTTTATCCTTTTCATCGGCGGTCAAAGTTGCTTTTTCATTCTGTTCAAGCTCCATAAGACGATCCTGGGTGATCCCGGTACGGGCTTCGACCTGAGCAGGAGAAAGACTGCGGCGACTGCGCATGTGAAAGAGAGAATCAGAATTGATCCGGTTGGAACGGCGGGGTTCCGAACGGGCAAGCATCAACTGGTACTGGAGCTGAGAACGGTTCTTGGCAGGAACGCGCAAAGCTTCAAAGATTGCCTGAATATGCTTGGGTGACGGCAAAGTGATACCGTGAACAAACTGCGAAATGGCCGCAGAGGAGACTCCGATTTTGGAAGCCAACTCGATTTGCCGCATTCCGGAACGGCGTATCAACATCATCAACTGCTTGGCGAAAACGTTTCTTTGCATAGTAAATTTCTCCTTTAAAATTCAAATTTTTCAAACATCAAATCATTCCACATACTTAAAATAACATCAAAAATGCAAATTGTCAAATGATTTTTTCAAAAAATAAACACAATACTTAAAAAGTTTTCAAAACAGCTTTTCAGACATTTATAAATCAGTAAAAAAACCGCTTAAAAACCACACCAGGAGAAACAATCAAGCTTTTAAAATTAAAGTTTTCAGTAAAATCGCTTGATAAAAAGCTGAAATATTTAAATTTTCAACAGATAATATCCGGGGTTTTGACAAAGAGCGCGCGATTCTGCACCGCGCTGTCAGTGAAGGCTGGTTAAAAATGTTTTATGGCAGTCATGCAACATCAGGCTTCTCCGTTAAGAAGAAAAAAGACCGAAAACACTCTTCGTTCCTGAGGAAACGAGGCATTATTCCGGCAATATTTCCCGGAACGCCTCAAGCAATTTATCCTGTGTCTCAATGACAGTGATGCTTCTTGAATTACATAATTTTCTGATGGCATCATTAAACAATTCCACCTTGGGCTCATCCGGATCATTTTCCGACAGCATAAACGCAAACGGGATCAGATTGTCCCGCAACAACAGAGCCTCATTCAAAATCAAATTTTCAAAATTATTCAATGACATATCCTGTTTGGCATACTTCGCCGCAGGAATAAGGATCACACACCGGGGTTTGGACTTTATTATCTCTTTAAGCTGCCGCAGAGAATCGCTTCGCCCGCCGGTTGTCCGGAATACCACGGGAGCTTTGCCGCTTTTTTCAATAGCACTCTTAAAATTTCCTGCCTCATTGCCAATGACAACAACTGCGCCCGGCACAAGTTTATCTTCGCCGGCTGTCGCGCCGGTCGCTTCCGTCTCTTTGCCACTTTCAGCAACAACCGGAACATTTCCGGACAAAACGACCGGTGCCGCGACACTATTTCCGGCATCTGCACTTTCAGTGGAGTCTCCTCTTCCGGCGGCAATAATAAAAAATATTGCCAAGGAAACCATAATTGCTGCTGCAACAATTCCAGTTACCATCAGCCCGATATTTTTCTTTTCCGCACTGTTTTTCTGCGCGCTCCGGATTGCCCCCTGTTCTTTCTGACCGGCATCATCTCCGACAACGACCGTCTTATCCCAATGTTCAGAAGCCACTGGAGATGGAAAGTTTTTTGCACCGATAATGGGAGAAAGTTTTATTTTCGACAAGGTTTTTCCGGGAATTTTGCGCAATATCTTTTCAGTAAGACTTGCTTCATCGCTGTTTGTACCGAAATCCTGAATCTTCAGAATACGCGCAGTAAGCTCATCCGGATCAGCAATACGCTCATCAATATTTTTCAATGTCATATCCCGAACCAGCTCAGCAACATCAGCAGAGATTCCGGGACAAAACTCTCTCACATCAGGGATATTGTCATTTCTCACAACTTGAGATAATATCTCCATAGAACTTTTTCCGCAGTAAGGGCGCTTGCCGGTCAGCATTTCAAACAACACAATACCCAAACTGTAAATATCGGCACGGCAATCAACTTTTCCGGAAGCTATCGCCTGCTCCGGAGACATATAAGCTGGAGTTCCAAAAACCGCATTGTCCGTTGTCAATGTAACATCCTGCTCAGCGGCAGACTTGGCAATCCCCAAATCCGCCAGCTTGCAAACACCATCTCCGGTAAACATGATATTATCCGGTTTGATATCCCGGTGAACCATTTTATGTTTGTGCGCTTCACCCAGTGCGGATGCGACTTGTGCGATGATCGAGATTGCCCGTTCCGGAGCGATTTTTCTCTGAGAGTTCAACATCTCACGGACACTTCCGCCGGAGACATAATCCATTATCAAATAATACATGCCGTTCTTAGAATTTTTCCCCGCATCATGAACTTCAATCAGATTCGGATGCTTGATTTTGCAGGCAAGTTTTGCTTCACGGATAAAACGGTTGACAAACAACGCATCCCGCGTGGCTACTTCAGGGAAGAGAACTTTCAAGGCAAAAGGAGAGTCCAGAACATTGTGCCGAACCAGATACACGGCCCCCATTCCTCCGCGACCGAGGAATTTTTCCACAGTGTACTTTTCAAAAGTCGCCCCCGGTGACAAATTCCCGGAAGCACGGCGTCTCCACATCATCAAAAAAACCCTTCCTCTGCCCTCATATTACCGGCACGTTTGCTTAATCTCATATTAACCCCTGACACGTTTGCGCCATCCGGATATCCAAGTCGACACAATAAACTGCGACTCTTTAAAATAGCATAAAAGCAATAAACTGTCAAATACATTTCCTTCCAAAGCGGTTCAAAAAAACCGTGATCGCCGCATGAGACAACGGAACATCATTCCGGCAATATTTCCCGGAACGCCTCAAGCAATTTATCCTGTGTCTCAATGACAGTGATACTTCTGGAATTACACAACTCTTTTATGGCATCATTGAACCATCCCGTTTTGGGTACATCCGGTTGGTTTTCCGACAACATAAACGCAAACGGGATCACATTATCCCGCAGTAAAATGGCTTCATTCAAAATCAAATTTTCAAAATTATTCAATGACATATCCTGTTTGGCATACTTCGCCGCCGGAGCAAGGATCACACACCGGGGTTTGGACTTTATTATCTCTTTAAGCTGCTGCCGGTAGTTTACACTGCTTTCCGGTTCCCGGAACACAACAGGATATTTATACGCCGTCTCAACTGAAGCCTTCAACGCCGGAATTTTCTCTTCAAAATGACCAACCATAACAACAGCTCCTGGAATAAGCCCATGACTTCCGGATACCTCCTCAGGAATTGCCGGCACCGGAACGACCGGATCAGGTTTTGACTCCGGGACAACATTAATGTCGGCAATCTTTTCCGGAATTTCGACCTGCTCAGTCCCGCCGATTTCCGGCGATACGATCCAGTATATTCCACCCGAAACAACAGTTATAAGCAAAATAATCTCAATAACAGCCAGACTGCTCTTCCAGCGCCCCAACCGTTTCCACGTTAAAAAACTGCTCTCTTTTCCGTTGTCATCAACAACCGTTTCAACGACAACATCTTCATTTTCATCCGGTGCTGAAATCGGCAGGGAAAATGCAGAAACGCCTGAACTGTTCTTTTCCACGACATCCAATGGCGACAGAATCATGGTCTCCGACACCTGTTCTTCCTGCGCAGTATTGCGCATTTCAACCACAGGTTCACGTTCTGTTTTTTCAGCGCCCCGGGGTGTCGGCGTGGTAACTGCCGGCGCGGCTCCGCTTTGAACCATCGTCGGCATGGTAACTTCCGGCGCGGCTCCGCTTTGAACCATCGTCGGTACGGTAACCTCCGGAGCTGTACCGCTTTGTACAATCGTCGGCATGGTAACTTCCGGAACTGCCCCTCGTTGAGCCATCATCGGTACGGTAACATCCGTAGCTGTACCGCTTTGTACAATCGTCGGCATGGTAACTTCCGGAACTGCCCCTCGTTGAGCCATCATCGGTACGGTAACATCCGGAACTGTGCCGCTTTGAACAATTGTCGGCATAGTAACCGCCGGAACAACAAACGGAATCACACTTTTACGCTGCCGGGCATCGCCACAGCTTCCTGAATCTGTTATTTGCTGAATCCGCTTTATAAGTTCGTCCGGCGAAGCTATGCGACGGAAGAGCTGCTTTGATGTCATATCGCGAACCAAGGCCGCTACTTCCGCAGATATTCCGGGAGAAAATTTTCTCACATCCGGAATTTCTTCATCCTTGAGAACTTGCGAAAGTATCTCTATCGTTCCGGAACCGCGATATGGACGTTGACCTGCCAGCATTTCAAAAAGCACGATACCCAAACTGTAAATATCCGCCCGGCAATCAACTCTGCTGGAATCCATCGCCTGTTCCGGAGACATGTATGCCGGTGTACCGAACACTGATGCATCCACCGTCAACATCGTATCCTGATCATTTGCCGACTTGGCTATTCCCAAATCTGCCAACTTGGCAGTACCGTCAGCGGCAAACATGATATTGTCCGGCTTGATGTCGCGGTGAACCATCTTATAACGGCATGCTTCATTGAGGGCACTTGCGACCTGCCGGGTTATCGCAATAGCTTTTTCCGGAAGAATTCTGCCCTGCACCTTCAGCAACTCCCGGACACTTCCCCCGGAAACATAGTCCATTATCAAATAATACATGCCGTTTTCACGGTTTTTTCCGGCATCATGTACGGCGATCAGATTCGGATGCTTGATCTTGCAAGCAAGTTTTGCTTCACGGATAAAACGGTCAACAAACTGAGTGTTGCGTCCTGCAACTTCAGGGGAGAGAACTTTCAACGCAAACAGAGAATCCAGAACATTGTGCCGGACAAGATATACAGCTCCCATGCCTCCGCGCCCAAGGAGTTTTACAATCGTATATTTTTCAAATGTTTCTCCGGGAGCAAAAATCCCGGATGCTCCATTTTGCCGTTCCATCCATTCGATCCTTCCGTGTTAGCTTACAAAGTCGGCAATTTTTTGCTCAACTCATAAAGAGCGCCGTTCATTGCCTGCTTCATCAGCTGGGGATACAAACTTGTATCTTTTCCGATCCGGGCATAAAGCCAATGAGTAATGTAATCTCTGCCGCGATAGTCATAATTCCAGACAACTTTACCGGTAGCACGCTCCACCAGTTCAAATTTCACCCACAATTCGTTTTCAGAAGTACCGCTGGGGGCTCCGAGAACCCACAATACCGGAGAGAGAAAATAGGTAATGCAATAGGAATACATGCTGCCGCTGTAATAGGTGTTGGTAACTTTTCCGCGCCAGATATAATCAGCTTTAGCCTGTTCCAGATTGTTAGCTTTAGTCACGTTGGCAAAAAGATTGGAAGCTTTCAAACTGAGCAGCGATGCGTTGGCAAGATCATTCTGCACATTGAAATGAAAGCGACCGAGCGAAACAAAATCTTCACTGTTTTCCGGTTCCTCTTTTTCCACAAAACCGGCAGGAACCAGCGGCAGAAATCCGAGATAAAAAGATCCGTGATCCCCTGCCGGATGAGCAGCCGCCTGTCCGGCTTGCATCGGGTCAAAATACTTGGTTCCGCGCTGATCCAGAAACGGCACGACCGCAATGGTTTTGGTTGCGGTTCCGGGTTCCTGGAACTTGACCATTGTACCGTGCGCTCCGGCATAATCAAATGTCGCAACGTTGGTGCATCCGCACAAAACTGCAGCCAAAAGAGCTGCCGGCAAAACAAAACTTCTCATTCTCATAAATTTTTCTCCTTAATATTGGGGCAGTTGCAACTGCGCAATTGCCGCTTGTTCAACAAAAGTTGGTCTGTTTTTCAAAACAAATTCCCCTTCGACCTTGCCTTCCGGAGTGATCCGGTTGGTCTTCCAGGCAATGAGATCCTGAGTTTGGTATTCACCATTTTTCAAAGGCAAAACCTCCGATATGGCAATGACTTTACGCGAACCGTCAGACAACCTGGCGGTATGAACAACAGCATCGATCGCCGAAGCGACTTGCGCCCGCAAAGCGGTCAACGGAATTTCAATACCGCTGAGCAATGCGCAGGTTTCCATACGGAACAGGCAATCAAGAGGAGTGTTGGCGTGGATTGTGGACATGGAACCGGCATGCCCGGTGTTGAGAGCCTGAAGCAAATCAAGGGCTTCGCCGCCGCGAATTTCGCCGATGACCAAACGGTCGGGACGAAGACGGAGAGAAGAGACGATCAAATCGCGGATGGAAACTTCTCCATTGCCGTTTTTGTCAGCTTTTCTGGTTTCAAAACAAACGATATGCTCCTGCTGAAGCTGCAATTCACTGGCGTCTTCAATGACCAGCACACGTTCATCATTGCCGATAAAACTGCTGAGAGCGTTCAGAACAGAGGTTTTTCCGGAAGATGTGCCCCCGGAGACGATAACATTTTTATGAAGTCCGACCAACGCCTTTATCAACAAAACGGCATCATCGGACAAACTCCCGAAAGAGAGCATTTTTTCAATAGATAAAGTGTCTTTTTTAAATTTGCGGATAGCAATAACCGTTCCGCAACGGCTGAGAGGCGGAATAACAGCATGGACACGGCTGCCGTCAGGCAAGCGGGCATCCAGGCGAGGATTGTCGTCATTCAAAATGCGCCCGACTGATTTGGCGATATTTGAGGCGGCGGCTTTCAAAGCCGGTTCACTGGCAAAAGCGGCATTGGTTTTCTGCAATTTCCCGCGTTTTTCGATATAAATCTGGTTCGGACCGTTAATGAGAATTTCAGAGACATCATCGTCCTCTAAAAACTCTTTTACCGGAGCGAGAAACAGTACAAGAAAAGAGTTGGCTTGTTCCATGATCTGAAATTCTCCTGCGTTAAAGAGTTCTTCTATCCGGCTGAACTCTCTCTCCTGCGGCCGGATAGAAGAGAAATGTGAAAACTTATTTTGCCGCTTTAGCCTTGGGGCAATCGACAACTTTGACACCCTTGATGTAGCCGGGATATCCTTTGACTTTGCAGTTGATGCTTTTGTAGACGAAATAGTCTTCAATGGTCAGGACATACTGGGGAGCAAGGATGATATCAGCGCGGGCGGAAGTGGTGGCGTTGTAAGCCGCAGCATTCCGGGCGACGACTTCGCTCTTGGAGGTAAAGGAGAGCAGATCGCTGAGGATACCGCCGTTGGCAACAGTACCGACACCGTAGTTGACACCGACCGCCTGGGCATTGGGACCCCAGGTGATGAAACCGAGGATGGAGTGGACGGTGGCAGAACCGTTGATGACAGTATCTTTGGTCTCGATGTTCGGCTTGACAATAACCGGCATGTGAATGGAGACAGTGTTACCGACTTTGCTGGCTTCGATAGAAGAACATCCAGTACCGACCAGAGCGATGACACCAGCGAAGAAACTGGCAATAAGAAGAGTTTTTTTCATTGTTTTTACCTTTCTGTAATTTTATTCTGCAAGAATATTATTTCCTGGCAGGAGAGTTTTTGATTCGGGGTTGAGAAGTCATGCGGGATATCATCAACCATGCTTTTGCGATATTTACACGTCCGTTGACATTGATAAATTTTCCTTTCGATACGATACGGGGAGGAATATCAAATTGAGCAGCTTTGGCAAGGGTATTTTTGAATCCTTCTATCAGCTGTATAATTTTTCCGGCAGATGCAGGATCTTTCAAAATAATATCAGCATTGATAATCAGGTACCGGGCTTGGACATTCCCGTAGACACACAAAGATTTTATCTGCGAAAGATAGGACTGAACGTTTTGCCCCTGAGCCCCCTGCCACACAGGAAGAGCAGCAAATTTTTCGACATTACCGGCAAATACAAAAGCTTGTTCCTGAGCGGGGACTGTTTCGAGAATCTTCACATTTTGCTGAGAAGAATCGATTATATTTTGCGACATCCCCCCCTGGGGAACCAAATTGATCCGGAAGTGCAGTTGATTATTGTTGACCGGAGTAAACATGATATCAACCGGAGGCATATTACCGGAGCCGGGCATAGCAAAATTGTAACGGGGAATTTTATCAATTTCATTAACTTTGGGAGCAGGACCGCCATTTTTATTGAGAGTACCCAACAGTTTTTGAATATCATTGTTTATATTTCCGGTAATATTGGCGACACCTTCGATCATCGCAGAAAAAGGAGAAAGAGAAAGTATATGAAGATTGGCAATAACTTCAATATCCCGGTTTTTAGTATCAATCAACTGCTCTTCGGGGTCACTGGAAACGGCTTTTTGCTTATCCTATCCTCTGTTTTTATTGGTATTCCGGTATGCTTACCAACCGAAAGTGCCCTTGGTTTTCATGAAGCCAAGCTGTTTGGTGAACTTCCACATAACAAGTCCGGTGTCGATATCAGCCATCTCCATGACGAAGGTTCGGACAACCGCTTTACGTTTTCCATCCACTACGGTATTGGAAACGATTTTGGGACGCAACACAAGACGGGCAGCTTGCAGTCTTCCTCTCCGGGCAACTGTTTTCTGGTCAAAATTTTCATCATCTTCAAGCGCTCGGGATGCGGCAATCGCTTTAGTCCGTCCGGCCCCTTCCGCCATCGTAACATCAACTTTTCCGGCATTGAGCAACTCTTCATTAAGCATATCTGTCAACTCATTGACATTCAAATCCGGATCATCGGTATCATTGACACATTTATCAAGCTTCAAAACCGGAATTGCATCAGGATCTTTCATTTCGCGTTTATATTTGCGGAGGAAAGTTGTAAATTTGACATTCGTCATAGCTCCTCTGACGGCAAACGCCGCGACCTGACGCATTTCCTCACTGGACACCACGCCTTCCTGACGGATATTGTGGGTCGTGGAGCTGGGGTCATACACCGTTGTGGTGGTTTCACAACCGGCGAACAGCACAACGGATGCAGATGCACCAAGAACAAACATACGGAAATCCATTTTTATTTTCTCCTTATTTTATATTAGTTTGCTTCTTTCAAGCTGATTTTAAAATCACAGCAATCTTTGTTGGGAGCAACCGACTGAAGATAGACCGTTTCTCCGGGAATCACAGTTGTGTTCTGCCAGTCGGACAAAATGCTGTCAACAACCATTCCATCCCGGGTGAACCACGAAAATTTATAGCTGATCTTATACGGATTATCACCGGTGATACCGCTCCATGCCTGCGCAAACGCTCCAGTCCGGATATTTACTGCTTCAAGCTGCACGCGCATAAAACCTTCCGGAGTTTTTGAAACGTTGACACTCTTGAGTGCAAGACGGTCTTTCAAAAAACCATCGGTGACAAAACGGGTATCGTTAATGGTATTGGGGGTCATGGTCTTATCGGTGTTTTCGACCGTATTGACCGAATTCTGACACCCGATCAGCATAACTGCGACAACTGCGATAAACGATCCAACGATAAATCTTTTTTTCATTTCATTATTTCCTTATTTAGATTTCAATGGAAAAACGTGACATCTGATATTCAAATCACTTGGCGCACTGACAAACACGATTGCAGAACGGCAATCCCGGGGGATTTGCACCGCAAAAGAAGCATCGGCATATCCCTGCAGTTTGATGTTGATCTTCCGGTTTTCCGGCATGGGGAACTGAGTCAACTGAAACTCTTTCGGCAACAGTTCCCAACTCCGGGTATCAGCAGTATTGGTCGCCACCCGGTACGCGGTTCCGGCGGCGGCAACGGAGACCAGCGCGATTGCCCGTGCGGTTCCGTCAGAAATCGAATTGGCGGCGGCAAGCGAAGCGTAATAAGCGGCCTCCTTGATCGCGGTACTCAAGATGATCCGGGTGATTATTCCGGGAAGCCGTTCTTTAAACTCCTGCGCGATAACGCCGTCCATATCGGCAAGCAAATGTGAATCATAGTTTTTACCATCGGCAGCAGCCTGCAGTTTATGGAATATTGCAGGATAAAACTCACACACCGGCCACGCCGTCATCAGCGGGAAATAGATGCTTATCTGCTGGAATGCGGCACCGCGTCCATTGGCAAAAACCACATACACGCAATCCCTTTCCAGCGGAAAATCAAACGGAGGAACATTCCCCAATTCAGCCGGAATATCCCGACCGGTCTTTTTCAACACAGAAACATAGTACCTCCGGATCATCGGGTTGTTGGGCATGGCTTCATAGAGCCGCTTGAAATCGATACGGGCATTATCAAAGTTATCGTCGCGGATCGAGCCGAGACCGGAAAGGAATATCGCCATCGGGTTGAGAAAGTTTCCATATCCCTTGTGCGCAACAGCATTTATATTATTCAACTCTCGGGCAAAATCCGCATTTTTAGGATCAGCAGCAAGTTGCTCAGGAGACATATCCGGATTTTTATTCTGAGCAACTTCTTTATTTTTTTCCTTTGCCTTCCGGAGTTCCTCCTTTTCAGCATCGAAAAATGCCCGGTAATCATCCTGAACTTTTTTCTGTTCGTTACGCAAGCGCTTCAACTGCGCCCGGAAAGAGTCTTCTCTGCCGATCCCCAAATAGGCAATCGATTTGAATATGGACAACGCCAACCGGTCACGGCAATATCCGCGATACGGCAAAGCGTTCATATTGGACAACGCCGCTCCCGCCTCAGCTCCGGCATCGCGCACACTGATTTTAGCCCGGTCGTCATACGCAGAAATCAACTGCTCCACCCGGCGGAACTGTGCAATACTTTCGCTGAATTTTCCGAGATGAAAGTTGATGCTTCCCGCTTCAAGGCGCCACATGATTTCATCTCCGGTATTGACGACATCTCCGAAAGATTCTTCATCCAGCTTATCCTTGACGACCTCTTCCACATCGCCATTCCGACCTGTCATGTAGGCATTCATCATCGGAATTTTCTGCCGGTGGGAATTGACCACCGAAGAACAACCGGCAAGGTATAAGACCACGCCGGAAGCAAGCAGAGATTTTAAGATATGACGTTTCATTATTATTTTCCAGTCAAAGCAGAGACTTTGAGCATTTCAGGAACGATTTTCTGCGGAATAACAGTCTTTATAAGATACTTTCCATAATCATCCAGACTCCAATCCCGGGTCATTTCCCTGCTCAAATTGCGGAACCGGACACGCTCTTCAAAGGGAACACTTGCCAGAATTCTGCCGCTCTGGGCGGAAATGATCTTGATGCTGCCTTCAAGGACACCGGTAAGCCGGACTCCGCGCGCGCCGGTCTCTTCGACATAATAGGGTTTGCGGACAATGCTGAAACGGGTGATATCCGCCTGGATCAAAGTCTGAACTTCCAGAAGTTTACCAACTTTAACAAACATCTTGGGTTCAAGTTCAAACAAGCCATCCAAATTGTTTTTCTTCAAAATTTTAGCAACAGATTGCAAATTCTGCAGCTTGACGCCGCGATTCAGCAATGCGCTCTCCAAACGGACATTGAAATCTTTGGAAAGATATGCCGGAGCAGGAGAAACACTGATTACCGGATAAAGAATGGCGGAAATGACCTCCTTTTTATCGGAGAGCAACGCTTGCAAAGTCGCCTCGATCTTATCTGCAAGTTCGTCAAAATCTTTTACCCGCAAATTGGCAGTACGCGCCTGATCGATTTCTCCGGTGGAAGAATCAATGATTTTCAAAGTGCAGTTGTAACGGGTTCCGAACTTGCCGATTTCGGAGACAAGAATATATTTTACCGTCTCCAACTGACCGAGTTTGGCTTTCTGGGAGGAGTTGAGATTCACCAGGTCGGAGCTGGTGGTCAGACCGATTTCAGTCATCATCTGCTTAAGCGCACCGCGCGAAATCAATTTATACTCATCGGACTTGATGGAAGATTCCAATATCCCCCAGAATGCTTCAATATCCTCTGCTTTGACACCGCCTTTGCCAACCGGTTCTGCAACCGCGAGCTTATCAGCCGCCAGAGCGGTCACCGAGAGAAACAAGGTTGCCAGCAACAAAAAAATACGTTTGATACTCATTTTATTAAATCCTTATTTTTCAAGTTTGGCACTGATCGTCTGCTCATTGGTCACATTCAACTCAAATGTCTTGGTCCTGTAGCCGGGAGCTTTCACTGCGACAATATGTTTTCCTGCCGGAACCAGGAAAGAACATTTTCCATTTCCGACGAACTTGCCGTCAACAAAAATTTCGGCAGTTTCAGCTTTGAAAAACATTCCGCCGGAAGGAATCACCGTCAGGGTATGGGGAAGCGGAGTAACTTTGATTTTGTTTTTCCGTCCGGGGCGGCAGTGGTCGTAAAGATCTTCAGCAGCCTGCTCCAGAGCGGAAGTCATCAAACTCTGGAAAATGTTGTTATCAAACTGAGTTCCGCTGATCGGACGCTGTTCACGGTAATTTCCGGTATAGACGTTGCTGTAAACCGTGTGCTGAGCAGCAAGATCGACAACTTTGATTATGACATCCAGCTGAAAATTGGTCGTTTTGGTTTCGATTCCGTAACCTTTGAAGGAGTTGGTTTTGCACCGCATATCTGATACAGTACCATAGATGAGGTGAGTCACGCCGGTCTCACGGGCAAGGCGCAGCATAAAATCTTTGGGGAAATCCGGAGAGTTCTGCAATCTCTGCATGGCAGATGCCATCAAAGAGGCATCGACACAATGGAACACATCATTGTGCTTTCCGAGATAGGCGGACAAATATTCCGCGCCGATGACCATCGGGCGGGAAACACCTTGAACGACAGTATTGTAAAGAGCAAGAGCCTTTTCTCTACTGAAACTGTTGTCTTCGAGCTGCACATTGCGGTTTGCGTCATTGGTTTTAGTGTTGTCCCATGCATCGATCATCCGCACAAATCCCTGCATGATACCGTTGACAGACTTGCGGTCGGCATCATTCAAAGTGGACTGCGGAGGAATGTTGATTTGGTTGTTTTTCTCATCGAGGAAACGTTTTTGCCCCAGGATATCCAGAGAAGTAAAATCCAGAACACAAACCCGGAACGGAGACCACTTGACCTCTTTTTGAACAACGGTTTTGCTTATGACCGTGGTAGTAGTCGTTGTTGTTGTTGTTGTTGTTGCCGTAGAAGCCTTCACGGTAGTTTTCTCTCCCGCACACAAAACGGCAACTCCGACAAAAACGGCAACTCCGACAAAAACGGCAACTCCGACAAAAACGGCGATCAAGGTGAAAAATCTTTTAGTACTATGCATCAGCAACCTCCAATTATTTGTCTGCATACATTTTTATTCTGAAACAAAAAAAACGCCGCGAAAATCTTGACAATAGATTTCGCGGCGGTAAAACCGGACACAAAAAGCACACAACGATTTGAGAAAAAATCTGATTCTGCCCCAACAAACACACTGCGGCTGTTCATCGGAACACCGCAAATCGCACTGACTTTACTCAGACTCATAACATAAAATCCTCACACAAACTGCCGTTTTCGCAACCTTCCACACAGACACGGCAAAACAACAGCATTTTATCACAAACTGAACAACACCCACGCATTACGAAACAAACATTCCGGCATCCCCCCATCCTTCCAGCGTCCAGGAAGCACAAGCGTGCGCGTAAGCAAAGACAATTATTCAACCACAACCCTGCTGCTTGATGAAGTCCCCCCATCTGACAACAAGCTGGCAATAATATAACACACCTTTGTAAAATTTGCAACTGAAAAACACAAGTATTCCACATAAAAAGTACAGTACTACGCCGATCGTGATACCGTTGTGCGCTTTTTTTATACTATGCTTCTTGAAAAGCGTTGTTTTCCGTGATATATTAATGTTAAAACCAAATGGAAACAAACCTTACAAAGGAGTGATTTTAACATGAAAAGAGTCGCCTTGGTCGGAGCCAGTATGCGCGCTTCCGCTTTCGTCAACGTTCTCAGAAAAAACTTTGCCGATTCCTACCAGATCATCGGTATTATGGATATCGATCCCGGAAAAATCAAAGGCTTCTGCGAAACCTACGACCTCGAAGTCCCCACATATACCGACTTCGACAAAATGTGCGATGATTTGACTCCTGATATGGTCATCGTCACCACCGTTGATGTTTATCACTGCGACTACATCATCAAAGCTCTCGACCGCAAAATTTCCTGCGTTTCCGAAAAACCCCTCTGCATCAATCCTCAGCAGTGCCGCGACATCCTCGCCGCTCAGGCCCGCAATCCGGAAGTTTTCGCCGTCACCAGTCACAACGCCCGTTATTTCCCGATGTGCCTCAAGATGAAAGAGATCATTCAGTCCGGCTCTATCGGGAAAGTCATGCGCATGGAATATGCCGAAATGCTTGACCGTCAGCACGGTACAAGTTATTTCCGTCGCTGGAACTCCCGCCGTAAATTCTCCAACGGTCTCCAGCTTCACAAGAGCTGCCACCACTTTGACAAGATGAACTTCCTGCTCGATTCCCGGGCGAAAGAGGTCATGGCGATAGGTACTCTCACTGCTTACGGAAAAGATGCTCCTCACAAATTTGAAGGAACCAACTGCCGCACTTGCGCTCATGCCAACGAGTGTCCGGACTTCAAGTCCTATGATAAAAAGATGTTCCAGTCCGAACTTTACACCCCGGACATGTGCATCTACTCTCCCGAAATCGACATCGAAGACAACTACTCCGCCTCCATCATGTTTGAAAACGGAGTTCTTTGCAGCTACTCTCTCTGCGCGCACGCCCAGTACGAAGGTGAAATCATCATCATCGAAGGAACCAAGGGCCGCATCGAAGCCCGCAACACCTATCAGCGCGAAGTTGTCACCTCCGATGGCGACGTCCATGATGACAAGCTGGTCTGGAACTCCACTCTCCGGGTCTACCGTTTCCGCGAAAACGGTTTTGAAGATATCGAAGTCCCGCAGGGTGAAGGCGGTCACGGCGGCGCCGACCTCGGCGTATTCGGTGACATCTTCAGCAACCCGCCCTCCCCGCGCGTTCCCTCTCTGATGGACGGCGTTCAGGCGGTTCTCATTGGAACTGCCGTGGTCGAAAGCATCAAGACCGGCAAGAAATGCATGGTTCAGGAACAGCTTTAAACGTGGATAATTAAAACCACCGGAGTCACTTCCGGTGGTTTTGTATTTATAGAGGAAATCAAAAGCATGAAACATCTGTTTTACGCGGCAGCAGCTGCCGTAATTTTTACCGGATGCACCTCCATTTCTCCGGATATTGTTATTGAAAAGCCGCGCAAGAGCGAAATGCTCCAGAACTATTACCTGTCCCGCGTTCAGGAGAACATGAACCAAACCCGCCTTGCCGTTGCCAATGCCAACACCCGGCAGGATGCCCTGCGTCTGGTGGAACGCGCCCGGAAGAAAGTTCAGGCGAGCTTCAAAAACGTCAAGCGCGACCTTCCCGTCCGGAGCCGTTGTGTCGGCACAGTGAAATTCCCCGGCTATACGGTGGAAAAGCACCTTATCCGCACCCGGGAAAATTTCTCCATGAGTGTCAACCTTTACCTGCCCGACAACGGCAAAAAACCGTTTCCGGCAGTGATTTTTCTTGCCGGTCATGCCACCAATGGAAAATCCGGTTACCTGCGCGCCTGTGTCAATTTTGCCTTGCGCGGCTTTGCGGTGCTGAGCGCTGACCCCATCCATCAGGGAGAGCGCTGGCAATTTGAAAAGTATTCCATGGTCAATGGTCACAATGTCCTCAACCGCCAGCTGCTCACGCTGGGGGAAAACTTTTCCGACTGGCGGCTGCACGATGCGGTGCAGTTGGTAAATTTCCTGCAAACCCGCAAAGATATCGACCACGCCCGTATCGGTGTCAACGGCAACTCCGGCGGCGGCACCATGACTGCGCTTCTCACCGCCTATGACCGCCGTATAGCCGCTGCGGCTCCCAGCTGTTACATCACCACATTTTATCACAACACGCTTAACGAACTGCCTACTGACGGAGAACAGAATCCGGCATCGTTCATCGCCAACAATGGCGAAATGCTTGATCTTGTTCTCGCGCATGCCCCCAAACCGTACCGCATACTGGCGCAGCAGCATGACTTTTTTGACATTCGCGGCGCGCTGATGACCTATAATATGGCGAAGAAAATCTACCGTCTGCTGGGTGCAGAGAAGAATATTTCTATCACGGTCGCCCCGCACGGGCATGGTTATTCCGAAGAATTGCGCAGCAGTGCCTACGAATTTTTCGGGAAATATTTCAAAGTCAAATGCGACCCCAAAGAACAGCCGGTCAAGCTTCCAGCGCACAAAGAGTTGTGGTGTTCCCCCAATGGACGGCTGCTCGAACTTCCCGGTGAATCATCCGCGCAGAATATCATCGCCAAACGGGCGCTTGAGCTGAAAAAACAGCGTTCCAAGAAAAAAGTTTCTCCTGCGGAAATGCGGAAACAGCTTGCCAAACTTCTTGCTCTTCCCTCCGTTATCGGCACCCCCGATCACCGTTTGCTCCAGCATGTGCGGAACAAGGATTTTGACCTCTTTATGCGAACCGGCATCAACACTGAACCGGGGATAACCGTCACGCTGTACGGCATTTACAAACGCCATAACGTTGAGAGGAATTCCAAATTCTCCTCCGAAGTCGAACTGCTCATTCCGGAAAAAGGCTGCTATGAAGAGCTTCCTGAGTTGATGCCGCTCAACGAAAAAGCCGAACTCCGTGGCGTCGATTACCGCGGCTGCGGCGATTCACAGCTTTACGGTGGTTTTCACGCCAATTATCAACTGGATTATCACTACTCTGCACTCGGTGTGATGATGGATGAACCGTTGATCGGCAGACGGGTTCTGGATGTGCTTGCAACGATCAGGTTTCTCCATTCGCAGGGAGTCAGAAAAATAACGCTGCGCAGTGAAGGTTTGGGCGCGATCCCGGCGGTATTCGCCGCGATTCTCAGCGATATCCCGGTCAAACTTTATCTGGACAAAAAAGTTCCAACCTACACTGAACATGCCCTTTCTGCCGATGCCCCAATCCCGCAATCATTCGTTCCCAACGGCATTTTGAAACTCACCGATCTGGACGAATTGATCGCACTCTTCCCGGAACGTTTTATTGTACGTTAACAATTCCCCGGCGGCTGGCGCAAAACATAAGATTTAGCGACAGCCTCGTTGTTATACCCAAAATACTTATTCAATCATGATTCTCTGCATTCCTTAATAAATATCTTTGAGGAGTGCGATACCTCGGGTATGAAGTGTGTCTATTGGCATGCAGAATCGCTGGTGTACCCGATAGGCAATGCAACGCTTTTCACCGCGCACAAACTTGCCAGCCGGAGGGAGACAGCCGTTCCGGC
>JAFTRX010000131.1 GCA_017462015.1 Lentisphaeria bacterium
GGTAGGAGGTATCCACTCTGCCGGGGGTGTACTTTTTGATCGTTTCAGTAAAGGCGTTGAGCAGCGAATACCTTGTCGGCTCGGAAAACTCTTCATGCCGTGGATTCTTGAACTCCCTGAAGACCGGTACGATATCACTGCTGTTGATCGCTCCCAGCTCTGCGGCTCTCACGGTACGGCTGCGGGCTTCATCATCGTTTTTCAAATAGATGATCTTCAAATCCTCGCAGACCGTTTCCAGTATCAGAAACTCATTCTCAAGCTCGGTCATCGCCACGTCCACCAGTTCGGTCAGCTCTATCCGTGAGGTATGGCGGCGTTTGATCACTGCAGTTCCTCCGAAAGCCAGGTTGCTGCAGACCGTTACGCTGATACCGGCAGAGAGTCCGACAGCGAAACTCTTGTCGTGGCTGTTCCGCAGACCAATGCACCGTGACCAGTCAGTACTGTTGGTTTTATTGATCCGCATAACGCCGAACATCTTTTGCCCCTCTCTGGCAAGTCCGAAGTTTTCATCAAGGATCTGCCAGTTATGGGCTTTGACTACATCGGTTACTGCTTCTATCACCTCCATGTGAGGAACCGGCTTCCAACTCTCCGTAGCCTGTGGCGTCTGCACCAGAGCAATCTCATCTCTACTGACGAATTTTCCATCGCACATCATCAATCCCATGTTATCACCTCCATTTCTTGCATCGGTCAGCATAGGGGCATTCGCCGCAGCTGAATCCGGTTTCGTTGGGATAGAAGTTGCCGCTGTTAACGCTTCTTTCGATCTGGTTCGCCAGAGAAACAAAGCGGTTCAGCTCATCATCGGTGCGCAGAGTGTAATGATTGTTGACTGTGGGTGACTTCGCCTTGGTAATGACATCGAACCTGAACAGGGGCTTTTCGCCGTGCTTTTCCCTGAAAGCGTAGCAGAACGCAGTCGCCTGCAAATCTTTATCTGCCTTGCCCACCGCCCACTTGGCAGAGGATGTTTTCCAGTCCACGATGCAGGTGTCCTTGCCATCCGTCACCACGCAGTCAAACTCTCCGATCAGAGGCTTTGAGAGCCCCGGTACATTGACGGAGAATGATTCAGCCACACGCTGAACAGCATAGTCATCCATCCAGTTTTCACAGGCAGCTTCAAGCATCCTGAATCCGGTCTGCAGAAGCGTGTCGTAATCCTCGTTCTGCTTGTAGGTCAGGTTCTGGGCGGCTTCGCACTCCACTTTGAAAAAGTCTTCAAAGACGTCGCACACCTCGCGCTCGGACATATCAATTCCGATGCGGGCACGTTCAGAGAGTGCTGCATGGAATGCCAGACCAAAAGGAAAGCAGGAGCCGGTGCGTTCCACTTCAGCGTTGTCGATGTAGCGGAACTTGTATTTGAGCGGACAAGTGAGAAAGCACTGCATAGCGGAGTACGACCAGTGGGGCATCTCACGGAGTTTGGCAACAGTTTCCATTACGCCACCACCTTTCCGCTGAATTCATCAATGGCACGGCTGCACTGGGTGCGGGTGAGAGCCTCCAACACCGCTACGCCGAACCGTGCCTTGATTTGTTCAGGGGTTATGCCGCAGTTGCGGGCAAGATCAAGCAGGAACTTAATCTGCTTCGGGCTTGCCGGAGCATCGTTGTTGCCGTTGCCCTTGCGGCTGTGGTTATAATTGCCCGTATTGCCGCTTTGCGGGGCCGCAGGCGTGGTGGTAACGGTCACCGCAGGTGTCGCACCGTGCAGCTCTGCTTCGACGCTGTTACGCACCAATGCGAAGGTTTCGTGGATCTTGCCATTGAGCTGTTCAGAGTTCAGACCGTCAGGGAGTTCCACTTCGATACTGGCGTGATAGCTCTGACTGGTATATTCGCCCTCAGCAGGGACTTTCTTTGAGTAGGATGCATTGAGTTTCAACATAATCTTTTCTCCTTGAAATGATAAAGCCCCGGCAGGCACTTACCTACCAGAGCTTTTCGGGGTGATGATGGTTAACTGTCAGATCACCATGCGGATGCGTTCGATGGCACGGCGGGCTTGGATGAAGTCGCGCTCTTTCTGTTTCTGGGAGAGAGCAACTTCCTTAACCTTACGGCTCAGTACGGTTGATTCATCCAGCATTGCTTTGATTTTGAGCTTGAATTCCTCAATGGCTGTACCGAGTTCATCAAGGGGATTTGCGACCGGAGTTGTGGCACCACTATCAAAAGTTCCGACTTGTCTTTGCGTGCCTTGCGAAAGTACAACGCCGGTTATTTTTCGTTGGTTACCGCAAAGGGTAGCCGCCTCAAAATTCCCGGCATTGCCTTTTTCGCAATTCATCGCAAATCCGGTGTCGTTACTTTTGACAGTTGCGCCTGTCTGCTCCACGACAGGGGTGTTTTCATGTTCCATTTTATTTTCTTCCTTATAGTTGGGATTGGTTTTGATTGTTCTGATCGGCATTGCGATGTACTGACCGTCACCGCCGCAAGCCAGCACCGGCATCTGCCCGTCAGAGTTGGCTTTGAAAGTGGTGTAACCCTGCAGCAGCATCCGCAGCAAGATTTCACGATCGAGCGTCAGCACCGCCCGGGGAGTTACCCCGGTAACAGTGGCGGCTGTTGAAAGTTGATACTCCGTCTGAATGCAGGAGACCAGCGTTACACCATGAGGCGTTACGTTGAGTTCAACTCCGTTGGCGGGCTTTTGACTGGGAATATTTTTCACCCAGTCAATGACTGCGGCAGGATCATTCAGCGTGATGCTGTAATTCAACGCTTCAGCACGAGGGATTACACCGCGCCAGTTGGGATACTGCCCCTCCAACAGCTTGCCGTACCACTTGAAGCTGCCGATCTCAAGCAGAAAGAGGTCGCTCCAAGTGCGGAGCGTACCCATTTCATCCACCTTGGCGACCAACAGCGCAGCGGGGAACGGTATAGTCACGTCTCTGGTGAGCGAAAGCGGTGTCGGCAGATGAAGCAGCTGCTTACCGTCTGTCACCGTCACACCGGCACTGGAAAGATTGATACCTTGCAGTACCCTGCGGGGATTGCTCCGGTCAATGATGGGAGCCGCCTGCGCGATCAGTTCCCCGAAGTTGGCAGGCAGTACCACCGAAAGCACATCTGCGGTCGGTTCGTCAGGTTCAGGGAAGTCAAGGTATTCGCCTGACAGTTCCATGAACTCACTGCGACTGCTGCGGATCTGCTCTTTGAGTTCCTTGAAGGGAACGCAGAAGTCGATTGCTCTGTCGGCAAAGGCTTCAAGTTTGACTGACACGGTTTCAACTCCGTCAGTTGCCATGGCATGGATACCGCACTCATCGCCGACAAAACGGATAGAGCGGTACAATTCCACCGGACTGGTCTGACAGACAACTTTGCCCAGAACTTTCAGGGCACGGGACAATTCATTTTTGGTGATCTTCATTTTTATAACCTTTCGTATTGAAGTATTTTTTTATTCTGCACCAGATAAAGTATCCGGAGCAAAGGAGAGCGATCAAGACCGCCCAGCGGAGCGGCCAGGTGAGAACTGACAGCGAATCAGTGAAGGCTTCAGGCTTTTCTTGGGCAACTGTTTTGAGCCCGTCCTCCACTCCATCGCTGATCTTGTAAGCGGCAATGACTGTACCGGCAGCCATACCACCAGCGGCAACAGTCTGCCACGGAACCTTGCGTACAACTTCAATGGTTTTCACCGGTCGATGCCGTCGTGGACGCACTTTGTGGGGAGCAGCTGAAGCTGTGAGCGTCAGGGCTGAAAGGAACGCTGCAAGGATGAGTTTCATTCCAGAGCTACCTTTCTGCTTGCCTCACGGCAGTTGTCGATTGATTGCAGCAGTACCGCTGACAATTCAGAGTGCAGCTGTGCCTTCGCCTGCCAGAGATCGTAGGCACACCACGCCGTGCCGCCAGTAGCCAACAGTACGGCAATAGTGTCGCCAATGGGGAATGGACCATCTGCCACTGCACAGGCGGCTCCTGTACCGTAGGCAGCAGCAAGGCGTGAACTGATTGCACCCAGAACTGAAGTGAATGCCTTTATGGTTGATTTCACAAAGACCGCCTCAAGCATCAGTCCGCTTGCAGCATAGGCAGAAGCCATGACCGCATCGCTGTTGAGTTCAGCAATGTGTTTCTGGAAACTTGCCGGGTTCACGTCACAGCCATAGACTTTTGCTCCCTCACGGCAGGGATCAATAATCCGGGCATTGATGACTGAAGCCAGATACTCCTGCGCCCGGTTGGTGCCGGAGAGCTTGTCACAGCTGGCAAGGTAGCAGAATTTCACCATGCTGCTGTAACTGGTGAGTTCTTCCACGACTGCCGGAATGTTCTGCTTTGCCCGGTCGAAGTGGGGCTTGGCTCTGGCATCAAGTTCAGCAATGTCAGGTTTCCGTGGCACAGCCTTCTCCACGGTGAGCGTTTCTTTGTGCAGCATCCAGTAGCCGCACGCCCCCAGGACGAGGGCAAAGAGAAGCCCGGCAAAGAAACAACCTCTGCCGGACTCTTTCGGGTAATCTTGCATAATACCTCCTTTGGATTGGTGTTTACTGAACGGAACTATTCCGTCCGGGGTATTATGCCTGTAAAGTGGGCTGAATTAAGTAAAAAAATGCCTCTATCGGTACGATTATACCAATAGAGGCTTTTCAGAAGTCATTTATCAAGTGGCAGTTTTGAGGTGAAACACCTTGTGGCAAGTTTGTGGCAAAATCAGCACTTTTCCAGTTGAAAAGTTGGGTAAAATAGAGTAATTTAGTGAAAGTAAAAAAAGTGGTACCAGGGACGGGACTCGAACCCGCACACCGTATAAGTGACTGATTTTAAGTCAGTTGCGTCTGCCTATTCCGCCACCCTGGCATCATCTTTTATATTTTTCAATCAACTCCATGCCCGGATTTTAAGTCTGCTGCGTCTGCCAATTCCGCCATCCGGACACCAGTAAAACCGGCTCAATGCCGACAGCTTAATATAATACCGGAAAAGCAATCTTACAAATCAACTTTTCCCATATTTAAAACTTTTTCCTTTTTCCCAACCGGACTTACTTGAAAATCCGGTCAAGATGCTTCTTTTCCAACGGCCGCGTGAGCAAACTCACCACGACCAGTGCGATAACCGACAGCGGCAACGCATAGACAAAGGGATCAACCACCGGCCACGGATGCACTGAAACCAACACATCCCTGCCGCAAATAAGTTTGCAGATCCCCAACAGCGCCGCCTCTTTCTGATGCATAAAAACCAATCCGAACACCGTCACCACCGAACCGGTCACGATCCCAGCCCAGATTCCGGCACGCGTGGCGCGTTTCCAATACAATGCCGCAACGTAGGCAGGAAGAAATGCCGCAGCACAAATACCGAAAAAGATAGCTGTTCCCCGCGCCACCACGCCCGGAGGCAAGATCATCGCAAAAAACACACTCAACACGATTCCAAAGCATACTCCCGTCCGGGACAACAGAATACCATTTTCTCTGCCCCAGCGCAGATTTCCGCAAATATCATGCCCCAGCGAGGTTCCGGCAACGTGGAACAAACTGGACAACGTCGACATTGCAGCCGACAACATCGTCAGCGAAAACACATACAACACCACCGCCGGAAGCGCTTCTTTGATAAACATCGGGATGATAATATCCGGATTTCCTCCGGCAGCTTCAATCGCCAGTTGCGGAGTCTTACCGGCTTCCGGATGGAAGAAGAACACATTGGACAAGGCGCCGGTCATATACGCGGCACCGGCAGTACAGAGAATGAAGATGGAACCAACCAGCACCGCCCGGTTCAACTCTTTGCCGCTTTTGACGGTCATAAACCGTACCGCCAACTGCGGCTGCGCCAGCGCTCCGATTCCGACACCAAGCATCAAACTGGAGACGAGAGTCCACCACCACACCGAATTGAACTCCGGCATGACAGTCCACCCCCGGTGACCGAGAATATATTCCTGCGGCAATCTCTGCGCCACCAGCGCGGACATCTCTGTCAGTTTTTGATGCGCCGAGACCACTCCCCCCAGCCGGACATAACAGCTCACAAGCAGCATCAACATCCCCAGAAGCATGACCGTTCCCATCAGCGCATCGACGTACATGACACCTTTCAATCCGCCGAAGATGACATACACTGCAACAATCGCACCAAACACTCCCAGCGCCCAGAAATACGGCACGCCCATCACTTCCTGGAGGAAACGCGCTCCGCTTATCAGCACGACACTGGAATAAAGCGGAATGAATATAAAAATCACTCCGGCGATAAACAATTTTATCTTTTCACTCTGAAAACGTCTGCCGATAAACTCCGGGAACGTTTTGGCATCCAATTCCGCGCCCATACTCCGGGTCCGGTGTCCGAACCAGATGAACGCCACCACGATGCCAAACGCGATATTCATAAACACCAGCCACATCAATCCCATGCCGAATTGACCGGCGATACCGCCGAAACCGACCAGCGCCGATGTGCTGATAAACGCCGCTCCATAGCTCATTGCCATGACAAAGGGATTGACAGAGCGTCCGGCGAGCAGATAATCCTGATTGCTCTTGGTTTTGCGGAAACCGCGCAATCCCAGATATCCGATAAGAATCGCATAAACGGCAATAAGTGACCCCAGCACCACTGCATTGAGGTTATATGCCACACACAAAATATCCATTCCCGGAATCATTTGTCTTCTTCGCTCCCGGAACGGTTCCAATTGATTGCTCCATAAACCACGCCAACGGCTGAAACAGCTATGCTGCCCAAAACAGCGCCGACGATGTACAAATCTCCCAGACCAAACATTTTCCAATCCTGTATTTCTTCAAAAAAAAACGGACGAAGTATTAAAACTCCGTCCGTTGCAAACCAGACTCAGATACCGGACGCAAATTACGCCTTGGTGTAGTTTCCGGTACGGATGCAGGCAGTACACATCTTAACAGTTTTGACAGTACCGTCTTCGACGATTTTGACATTCTGAAGATTGACTTCAAAGGTACGCTTGACGTTTTTGACAACGTGCATACCGATACCGCCGGCTTTCTTCGCCAAACCCTTACGGGTGATGCAGCCGCCGTTGCCGCGGGTTTTACCGCAGAGTTCGCAGACCTTGCTCATTGCTATTTCCTCGTATCAATGTTAATGTTATAATATCAAAATAAAAAAATGGTGAGTTGGCCGGGGCTCGAACCCGGGACCACCGCCTTAAAAGGGCGATGCTCTACCGACTGAGCTACCAACCCACCTGAGCAACCGTATTAGTGGTTGACATTCACTTAAGATACCACACTCTTGGTGAAATTGCAAGTGCTTTTTTGAAAATTTTCCGCATTTTTTCCAAAAACCACCGTTTTTTCACCATTCCATCCCGTTATCGACCTGTCTTGATGTGATCTTCCCACACTTTTTCTGCCGCCTTTCTGGCAGTATCGGGAACACGGTGATTGGCAGTCGGCGTACAAAACAGCTTTTTACGCGCAGACGGAATCACGTTGAACGCGGCAAACACACTCTCCGGCGGACAGGTACGGTCAATAAAACCGGTGGAGATAAACACCCGCGCGTTCTTTATATTACGCGCGAAGTTTACGCCGTCGATATAAGCAGATGCTTTCAACACCGCTTCCGGATTCTTCCGGTACGCCGGTGTCGCCTGATAATGCGGCCAGCCGGAATCGCCGCCTGCGGCAAATCCGCCATGGTTGCAAATCGCCGGCACATGCGCTGTCACCAGTGTCACCTGCGGCTCAAGACCACCGGCGGCAAGCGCCTGTCCGCCGCCCTGACTGGTTCCGGAGACGATCAATATTTTTCCATTCCATTCCGGACGTGACTTCAAAAACTGCAATCCGCGATATACCCGCTGGAACATCTCTTTAAAATAGATTTTATCCCGGTCATCTGCATTCCAGTGACGGTATCCGGTAAATCTTCCCTTCCGGGCGGGATAGACCACACCTTTGCTGTCCGCCGGCATCGGGCTGAGCGTCAAAAACATCATTCCGCCAAACCGCAGTGCCATATTATCCATCACCGGAACTTCTGACGTTCCGGCGCCGTGAACCATCAAAAATGCCGGAAGTGATTTTGCCTTGGCTCCGGCAGGGATCGAAAACTTCGCGTAACCGTCCTTGCCGTCACCGCCCATCGGGAAGATGACTTTATACGCTTTCACTCCGCGATTTTTGACTTGCAGCGGCGTCAACACCGCATCCATCGGGCGCGCATCGAGTTCTTGTTTTATCTTTGCCCAGAATTCGTTGAAATCCGCCGGTGCCGGACGGCCGGGGACAACTTTTTCCTTATCAATGGCAACTCCGGCATACGCTTTCTGCCACTTTTTGTCAACTTTGATCTGCGCGAGACAGCACACGGAACCGGGATGATTGGAAACTACCTCAATTTTGGCAGTTCCGGCGGCATCCGTGACAACTTTTTTCTTTCCTCTGATCGTTTTGTTTCCCATAAGTTCAATGTGTACACTTTTTTTGGCAACATTATCACCGGAAACTTTGACCGTAAAGGTGATTTTTTCTCCGCATTTCGCTTCATTTTTATCCGCGACCACCGAGACCTTCTCCGCCGCCGTCAGCACAACAGCCAAACAACAGCACAACAACGCAACTGCTTGTTTCATCATCTTTTTTCCCAATGCATAATATTTATATATACAAGACTTCAGATAATATACACCGCTGTTTAAAACTTGTCAAACTCATCGGTAATTTTCAAAAAATTTTTCATTTCAAATCCGCTGCAGGGATTTGAAAAAAACATGTACGGATGTTATATTTGGTGACATTTGAAAAAAATTCAACAAGAAAGGAGGCACAACAAAATATAAATTTTTCCAGCAACAATAAATAATAACACTACATAAAATTTCAGGCTATCCTCACAAACCACCACTTTGTACAAAAGCCTTGACACAACGAGCACAGGAGTTTTGTGCCGTGTATCTTTATATACACGGTGCATTTCTGCGTTTGTATCGTTGTGTACGTCTGTGGTGGACGTGTGAGGATATACAAAACAGGTAATGCACCGTTTTTTTGTGGTGCTTACCTTTAAAAAAAGGATTCACCACAGATGACACAAAAAAATAATCCATGTACAACAAATAATACTTCGCAACAACAGTTTTCATCCAATCCGCCAGTCTCCTGCTCTCCTGCCAAACGATCACTACTTCCTATACTTGTCAACAACCTGTTAAAGCATCTCCCAAAAAGTATTGAAGCTAAAATCAGAACTTGCCTGCACGTTTTGACCGAACCGTGGATACTGCCTCCCTACGAATATCCGTTTGCCGGCGAATTTAAATCAGTCGAACTCCGGCAATGGGAAAATCTGCTCGCTCAAGTTGATGCCGTTTCCCGTCATGAACTGCAGGAGTTCATCCGGCGAGTCAAAAATTCCAACATCTTCTGGCCCGATGGCAAAAAACTTTGCCTGATAATGAGACAGGAATTTTCAATTGATAAATGTCCCACCCCGGGCAACTCTCCGGAGTTGAAAAAATTGCGCAAACAACTCTCTCTTTCAGGAGGCGAAGAGTCGTTGCTCTGGCATCATGGCGTCGCTCTGCTCCCCGAAAAATGCAAACAATACATATGTGCTGACCGCTTTATCTAACATGGAACTTATCATTATGAAAAAAATATCTGTCGCTCTCGCCGCGTATTGCGGAGAAAAATTCATCGCAGAACAAATTGAATCTCTTGTCAGTCAAACGACTCCACCGGATGAAATCATCATTTGCGATGATTCTCCTGACATGGAAACCTTTAAGCAAATAGAAAAATTTATCAATACCGGCAAAAACATCAAATACATTCACAATAATGAACAACTTGGTGTATGCCGGAATTTTGAAAAAGCCATAAACCATTGTTCCGGAGAATATATTTTTTTATGCGACCAAGATGATGTTTGGCTTCCGGAAAAAGTTGAAACATTAACTTCCGCATTGGATGCACATCCGGAATATTCCGGAGCATTCTGCAACAGTACCGCCGTTGATGAAAATCTCATAAATCTGGGCTTTTCTCTATGGGAAATGCGAAATTTCACACCTGTAATGCAAGCAGAACTGGCAAACGGAAATTCGCTGAAGGTTTTTCTGAAACGAGTCACACTTTCATCGCACAATATCGTCTTCCGCCGCAAGTACATCGACCGCATTATGCCTTTCCCCGAACTCGGAACATTTTTTCCCGACACCTGGATCGGTCTGCAATTAGCTGTAAGCGGCAACTGGCTGGCGGTAGATCAGGAATTGACCCGATATCGCATCCATCAGAATAACTGCTCTGCACCGGCAAAACCAGATCTGAAAGTCCAAATCAACCTGTCACGTAAAGCAAGAAAGCATAATGCAATTGCTCAAACCGTCCACCTTGCAGAAGAACTCATCCGCCGTGCCCCTCAAAACACCTCCAGCGAATATATGAAGATGCTGCAGGATTTTATGACACATTACATGCATCGTTCCAACTACTCTGAAAATCACTTTTTCAAACTGTTCCAAATTTTACGTGAATGTTCAAGCGGTCGTTACAAAAATTATTCCAATGGCATAAAAAGTATCGCCGCTGACATTTTCTTGTAATGGACGATTTCCTGCCTGCAACTACGATCCTGCATCCGGTTGAAATTTTATCCAATCAATGCTATATTATATCTTTGGTGTTTTTTAACTTGCAACTTTAAAAGTAAGCAAATATGAGGTAAGAGCCATGATGACAGGCGAAAAATACAAAGAAAGTGCCGTCCTCAAGTTTGAAGGACGGGAAGTCGAACTCCCGGTCGTCGTCGGTACCGAAGGCGACAAAGCGCTGGACATCAAACAACTGCGCGCTTCCACCGGACTGGTCACCATTGACCCCGGTTTTGTAAATACTGCCAGCTGCTGCAGTCAGATCACCTATATCGACGGTGACCGCGGCATCCTCCGTTACCGTGGCATCCCCATCGAAGAGCTGGTCAAAAAATCTACCTTCGTCGATGTCGCTTACCTCCTCGTACATGGCACCTTGCCTACTGAACAGGAACGCCTCGACTTCTCCTGCATGCTCAATTTGAACAGCATGATCCATGAGGATATGCGCCACTTTTTCGACCACTTCCCGCAGGGCGCGCACCCCATGCACATCCTTTCCACAATGATAAACGCCATGGCCGCCTTCTATCCAAACGTGGACGTCAACACCACTGCTTCAAATATTGAACAGTCCTGCGCCCGCGTCATCTCCATCGTGCGTACCATCGCCGCTTTTGCTTACAAAAAATCCATCGGCGAACCCATCGTTTATCCGCGCCACGACCTCTCATATTGCGCAAACTTTCTCAATATGATGTTCGATTCTCCCGTTCAGCCCTATCACATCAGCGCTGAAACCGTCCGCCTGCTCAACGTACTCTTTATCCTCCACGCCGACCACGAACAGAACTGTTCCACCTCCGCCGTCCGTGCTATCGGCAGCGCTCAGGTTAACCTGTATGCCACCATCTCCGCCGGAACCTCCGCCCTCTCCGGCCCCCTCCACGGCGGCGCCAATCAGGCGGTCATCGAACAACTCCGCATGATCCATGCCGACGGCGATATCGAGAAATTTATCAAAATGGCGAAAGATAAAAATAACCCCTTCCGCCTGATGGGCTTCGGCCACCGCGTCTATAAAGCTTATGACCCCCGCGCCGCCATCATCCGTAAAGAGTGCGAAAATTATCTCTCCCGCATCGGCAGCAATGACCCGCTCCTGAACGTCGCACGCCGTATCGAGGAGATCGCTCTCAACGACAGCTACTTCGTTGACCGCTGCCTCTACCCCAATGTCGACTTCTATACCGGTATCCTCTACCGCGCTATGGGTATCCCCGAAAATATGTTCACCGTAATGTTCGCTCTCGCCCGCCTCCCCGGATGGGTCGCCCATTGGAAAGAAATGATCGGCGACGAAACCAAAATCGTCCGCCCTCGCCAGCTCTACGTCGGCCGTACCCTCCAGGAAGTCGGCGAAGAACTCGAAGGCCGCGCCTCCACCTTCCTTCTGTAAGGTGTAAGCGCTTCTTTGGGGGAAGGGGAAAACTTTTTTTCACGAGAAAAAAGAGTTTTCCCCTTCCCCCAAACCCCCTTCCCCTTTCAAAAAAAGCGAAGTATGTCGCCGCTCCGTTGTCGCGGCTTTGGAAAAGCAGGCTTTAAAATAATAATATCACATCATTACGCCCTCAGGGCGCACTTCACACCTTCACATCTTCACGCGCTGAAGGCGCTCTTCACGCAATCAGCTCTCCGGCTGATTGCCTACCCCCTTCCCCTTTCAAAAAAAGCGAAGTATGTCGCCGCTCCGTGCGAGGCGGTTGCCGCCGAGCGCGCAGGCTGGACAGAGCGAACCGCCGGTCAACAGCCGGCGGACGCGCTGAAGAAATTCAGCGCGGGCGAAGGAAGCCGAGCAGTAAGCCGCGAGTGAAGCCGATGTAATCGGCTGAACGCAGGCGCTGTAATCGAAGGAAAATACCAACAAACGTTGCACACGACGGGGAACTGGAAAAGAGGGGAGTCCGGCGGGGAGAAAGCCGGAACGGCTGTCTCCCTCCGGCTGGCAAGTTTGTGCGTGGAGAAATGCGTTGCATCGCCTTATCGGGAACCCCAGTGATCCAGCATGCCAATAGACACACTTTATGCCAGCAGTACCGCATAAATAGATTTAATGGTTAATGTCCCAAATTTTGTGAAACTGAATATTCTCTGAAAGAAAATTGTCAAGAATAAAAACAGTCGGTTGCAATCGGCGTTCTTTCTGTTAAAAAGTAAAAATCAAATTTTTCCATCTTGGGTTCTGTCTATTGTTATAAGATTATTCAAGGTAACACGGTTCAGTACACTGGGCGTGCAGCCATGATAACCAATGAGGGCATGGACGTCGGATTTTTTATAAAACAGAATATCGGAAATCATGGAATCCTGCAACGGTGCTCCGATAATGATCGCCTTTTTTCCATGCGTCTGGATATTGCTGATAAGAAAATTCCAGGTTTCTCCGGGGGCAGCAGCTCCGCCGTAAGCAGGATCGCCCAGTTTGATACAGCCGAATCCATTTACATCCTCCGGGGCGGTATCCAATACTCCGGTAACCTGTATATCGTGCATTCTTACACCCTTCTGATTCAGGAAGCGGATCACAAAATATCCGCCGGAAGAGTATCCTCTCACATTGCGGATGGAAATATTGAATACATCATCTTCCCGTACATCCTCCGGGGCACCGTAAAATTCTGTTCTTCCATACATACCCGGCTCTCTATCCCGGGCAAGGGGGGCTATGGCTGTAAGGGCAATCAGGTCGTCCGCGGAAAATCCTGTAATATTTTCAATGGAAATATCCCGGCAGCCTCTGCGTAAATCAAGACCGTCACGGTTGAGTCCCCGTTCCCGGAAGCCGTCGATCATCACATACTCATTTTCTTCAAAGTGAACATCTCTCACAAGTCCGTTACGGCAATATTCCAGACTGATCCCCCAGCAATGGGGATTGCGTACTGTGATATTCCGGATGGAAAAATCCTCCACTTTCACAAGCAGTATGCCGATATTACGCCAGTCGCCAGTCTGACATTCCCCCTCTTTACCGGCATCTGTCCCGTATGTGGGGCGTTTGCTCAAATTGGTATCGGGGGGATAGGGATCCAATCTGCCAATGGTAAGAGTTTTACCGCCGTCCCCTGTGGCACGGGGGCGATCCGCCCCCTCAAAAACCGCATTGCCTTCCCCGATAATATGGATGTTTTTCAATACAGGAACCTCTTTATTGCCCACGATGCAATTTGCACTGCGTACAAAATTATCCCTGCAGGAATCAGACAGTTTGATCATCGTATTGGAAACGATCAATGTTACATTTTCCGGAAGAAGAATGGCTGAATCAATAAGCCAGAAATTCCGGTCATTCCCGGCAGCTTTTCTTTTGCCGATGCGGATGACGCCATCTTCTTTTGCGGCGGCAAGAACGGCGGTATTGATTTTTTCAATATCACTTCCTGTAAAATCATTGGGGTCGGTGTAATTCATTTTTACCCCCTCCTTTAAAATTGCAGTAAAATTCCGATGATGCGATTATATTCAAAAATGTGTAAAAAACAATAGTTTTACGAAAAAATCAGAAAGTTTTTTTCGTTTTGTCTTATTTTTTGTTAATGTCCCAATCATGGATCGTGCAGCAAGGTTGCAGGTCTATCAAGGCGAAGCTGAAGGACCCGTCTCCGCTGAAGCTCCGCCGTGGCAAGGTGTGAAGATGCTTGTCGCGGCGTAATGTAATGAAGTCGGAAGTCCGCAGATTTGCCGGTAAGAAGCGCCCACGAGGCGCCGCCGCAGGTTATTCTTAATCGAGTAGGAGGCTGTCCATTATTTGGACAGCCGTCCTCTCACACCACCGTACGTGCCGTTCGGCATACGGCGGTTCAGTAACTTGAGTGCAGTTCATTATACCGGATGAAGATATCGTCATATCCCATCTGGATAA
>JAFTRX010000021.1 GCA_017462015.1 Lentisphaeria bacterium
CACTGCGTTCAAAGTGGTCTGTTCGCGACCGGTGGATGCATCGTGCGGCAAGGTTGCGGGTAAATCAAGGCGACAACGAAGGAGTGGACTACTGTCCATGACTGAGTGGGCGTCCGCCGATTTGCCCGTAAGATTGCCCGCTCTTCTCCGCCGCAGGTAGTTTTTTATGAGACAATAAAGCATGATATTTATCTCCTTGTACGATTTAAAAACTTCAATTTACCATACACGCTCAGGGATACCCAGCACGCGGGATATCTTATTTCTTGTGATGTGATCCGGATGATTTTTATTAACTTTATTTTTCGTAAATCCTACGGCGATCCCACTCTCTTTATCGGCAAAAGCTTCGCTGCCGCACGCCCCGCCATGACCAAACATCCGTCCCCGGTCATTTTCCGGACCGCACAATACCCAGCCCAGACCGAATTTTGCCCATTGTCCCGGCAGGATCGGGTCATCCGGAGCACGCCGGAGAATGGTGGCATTTTCCACAGTCTGATTTTTGAGCAGAGTTTTGCCTTCCAAACCCTCCGGCAGTAAAGCCGCGTACAACTTGGCAAGCGAAAGTGCATTGGCACATCCATTGCTGGATGGATTCAAACCGCCGAGGATGGAGATGTTATTGAATTTTGTCAGACTATCATTGGAAATTGCGGTATCGTCGATCAAAGCAAGTTCCCGGAAATATGTCTCAGGCAATCCGAAATATATGCGGTCGATACCAAGAGTATCCCAGATATTTTTTTTCAATAATACGGAAAGTTTTTCTCCGGTCAATAATTCTGCAAGTCTGCCGGTCAAAACCCCGAAAGTTCCGGCATGATAGTGATGTTTGCTGCCGATGCAGTCAAGTGGAGCCATCGCCGACAAAACTGAATACGCCTTTTCCCATTGGAACTGCTCTTCAAGCGGCGTACCGGCAGGAAATTGATATAAACCGCTGCGGTGGGTCAGAATATGCCAGATCCGGGTCATCTCCTTTCCATTGCATGCATATTCCTGCCAATAAGGACCGACAAGGTCATCGTAATCATAAAACCCCTGTTCATAAAGGATATGCATCAATGCGGCAATGATTCCTTTGCCGACCGAAAAAACCGGGAACAGCGTATTTTCATCAACTTTTATTTTTTTATCCGGAGTTGTAAATCCGGCACAGAGACTGCAAAGCTGTTTCCCATGCTGATATACGGCAAGCTGACATCCGCACTCCTCTCCGGAAGCCACGGCTTCATCAAGGACCTGTTGAAGTTTTTCAATGAGTGCCATGATCGTATCTTTCTGTTTACAGCGGGAAAACCTGATTCCAGGTGTTTTCAGCTTTCTGAAAACCGCCCGGACCGTCAGCGACTGCAGCAAATAGTGCCTTGGGGGTACCGTCAGCATCAAAAAGAAGCTGCGGCCGTTCCAGAGAACCGAGTGTGATCTCTTCTCCGGAAGCAAGTTTCACTTTGCGGGAATAAGCTTTCCCGGCATATTCCCAATGGATACCGTCATCGGAAACAAAATGCGCTCCGCTGTGATATTCGCCGGTGATTTTGCCGTTCAAATCTTTGGCAATCATTTCAAAATGCTTTCCGTTATGCCAGACGAAGGGATCCTCTATTTGAAAATCTGCCTCCAATACCGGCTCGTCAAAGCGGGTTGCCGGTCCTTCCGGATCATCGTAAATGGCAAGTCCGATCCTGGCACCATTGGGAGTATTGGTACGGTAATAAAGATAAATGCGTCCGTCGGGCAGTACGCATGGAGCCGGATTGGTCACCAGCGTATTGTCGAATTTATCCTTTCTTGCTTCCAGAACCGGATGCGGACAGACTTTCCACGGACCGGCAGGAGAATTACTGCGGGCAAGCCCGATACGGATCTCATCATACACCTCGAGCATCATACCGCGTTCTTTTTCAATGATATCCGGCGGAGTCGGTGTTTTAGTGTAGGTCGAACCGATGTAGTAGAGCAGATATTCTCCATTGCGCCGGACGATGGTGGGATTGTGCGCCATACGGCTGTCCCAGTGCGGGTCAGGGAAAGCCGGAAGCACATTTTCCACAAAATGGTAAGGTCCTTCCAAATTGGGAGAAAAGGCATGAACTATCTCTGAAAAAAGCACATATCCTTCAAGCATCGGATAATCTTTACGCCACCGTGCGGCGTAAAGATGAAATCCTTTTTCCGGTTCTTCCACGGCACTGCCGCACCAGACCCATTTGTCTTTTTCATGGTAACCGCTGTTGTCGGGAATCATCAGTTTTTCCGGAAACCGATTCATATTGCGACATTCCTTTACGTTGTGTTAATATCCCAAATTTTGTGAAATTTTTATGTTATAACTTGCAATATCCTCTTTTACTGTATTGGAATATACCTCAAAAGGGGGTAATTTGTCAAATAATAAAATTTACTATAAAAATGTCGATTTGCAAGCGGAAAATGGCTTTTTTTTTAGACGAATTCACAGATATCTCATAATTTTTTCACAGCTATCCCATAAAATCAGCAAAATGCTTGTTTTTTAATTCTTTCAGCGGAAGTGATGCTCAAACTCGCCGCAAAATACTTTTATCATTCTAATTTTTTTATCTTTAAATCTATTGAAAAACAAAAAAATTGATGTATATTATCTAAAGTAAGTTTTTACCTGGAGTATCTATTATGTATGAGATGAAAAAAGAATTGGCATTCACTCAATGCGGAGCTGATGGCAGATTAAAGCTGCACGAAGCTGTCGCTTTGATGATGGATTGCTGCCAGTTCCAGGAGCATCAGGAAACCGGCTTGAAAAAATATTTACAGAATAATGGAATTGCAATTTTTCTTTCGTCACTCCAGATAGATGTTCTGCGTTGGCCGCTGTTCCGGGAAAATATTTCAACTGCGGTAAAAATTTATGGCTGCAAATCGATTTACGGTTTGCGGCGCATGACAATGTGCGACGAATCAGGGAATTTGTGTCTGCTTGCCAATGCATCCGGAGCGTTTTTTGATTTGAATGCGTTGAAAGCGGTCAAAGTCGCTCCGGAGGATTTCAATGTAAAATTTGACGATGCCGAACCGATGGAGTGTCTGCCGCGAAAAATTCCCGTCCCGCAAACATCCGGTACAGAAACGTCGCCTCTGGAAGTAAAACGCTCGCACCTGGATCCCAATGGTCACTTGAGCAGTCCTTACTATTTTTCAATAGCAGCAGATATTCTTCCTGAAGAGTTTTCGTGGAACCGGGTACGCATTGAGTATAAGCAGCAGGCAAAAGCCGGAGAAGTGATCATCCCGGTATTGCATATCATTGCCGATGATAAAATTGTGGTAAATATGCGTTCTCTGACAGGAACATCTTACGCTGTTGCGGAATTTTCCTGTAGAGCATTCTGTTAAATGACAGGCGGCTCCCGCGCAGCAGCATCGTGATCGTAGTTGCAATTATCGAAGAAGCTTTCTTCTATCACCATTTCCGCCACCGGCCCGGACTCATACCAGTAACTGAAGTCCCCGGAGACAAACACTCCGGCGACGCCCCATTTGTCATGGGAGTAAGTTATGCCGCGACAACGGAGAAAACAAAATACTTCGTTTTCTAAAAAAATGGTCAGCACGCCGGAAAGCGTGCTGACCGCAGTATCTCACTCATGCGCAAAGATCAGATCTCCGAAAGCATCGGCAGAGTGAACTTTGCCGCCGCCCCACGAGAAGTGACGGCTCCGGTCGGTATTGGTTCGCTTGGTCAACACCCGATAAATCAGGGCACTCATGCGGTTGCTCTGCTCAATGACAAAACCAAGAGTCTTGAAGGGAATAATCGCCACAGAGCGCCATTCGCCGTTCTTGAATTCAGTCTTGACATCCCACTCACCGTTCCACTTGCCATCGGTACAGAAAGCATCGTAACGGGAGGATTTGCTGTCAGCAAACGTGTTGTAGACCATAAGATTGTAACCGCCGGTACGACGGCCGAGGAAAAGTTCCACATGGTCGCCGCTGGGCCATTTATTCATGGGGATGCCCGGCTTGGCAGTAGTTTTTCCGTTGGGGATCTTGCACTGAATGGCAATGTACATCGTCCGTCCGTCATGAACGATTTTGACCAGCGTATCTTCAGCCGCCGGTTCTTTGGTTCCCATTCTGCACATCTGGGTAAGCGGCTTTGCTTTCTTCCAGACACCGGAATTGAAATCAAATCCGGGGAAACCTTTGCCCTCGACCTTGGGAACATTGTATTCCGGATTGGTAGCAGCGGCGGCAAGCGTCAACCATTTTTCAAAGGTTCCGGTAAGTTTGGCAAGCTGCTTTGCCGCAACCGGATTTTTCACCGTTTTGGCAGCTTCTGCGAGGGCGGCACGGCAGGGTTCAGTCAACTTTTTACCGATGACATAACGTCCCATTGAACGCCGGTAGTCGTCATTGAATGCACTGGCAGTCGGATCGTTGAGCCAACTGTCCCGCAGATATTTGTAGAATTTCTGCACTCCGGGAGCAGCTTCACGGTAAACCCGTTTGATGTATTCACTGCGCAGCTGATCGGGGTCTTGATGCGGGTTCCAGAAGAGCTGAGTGATCGTCCAGAATTCAATACCGGTGATGTTGAAGAAGTCCACCTCTTTGAGCGGATGTTTTTTCCGCATGCCGGGACGGTCGCCCCAACTGTGTTCGGAAGTGACCTCTTTGATACCTTTCTTGGAGATAAAACGCAAATCCTGAGCGATGATATTCGCCTGCGGACGCGGGAATCCGGCTCCGGAGAAGTAGTATTCACGCCACATGACCGAGGGACTCATGGATGCATATTTAACGGTACGTTCAAGCCATTTGGCATTGCTGGCACCATGAAGAGTTTCCTTGTCATTGCGGACGTAAGGACAGAAACTGATACGGATATTATCAGCGACCGGGATTTCCGGCGGTGTGGCGGTGAAGAAGTAACCGAAGCACTTGATCCGCATGCCGGGACGTGCTTTTTCCACGGCGGCGGCAACTTTGTTGAGGAAGAGGAAGAATTGAGTGGATTTGAATGCACCGTGGCTGCGTTCCAGCACTTTGCCGTTGGCAAGCTTGATCGGCTTCATGCACAAATCACATTCGCAGTAACTCTGGGTGTCGTCGATCATAATGTTGATGCAGTTGTAGAAATCCGGCAGCTCTTTGACGATTTTCAACGTATTGGCGATAAACGCTTCGTGCATTTTTTCATTGGCATAGCACAGCTGAACACGACCGGTGGTAACGCGCTTGCCGTCGATCTGCATATAATATTCCGGATGCTTTTCCGCAAAAACTTTTTTGGGCAGCCAGCGGGTACTCATATTGTGACCGCCGCCGAATTCAACGAACATTCCGTTATCGGCATAACGGCTGCGGATACCGGGTTCATCGGCACCGGGGAGATAATTGATACCGTTGCGGACGCAGTAGATGAAAAACTCTTCGCTGTACTGGGCGATACGGGCATTGGCAAGCCAGGCACGCAGACGGAATACCGGATTGTCAACGTGGTCTTTGACACTCAGTTTCAAATTGGGATCAAAGGTGAAATTGGCAAGCTCTTTATAAGGACGCACCCAGATAAAATCGGTGTGGTTCAAAATGAAACGGTGAACACCGTTAAGCACGCCGCGGGGAGTTTTACCGACAATGCAGAGACGATAGCCCCGGGAGAAAACAGCATAACCGTCATCTTTGATCTGCTTGACCAGCTTCAAAGCAGTACCTTTGAGTACCGGCTTGAGAGCCGGAGACTCCGGAGTTCCGAGAACGATATTGGAGGAGTTGGAATACGCCAGGTTGCGGATGGGGATACGGGCACTGCTGATCATGCGGAAGTAATTCTGCAATTCCCGCGCCGCCTGCCACACCACGCGGTCGGCTTTGTCATCAATGACGATTGCGGTTGACGCCTCGCCATTAACGGCGACTTTTAACGTTTTTGCCGTTCCCGGCTTCGGTGCTGCACTCAGCACAACGGCTGCCAATAAAAGCAGCATTGATAAAAATTTTTTCATCCTCATTTTCCTTTCTTTAAATATTGGTTGAAAAATCATTTTACTGATTTACTTATCACAACTCATTCATTCCGCAAATATCCATATCCAATGCCCGCGCCAGCTTGAGCAGAACTTCCAATTGTCCGATGGAAATGTGGTGACTCGGAGCAACTTTTGCCGTAATATCGTGTGCATAAAAAACAATCGTCTCATTCCGTTCCGCCGCCCGGTAAAAGCATTGACTTAGCGAATGAAAATCGAAGTTTCCGGATGCAGACATCCCGAAAAACAACTGTTTGGGTGAAATTTCTTTTACAAACAACCGGTCATTGCCGACCATGGCCTCTCCTTTTTCTGTGATCTGCCAGGCTCCGCCCCGGAGAAAATCAAAAAATTCAAACAGCTTACGGTCGCTCTCAGCATCCCGCAAACTGTAAGGATAGGCAAACGCACGGATATTTATCCCCTCCCGGCGACACACATCCAGTTGCGGAATGATCTCTTCTTCGATATAAGTGTCCGGTTTTTTCGGATATTTTGCGTGATGAAAAGCATGCAATCCGACAGTGTGACCGGCATTTTGCAAACTCTGCATGGCATTGACCGCGATTGCATCCATGGTGCCGGAGACGAAAAAAGTTCCCCGCGCATCGTATTTGCGCCAAAGCGGCAAAACTTTGAGCCAATTATCAAAGTTGCGGTCATCGAAGGTCAGGCACAACCTGCAGTGATTATGAATCGACTGTTTCATCAACGGACTATTTTTCGTATGAATTTTTCAAAGTTATCAGCGAACCGCATAAACGCGGTCTTCCGGGAAATTATTGCTCCGGCAGGGCAATGCTCCTGACAGCAAAAACAGCGGATACACTCATTGAGTTTAAACACCGGCTTGCCATCGACCAGCTTCAACGACTGCGGCGGACACATTTTGGCACACACTCCGCAACCGACACAGCGTTCCGCAAAAAGTTCCGGTTTGGCGACCATTTTGCGGCGCAGAAACTCCCGGAGTCGGGGGGGAAAATAGACGCCCCACTCCAATCCCAGTTGCGGCGGGTCCGGCAAAGTTATCTTCTTTACTCCCGGCACATCCCCGCACTCGTTGAAATCCTGAAATATTCCGCGCGCCATCGCACGCTGTACAGTAAGTAAATCGTTGACACCCATCTTCGCGGCAACCGATGCATCCAATGCCACACCATCGGTGGAACAACCGATGAAGTTGAGTGCCACCGGAGTTCCGCTTCCCGGACCGTTACCTTCCATGGCGATAACGGCATCAACCAGCGAAATATGCGGCTTCACCAGCATATATATATCCAACAACATATCGGCAAAACGGCTGAAATCACGTCCGACCGCCAGATGCCAACCGAGGCGTTCACTTCCCCGGATCAAGCCGAAAAGATTTTTCACAGCCAAAGTCAGTGTCATCATCGCGTGTGTTTTGGCTTTGGCAAAGTCAATGACCAGATCAAACTCCTTGTATTCGCACGCGATTTCCATCCGCCGGAACGCAGAATTTTCCGGCATATCCACAAACTTGTATTCCGAACAATTTTTGACCTCGACCCCGATCTCCGCAAGTTGGGAAGCAATTCCCATATTTTCGACGATAACGGGCGCCGATTTCACCGCAGGATTTTCGATAACGGCAATCGCTGCCGCCCCCTGCTTTTTCAGTAAATGGCAAAGCGCAAGCAACAGCTGCGGATCGACACAAACTGGAATATCTGCGCCTTTCCACTCCAGAAAGTTCGGCTTTATCATCACCCGCTTTCCGGCAATGCCGCCAACTTCTTCTGCAACCGGAAGAAATGCTTTCTTCAATGCCGCAGTGAGCGTCTGTTCTGCGTAATCTGAAGCTGAAGCATAGTATACGTTTGCCATATTTTTCTTTCCTTAAAATTGCGGGATAGAAACGTTACACATTTCCATCCCGCAAAAAATATTTACCGGTCAGCCGACTCAGAAATTGGGAATATCGATTCCAAGTTCGCCGCCGATCGCCTGCATCTTGTCCTGCATGGTGGAACGGGCAGATGCAAGCGCGCTGTTGAGTGCATTTTGAAGTTCCTGAGCCAGAAATTCGGTATCGCTCTTCATTTCCGGAGCAATAACGATCCGGCGCACGGTCATGTCTCCTCCGACAGTGACCGTGACACCGCCATTGGCAGCGGTCGATGAAAACTCCATTTTAGGAAGTTCATTTTTCATCGCCTCCGCCGCAGCTTTCAACTCCTTGGCATGGGACATCAATTTGACAATATCACCGAAACCGGCCATCTTACTTTGCTCCTTTTTTCGCCTTGCGCTCAAGCATGAAGTTGACCGCAGGTCCGGCAAGGCAGATCGAGCTGTACGTTCCGAAAAGCACACCGAGCAGCATCACAACGGTAAACTCCTGCAAGTCCGGGCCGCCGGCGATCCAGAGGACAAAAACCACGAAGAAAGTCGTCAGCGTGGTGATCAAAGTACGGCTCAAAGTCTGGTTGATGGACAAGTTGACATTGTCACGGAAGCTGGAGAATTTCTCCAGAGCATTGTTTTCGCGGATACGGTCGAAGATAACCACGGTATCGTTGATACTGTAACCGATGACCGTCAAAAATGCGGCAACGGTAGTCAGACCGATCGTCTTTCCGGAGACCAGATAGATAGCCAGCACCACCAGCACGTCATGCAGCAGTGCCAATACACTCGCCAGCGCAAAGACAAACTCATAACGCAACACGATGTAAGCACCGATACCGATAAGCGCGAGCACGATAGCGATCAACGCGGCTTTGGTGAACTCTTTTCCGATAAGACCATCAAGATGCTGAGCATGTGCCGATGCCGGATCTATACCAAGTTCAGGGAACTTGTCAGCAAGCAGTTTACCGACCTGTTTCTGAACGGTTTCGTTGCTGTCATCACGGAGCATGACTTCAAGTTTTTCCCGGTCAGCATCGTCCGCCGCAGTGACATTGGATTTATAGGTCACAGAGGGTTCTTTGAATCCGGCTTCTCTCAACACCTTTGCCATCGCGGAAGAGTTGCCGCGTTTGGCGTAGCTGTAGGTGATGGAAGTACCACCGGTGAAGTCGATACCCAGCACGTTGCGGCCGCGCGCACCCAGCATGACGATGCAGAGCAGAATAAGCGCGCCGGAAAAGGCAAGAGCGTACTTCCAGTTGCCGATGAAGTTGATGTTGGTCTTCTTCACCATCTGACGCATGGAGAGGTTCCCGATGTTGAAGAAACGGAAGAAGTAATCGTAGACCAGACGGGTGATGAAGAGCGCCGTAAAAAGACTGCTCAAAATACCGATGGCGAGGGTAATGGCAAAACCTTTGATGGCGCCGGTACCAACGTACATCAGAATGAATGCCGTAATAAGCGTAGTGATGTTGGCATCCAGAACGGAACTCAACGCGCGGTCATAACCGGCATCCACCGCCGCCTTCGCTTTCTTACCCAGATTCAACTCTTCACGGATACGTTCAAACACCAGCACGTTGGCATCAACTGCCATACCGATGGTCAACACGATACCGGCAATACCCGGCAACGTCAGCGTACTGTCAAACGCCGCCATCGCACCGAGAATCAGCAGAATGTTCAAGCCGAGAGCGATGATCGCCAACATACCGCTCAAGCGGTAGTAGATGACCATGAAGATCGCAACAATGATAAGAGAGATAACACCTACCCAGACACCGTTTTTCACGCTGGCAAGACCGAGCTTCGGGTCAGTATCAAAAACGGCACCGACTTTGATGGAGAAGGGGAAGTTTCCAGCCTGCAGAGCGTTGGCGATGGTCTGGGCTTCTTCATCGGTAAAGCTTCCGGAGATGGAGGCACTGCCTCCGGCGATAGCTTCCCGGATGTTGGGAGCGCAATAAAGTTTGCCGTCAAGAACGATCGCCAGCTGACGGCCGATATTGTTTTCAGTGACCCGCTTGAAGTCTTCAGCACCCTGCGTGTTGAAGGTAAGGGAGATGGAACGCTGTCCCATCTGATCGCGCATCGCGCGCGCACGGTCAATATTCTTTCCATCCATCACCGGACGGATGTCAACCAGATACGCCCGGACGATCGGCTTGCCGCCTTCGATCTCGGTGTACTCCATATACTCGTAATCTGCCGGAACCGACTGCGGATCAGCTTTGTAACGGGCAAGTTCATCCGGAGTGGAATCTTTGACCAGACGGAAATGGAGCTTGGCACTCATCTGGATCATATCGCGCAGTTTCGCCTTTTCGTCGTTGGTGACGATCGGCGCGCGAAGAACGATATGACGTTCGCCGGAGGGGGCAAGTTCCGCTTCAAAAATCCCCATCTGTTCCAGACGTTTGCGGAGCTGTTCGATAGCGACATCGCGGTAATGTTTGAAATCGTTTTCGATTTCCTCTTTTTTGCCTTCATCGGGCAGAAGCTCAAGGTAGAACTCCACACCGCCGTTAAGGTCCAATCCCAAACGGATGGAACTGGAAGCTTTTTTACGGATGAGGCTCATCACGTCGCGGTTGTTCTCCAGATCTTCACCTTTGACCATCGGAGCGAGGTTGACACCGCGCTCATCGGCGGCCTTGAGCAGAGCCTGGGATTCAAAAAGATCCTTGTCTTTAGCCTGATAAGCCTTGGCAGCGGCGACCAACTCGGAAGCAGTCTTATCCGACGGATCCTTGAGCAGAGATTTGAAAGTATCATAATAATCTCTGGGGGTCAGCGGATACATCGCCGCACCGAAAATCACCATCACAACGATGGCGAGCAGGGTACGGAGTAAAACAGGTTTTTTGTTCATAATTACTTTTTATCCTGATCTTTTTCAGCTTTTTCAGCAGGCTTTTCCTCTTCGACCGGGGTCACACCGTTCTTGTTGACCAGAACCTGAACATTGTCCGCGATCTCGACAACAAAATCATTTTCTTTGACTTCAACAACTTTGCCGTAAACACCGCTGTTGAGCATGACACGGGTTCCTTTGACGGTACGGTCGAGAGCTTCCTGACGTTTCTGCTGCTGTTTTTTGTTGCCGCGGAAGATGAAGAAGTAGAAGACCACGATGATCAGAATGATCGGCAGGAAATCCATGAATCCGTTGCTTTTTTTCTTGTTCGCAGCAGCATTTTCCTGAGCTTCGGCAGGAGCTTCAGCAGGAGCAGCTTTGACATCGGCAGCACCGGGAAGAGCTTTGGCAGTGCTGACAGCGGGAGCCGCCTTGGGGGCGGCTTTGACTTCGCTTGCACCGTAGAGGGAAACGCCCATAGCGAGGGCGAGAACTGCGGCAAAAAATTTGATTTTCATATCAGTTGTATCCTTCAAGTGTTAAAGTTGTATTGTTCAGGAAAACTTACTTTGCCGGAACACCCAGCAGAGTAAGGTGCTTGTCAAAATGCTTTTCCAGAGCTGCTTCGTATTCAGCTTCAAACTTGTGCATCGCCTTGAAGAAACGTTCACGCAGAGCGCCGCAGAGGATGGGACCGTAGGTGATGTGGAGCAGCTGACGGGCTTCGGGCATATCCATCAAAGCCGGGAGCTGGGCATCGCTCAACGTATCGACTGCCGGGATCTTGGTGATGTCAGCGGTGATGTGGTAAAGTTTGAGCATGTCGTTGAAGTTTTCAAGAGCGCACTTGTGCATGTCGCGATAGAGAGCCGGATCGTTTTCAGCGATGACGGTGACGGCGACAAGCCAGCTGGTTCCGGCGGTCTTGAGGTGGAGGTAGTGACGGGTTTCACGACCGACAGTGGGATAGACTGCGAATTTGTCGCTGCCGCTGTGAACGGAAACTTTGTAGTTGCCGTAGTTCTGGGCAATCAGAGCGTGAACCTTGAACTGACGGTCGAATTCATCCAAATCACCGATGTAGTCGATAGCCTTCTGGAATTCACCGATAAAGCGGGGAGCCAGAGAGCTGAATTCAACGTTGCGCAAACGGAGTTCGCGGACGATGAAGAGGTGGTGGGAAGGAAGCGTGGGGCTGGTGGTTTCGTCGATGGAAATTTCCAAATCAAACTCATCGCCGCGGGCGGCTTTCAGGTGTTCGTAAACTTTGAGCGCGAAATCCAACGCGGCAGTGTACATCACCGCGCAACGCTTGGCAGTAAGTTCATCCACGCTGACAGTGACATCGCCGAGGACGAATGTCTTTCCGGCGTAGTCGGCGATGATGCGCTTTTGCAGATCGGCGGGCATTGCAGCAAAAGCAGCTTCGACTTCAGCTTTTTCCCAGTCACCGGCGGCGGCATTCATCACTTCGGAGAGGTCGAGGGTGATCATCGGCATACCGGCAGCCAGAGCGACGTCGATATCCGGAATGGTCTTGAGGTGGTCGCCGTCAGCGCCGTAACCGTCGCGGTAATCAGCGGCAAAAACCATGAAACAGGCATCATCCACAACCTGACGGAAGGTACGGCCGGTCATGGTAAGTTCACGCATGGACTGCTGCGCGAGAACCGGATAAGCCTGAACTTTGCGGGCAGCTTTGATATGACCGAAACTGGCAAGACCGAGACGGTCGCCGCAACCGATGGTGGTACGTTCATTGCGGAGACTGCGGGGGGCGCACCAGGGGAAATGCTTACGCAGAGCATCGGCGTTGACTTCAGAAAGTTCGCAAACCAGAGCTTCACCGCCATCAGCGAGCTTGACCGCTTCGCCCTGGAAGTAGAGAGGCATCGCCTTGGCAGAGTCAGCGACAACGAGAAGGTAACGCTTCTCATCATCGCGGCCCATCATGACCACAGCGGCTCCGAGTTTGTGGACAGAAGCGGGATACACCTTGAATCCGGCATCTTCCATGATCATTCCTGCCTTGATCGCCGCATCATCCCTGTTGATCAGCGCCAGCACACTTTCAGCTATCTTTTTCATAATGTCACTTTCCTTTCTAAAGATAATACAGACATTGTTACACAATACAATTATAATAATATAGTACACCAAATGAGTAAATGCAAGAGGTAATTGCAAAAGTCGGTCAGAAAAATGTTCAGGCAGCAGAAAAATCGCGCTTTTTCATAAAATTTTACAAAAAAGCTTGAAAATCCACTTGAATGTATGATTTTCCGGTGTATAATAATATCCGGGAACTCCGGGGAAACCGGACAATGTGTGAAAATTTCGGAAAGATTTTTTGATATAATGAACGAAAACAACAACGACAATCTGCTGGTAAACGCCGAACATCTGGTCAAAACCTATCACGGCAGAACCGTGGTCAACGATGTTTCTGTCTGCATCCGCCCCGGTGAAGTAGTGGGACTTCTGGGTCCCAACGGCGCCGGCAAAACCACCAGCTTCTACATGATAATGGGCTTGGTTCGCCCGGATTCCGGCAAGATAACCTTCCGGGGCAATGACATCACCCGAATGCCGATGTACAAAAGAGCGCGCATGGGCATGGGTTATCTGGCTCAGGAACCTTCCATCTTCCGGAAATTGACAGTGGAAGAGAACATCATGGCGATCCTGGAAACGCTCGCCCTTTCCGGCAAAGAGCGTAAAGAGCGTCTGGAACAGCTTCTGGAAGAGCTGGAACTCACCCGCTTGAGAAAGCAGAAAGCAATGACCCTCTCCGGTGGAGAACGCCGCCGTCTGGAAATCACCCGGGCGCTGGTCACCAATCCGGCATTCATCATGCTCGACGAACCCTTCGCCGGAGTCGACCCGCTGGCTGTCCACGATGTTCAGCAGATCATCCTCAAGCTGAAAGAGCGGAATCTTGGAGTACTTATCACCGATCACAGCGTCCGGGACACGCTGAAAATCGTCGACCGGGCGTATATCATGTGTATGGGAAAAACTCTGCTGGAAGGGCCGAGTGACTTTCTGGTCAACGACCCCAAAGCGAAAGAGATTTATCTCGGACCGGAATTTACTATGTGAATTTCAGTCCGGAACATCACCGGTTTTAACAACGGAGGGGGGAATGGTTCCCCTGACTCCGACAGAGAAGGAGGTAAGCTTATGCCCATCAAAATCATCGGTCGTCAACTTGAAATCACACCGGCTATCAAGACTTACACAGAAGGTCAGCTGCAACCGTTTCTCGACATAACTTCACTCAAAGTTACCAGTATCACAGCAACGATGGAGTTTTCCAAAGGTCATTTTGATGTCACGCTGGTGTTGAATTGCAAGTCTCACACTCTGACTGCGAACACCAACGATTTTGATCTCTACAAAGCGCTGGATGCCGCAGTGGACAAACTTGGTGCCCAGTGTGCATCGCTTAAAGGAAAGATACAGGAACATCAGGCCGATCCGGTCAGCACCACGGATATGAAAGTCCAGAGTGCGGATGTGTAAAAACTGAAATGATCTGATTGGATCCAACACAGTCCGGTTCCGTACAGGCGTGCCGGACTGATTTTTATATCAACCACAAAGAGAACAACCTATGACAATTGCAGTTTCAGGCGAATTTGGCGATCAGCTCGAACAGTTTGTCTACTACAAAGTGGAGAACAATACTATCCGGGAGCGGGAAAATATCTTCACTCCCCCCGGCGGTATCGATGCACTGCTCAAACAGTTCATCTCACTGGAAATCGATCTGCTTATCGCCGGAAATCTGCCGGAAACACTGGAAATGGCACTCAGCGATGCCGGGATCGCCGTCATCTCCAAAGTGCATGGCGTTTCCGACCAGGTGCTTAAATCATATCTTGCCGGAACATTGGAGTTTTGAACGATGGATTGTGAAAAGCTGAAAAATTTTCTCAACAATAATGATTTGTTTTGTAAATATTGCGGGATCAGATTGACCCGGGTCGCCCCCGGCGAAGCTGAAGCCGAACTTGAGATTACCCCCAACATGTACAACAGCCGCAACGTCGTTCAGGGTGGTGCGATCATGACTTTGGCAGACTTTGCCTTTGCCGGAGCCGCCAACGCGATGGGACACAGCACCGTTTCCACCGGAGTTGTCACCAACTTTCTCCGTCCCGGCACCGGAAAAAAACTGATCGCCCGTGCAAAAAAAATACATCACGGCAAAAGTACCTGCCTTTATCAGGTGGAGGTCACCAACGATGAAGGGAAGCTGGTAGCTTCGGTCAACGTCACCGGTTTCACCGTCGATGAAAAGCCGGTCATCGGAGAGTAAAAGAGAATGGGGCAAAAAGTCAGGACATACATTGTACGCGGTATGCGTTGTGCCGGATGTTCCGGCAAGGTGGAAAAAACCATAGCCCAACTTCCCGGAGCGGAAAATGTTTCTGTAAGTTACGCCACCGGCATGCTGACATTGACCTCCACGCAAGAGCAGCTCGATGACGAAACCATTTTTGCCGCCGTGAAAAAATTGGGCTTTACCGCTGAACTTCCTCCGAAAGACCCGGCGGAAGAGGAACGCAAAGAGGCACTTCAGCTGAAAAAACAACTGCGCGATCTGACGGTCAGTATCATCTTCACAGTAATGCTGACCATCGTTGCCTTTTCCCATATCATATCCGGCATCCGGTTGTCAGGGATCGTCCAGTTGATATTGCTGTTTCCGGTATTGTGGGCAGGGAGAAAGATTTTTATTGCCGGACTTCCGGCACTGTTCAAACTGCGCCCGGATATGGATTCACTGATTGCCTGCGGTTCGGGCGCCGGTACACTTTATTCGCTTTACCTGTTGATTTCCGGCACAGTAAATTGCCATTACCACTTTGATTCGGCGGCGATGATATTGACCTTGGTCATGCTGGGAAGAACACTGGAACACCGTGCCAGAAACAAGGTTTCAAGTTCGATGAGAGAGCTGCTCAAACTTACCCCGGAATATGCAACGGTCATTACCAACGGCACGGAAGAAAAAGTCCCGGTACATTCACTTCAACTCAATGCGCAGATCCGCATCCGTCCCGGAGAAAAAGTTCCCGCCGATGCCGCAGTTACCAGTGGAAATTCTTTCGTCAACGAGGCGATGTTGAGCGGCGAAGAGCTTCCCGTTGCCAAAGCTCCCGGCAGTAAAATTTATGGCGGCACCATCAATGTGGACGGCGTATTGGAAGCAAAGGTCACGGCACTTGGGGAAAACAGTGAACTCGGACAAATCATCAAACTGGTCTCCGATGCACAAAACACCCGCCCGCCGGCGGCGAAAATTGCCGACAAAGTGGCAGGAGTTTTCACTTGGATAATATTCTCTCTGTCGCTTCTCACTCTGGTTTTATGGCTGGTATCCGGAGCAGCATTTGCCACGGCGTTCAACTATGCCCTCTCGGTAATGGTCGCCGCCTGCCCCTGCGCACTGGGACTTGCCACTCCCATTGCTCTGATCGCCGGTATCGGGCGCGGCGCAACGCTGGGAATACTTATCAAAAACGGTACGGCTCTGGAAAATTGTGCCAAAGCCGGAAGCGTGATCTTTGATAAAACAGGAACTCTGACCTCCGGACAGCCGGAGATAAAAAATGTGATGGTTTACCCGGAAAGCCGCATCACCGGCAAAGAACTTCTGGAAATCGCCGCCGCCGCCGAAAAAAATTCCACCCATCCGCTTGCCGCCGCACTGGAAGCGGCTGCCGGAAACGCAGATATCACCGTCACTGATTTTAAAAATGTCAGCGGCAGTGGGATCTCCTGCACCATCTTTGGCAGCAAGTGGCGTTTCGGCAGAGAGGCATTTGCATGCAACGGCAAAGAGTTGCAATATCCGATCCCGGAAGATTTTGCCGGTTCAACGTTGATTTTCTGCTCCAGAGAAGATACTCCCATCGGCATTATCAGCGCTGGAGACGCTTTGCGCACTGAAACGCCGCAGGTCATTGCCGCGTTGGAAAAGCTCAAAATGCACAGCATCATGCTCACCGGAGACAACACCTCCGCCGCCGCCCGATGTGCCGAAAGTTGCCGCATTGCGGAGTTTTACTCCGAGTGTCTCCCCGCAGAAAAAGCCGGTATCGTGCGCGAAATTTCCCAAGAGAGCCATCGCCCGGTGATCATGGTCGGTGACGGCATCAACGATGCTCCGGCTCTGACCAATGCCGATGTCGGTATCGCCATCGGTTCCGGAACCGCCGCCGCTATGGAAAGTGCCGATATCATCCTGCAGAAAAGTGATCTGCGCGGGGTTTGTAACGTGATAAAATTGAGCAGAGCCGTCTTCCGTGTCATCAAACAGAATCTTTTCTGGGCATTTTTCTACAACTTCGGTATTCTCCCCTTTGCTGCGGGGCTCGGCACATTGTGGGGTGGATTTTCGCTCAATCCCGCCATTTGCGCCGCGACCATGGCGGCAAGTTCGCTCACGGTGGTGTTGAACGCCCTGCGCTTGCTCAAATTCAAGGTGGATAAATGAGTACGGAGCAAAAAAATTCTCCGGCTTCAGCGGCACTGCGCCGTTTCTGGAGTTCCACGACCGCCCGGATCGGCACGGCGGGGATAGCACTGCTGCTGATACCGGCATTGCTGGCTCCACTGCTGGTGAATCAGCGCCCGTTGATAATGGTGAAAGACGGTGTATTTTCCCTGCCGTTTCTCCGTTATATTTTTTCTCCGGAAAGCTCTGAAAAACTGGTGGAGCAGACCTTCAATTATCTGGCACTGCTGATGATAGTTTTTCTTCTGTGCCGACTTATCCGCAATGCCAGAGTACGGCGCTGGATTTTTACGGTTCTTGCAGTAACACTGCTTCTGCCCTTTATTTTCACCAAGCCGAAACTGGAACGGATAAACTACCGGCAACTGCACAAAAATGGAGAAATCAAAGCGGTGTTCGCCCCCATCCCCTACGGTCCGTTTGAAAGTGCAGGTTCTCCGTTTGAAGCTCCGTCAAAAAAACATATTTTCGGCTGTGATGATATTGGCAGAGACGTTGCCAGCAGGTTGATTTACGGAGCAAGGGTATCGTTGGCAGTAGGATTATTTGCCACGTTAACCGCTCTGACCATCGGAACGGCGGCCGGACTTGCGACCGGATATTTCAAGGGAAATTTCGATTTGCTGATGATGCGACTGGTGGAAATATTGATGTGTTTTCCGACATTTCTGTTACTGCTGATATTGATGTCGATGTTGAGCGACCGGAAATTTGAGCAATCCATTCCGCTGTTGATCGCAGTGATCGGCATCACCGGCTGGATAGGCCCGGCGCAGCTGGTACGCGGTGAAGTGCTGAAACAAAGCGCACTGCCTTACGTCAAAAGCTGTGTGGTTGCAGGGCTGCCGGCACACCGGATATTGTTCCGCCATCTGCTGCCCAATATATTGCCGCCGGTACTGATAAGTTTCACCTTCGGCGTTGCCGGGGCGATATTGTCGGAAAGCGGATTGAGCTTCCTCGGCTTCGGGGTGCAGATGCCGACAGCAAGCTGGGGAAATCTGCTGCGGCAGGCGTTTGACAATCCGCTGGACCACTGGCATTTGACCTTGTTCCCGGGACTGGCACTCTTTATTGCTGTTATATCATTCAACTTCACCGGAGAGGGATTGCGCCGCGCCCTCGCTCCGGAAAAAGCGGAGTAACCAAGTTATGACCACTGAACAATACTGCGATATTTTAAATTTCACCGCCAGCGGCGGCAAACCGGATATAACGCAGATCGAAGTTTTGCTTTCGCCGCCGGATGCGGAGTGCGAGCAGAAACTTTTTGATACCGCACTGAAATTGAAGCGGGAAATCTTCGGAAATCTGGTAAATTTGCGCGGATTGATTGAATTTTCCAACATCTGCAGTTGCGATTGTCTCTACTGCGGCATCCGGAAGAGCAATCCTAAAGTCAAACGTTATCAAATGAGCGATGAAGAGATATTGCACAGCGCGAAACTGGCATCCGATTTCGGTTACGGAGCCGTGGTATTGCAAAGCGGAGAGCGCAGTGACCGCCATTTTACCGGGAGAGTCACCCAGCTGCTCAATAAGATAGCCGAACTCCCCTCCCCGCCAGCGGTGACCTTGTCCTGCGGCGAACAGAGTCTGGAAGTGTACAAAGAGTGGGTCGCCGCCGGAGCCAAACGGTATCTGCTGCGGATAGAAAGCGCAACGGAAGAAATTTTCCGCAGGATCCATCCGGAATCTACTACCTTTGCCAACCGCAAAGCCGCATTGCTGCGCATCCGGGAAGCCGGATTCCAGACCGGAACCGGAGTGATGATCGGACTGCCCGGGCAAACTCTGCACCATCTGGCGCGTGATATTGAATTTTTCCGCGACATGGATATCGACATGATCGGAATGGGTCCGTTCCTCCCCCAAAGCGATACACCGATGGGAGATGCTCCGGACGATGAGCAGACCGTTGCGCGCCGTTTTTCCTGGTCGTTGCGGATGATCGCCGTCACCCGGCTGGTGCTGAAAGATGTCAACATCGCCTCCACCACCGCATTGCAGACCATCGACCCGGAAAACGGCAGGGAACGGGGTTTGCTCGCCGGAGCCAATGTGATAATGCCCAACGTGGGTGACATCAGCTACCGCCGGGATTACCAGCTTTACAACGGGAAACCGGCACTGGACGAAAACGGCAGAGAGATACGGGAAAAATTATTGGAATCCCTGCGGAAAATCGGCGAAGTGCCGCGTTGGGATGCCTCCGGAGACCCTCCGCATTTTGCCAGACGGACAAATTCGTGAGATGAAAAGTTTTGATGTCGGAAAATATTTGCGGAAAAATCCGCCTCCGGAGTGCAGTTTCCAAAGGAAATGTTCCGTGGCAGTGGTCATCCCCGCTTACGATGAAAACGACTCCATCGACAGCACCGTAGATTCAGTCATCTCTGCCGCAAAATACGCAGAAATTGAAGTTGCAATCATTGTGGTGATAAATTATCCCGCAGGAGCTCAAAAGGCTGAATCAGAAAAGCTGTATCACGATTTTCAAAACGGCAAATTCCCTTCCTGTGTTCAGGCGATATATCTTCCGGAGCTTACCGGCGGAGTCGGTGCGGCGCGAAAAGCCGGAATGGACGGTTTTATCAGTACAGTTCCTCCGGAGGATATGGAGAAGTCAGCAATATACTCTCTGGATGCCGATACGGTGGTCGCCCGGGATTATTTCTTATCAACTTTGCCGGAAATACTCAAAGGGGGTGCGGTATCACTGCCGTTCACCCATCAAAAAAGCAGTGACTGCACCATACAACAGGCGATAGAAAAATATGAAGCGTACTTGCACCGTTATGCTGACAAGTTGGAATATGCCGCATCGCCCTATGCATTTTTCACCATCGGTTCCGCCTTTGCTGTAAGGTGCGACAGTTACCTCCGGGCAGGCGGAATGAAAATCCGGAGTGCGGGCGAAGATTTCTACTTTCTTCAGGCGGTCGCCAAAAGTTCGTCCGTCCGGCAGCTGGAAGGGAAACCTCTGGTGTTCCCCTCTCCCCGCATATCCCGCAGAGTACCATTTGGAACCGGTCCGGCAGTGGCATCACTGGTCGAGGGGAAAGCGCTGAATGAGATCCCGGATGCGGCGTTTGAAGAATTGAAAGTTTTTCTGGCTGAATTCGCCCCGGATGAAGCGTTGAAAAATGTGCCGGAAACTATCGGAAAATTGAGTGCCGTCTCCCGGGAATTTATCGTTGCCGAAAAGTTTCCGGCAGCTTGGGAACGCATTGCAGGAAACCTCCCGGACACCCCCGAAAAACGGCAAAAAGCCTTCCATGAATGGTTCGATGCTCTTAAAACATTGAAATTTTTGCATTTTTTCTCTGATTTTAGCAAGTTTACAGTTGACAATAAGCACTTCAAAGGCTAAATTATCAGTGTGCAGTTTGTGGAAAGTATGTAAGTGTTCCATGCAAAAAGCCGGTAAGACAGAAATTGTCACCGGAAAAAATAAAAATTTTAAGACTTGAAACAATTATGTTCAGGGAAAGAGGTTGAAGGCTATGAAAAACGATTTTTCCAAGTACGTAGACAAAGATTCAGTGATGACTCTCGTCGGAAAAACCAAACTGGAAGTGATGGATCAGTTGATCTCCCGTGCGGCGGATCTGACCAAGTTGAACCGTGATCTCATCTTTCGTCTGGTTTGGAAACGTGAACAGATGATGACCACCGGTGTGGGCGGCATGCTCGCATTGCCCCACATCCGGGTGACTGATATTCTCCGTCCGTACGTCATCGTCGGCGTCTGCGAAAACCCCATCGAAGATTATCAGGGACAGGACGACCAGCCGGTGCGGGTCATCATCTTCACCGTTGCTCCGGATGAAGATCAGGAAGCGTACCTCCAGCTTCTCAGCAGCATCTCCCGCCGTCTGCGCAACCCGAAACTTATCGAACAGATGCTCGGAACCGTCGGCAATACCGTTGAACTGCTTGCCGTCGTCCAGCAGGAGAATGATCCCCAATGAAAAGCGAGAACAGCATTGGGAACGGCGTCCAACTGGATTTCTGTTGCCTGAGTGAAAATTGCAGCGGCGTGATCAAGTTCGGTCTTGCCGATATCATTGAGCCGGATTTTCAGGCGGTCTGCCCCCAGTGCCACCGCGCATACGAGTTTGATGAAGAGTTGCGCGGCAAGCTGAAACGGATGCTCGACCTCATCGTTGCCATCCGCAACAGTGAAGATATTCTGGGAGACAGCGTGGTGGCAGTCAACGTTGCCGGAGGTGAAGTCCGGATACCGTATGCACTGCTGCTGACCCGGTTGAACACCCTGATAAGTCTGGATCTCGGCGGAAAGAAAACCGACTTCCATTTGTGGGTGGAACCGTCATCTCCCAGTACATTCCGTTAAACGGAAAAAAGTTTTGTACAAAAGCGTCTTTACAGACAAAAAAATGATATTTTTCGCGCCGGGCAATGCTTCCCGGCGCACTGTATTATTTAAAGGAAAGGATTTTTTTAATGACTGAAGCTGAAATTGCGAAGATTTTCACCGCATCCGGCATCTCGCTTTGCGGCACTTTCCACCGCTGTATCCTTTCCTCCGATCTCAAAATCCGCGATCAAAGAATCGATTACGTTTTCAACTCTTTTATCAACATTCACATGGGAAGATAGCAATGTTCAATGCCATTCTAAAAGCAATCTTCGGTACAAAATCCCAGCGGGACGTGAAAAAAATGCTTCCGCTGGTTCGTCGTATCAACGAAATTGAAGTTCAGCTCCAGCAGCTCTCCGATGAAGAACTTCAGGCAAAAACCCCCGAATTCAAAGCCCGGCTCGCCGCCGGAGAAACTTTGGATGATTTGATGTGTGAAGCATTTGCCGTAGTCAAGAACGCCTGCCGCCGTATGTGCGGACGGGAGTTTGAAGTGTGCGGACAAATGATGAAATGGGACATGGTTCCCTTCGATGTGCAGATCATGGGCGGTATCGCACTGCATAAAGGTGCTATCGCTGAAATGGCGACCGGCGAAGGTAAAACTCTGGTCGCAACAATGCCGCTCTACCTTAACGCCCTCTCCGGGCGCAACTGTCAGCTGGTCACAGTGAACGATTATCTCGCCCGCCGCGACTCCAGCTGGATGGGGGTCATCTTCACCTTTCTCGGTCTGACCGTCGGCTGTCTGCAGAATATGCAAATGCCCGATGAACGCCGCGAACAGTACAACTGCGACATCACCTACGGCACCAACAGCGAATTCGGTTTCGACTACCTGCGCGACATGGGTATGGCAAGTGATGCCGACCAGCTTGTACAGCGCGACCATTATTTTGCGATCATCGACGAAATCGACAGTATTCTCATCGACGAAGCGCGTACACCGTTGATCATCTCCGGTCCGGTTCCGGCGGCAAAAGATCAGTTCAGCGAACTCAAACCGCTGGTGGCTGATCTGTACAACCGTCAGAATCTGCTCTGTTCCCGTCTGGTGCGCGAAGCGCGTGCCGTTCTGGACAAAGAAGATATTTCCGATGATGATTTCAGCGACGCCATTCTCAAACTGCTTCAGGTGAAATTCGGTATGCCGACCCACCGGCAGCTCCTGCATACCTTTGAAAACGGCGAAATACTGCGCGAAGTGGAGCGGCTCGATGCCAAAGTCCACAGTGACAACAACCGCGGTATGCTTCAGGAAGTGCAGAGCGTTCTCTACTTCACCATTGACGAGAAAACCCACGAAGCCGATTTGACCGAACTTGGCAGAAACACGATCAGCCCGGACGATCCTGATGGCTTTGTCGTTCCCGATCTTCTGGGTGAACTGCACAAGATCGAAGTTGACGAAAATCTTTCCGCCGCAGAAAAAATCACCGCAAAAGAGGCGTTTCAGGAACATTTTGCCGACAAGAGTGAACGTCTTCACGACCTGTCACAGCTGTTGAAAGCATACTGCCTCTTTGAAAAGGATGTCAACTACGTAGTTATGGACCGCAAGGTCATGATCGTCGACGAACACACCGGCCGTCTCATGCCCGGACGCCGCTTCTCCGATGGACTCCATCAGGCTCTCGAAGCCAAGGAAGATGTCCCCATCGAAGCGGAAACCCAGACCATGGCGACCATCACCATCCAGAACTACTTCCGCATGTACGACAAACTTGCCGGTATGACCGGTACAGCAGAAACGGAAGCGGCGGAATTCCATCAGATATACAAACTTGATGTGGTGGTCATCCCGACCAACCGTCCCTGCATCCGCAAGGATGACAGTGACTCCATCTTTAAAACCAAGCGGGAAAAATTCAACGCCATCCTCGATGACATCACTGAACGTTATCAGGCGGGACAGCCGGTGCTGCTCGGTACGATCTCGGTCGATGATTCAGAAAAACTTTCCCGCATGCTCAAAATGCGCAACATTCCGCACAACGTTCTGAACGCCAAAAACCACCAGCACGAAGCGGAAATCGTTGCCAATGCCGGTAAAATCCGGGCGGTCACCGTCGCCACCAACATGGCAGGACGCGGAACCGACATCAAGCTCGGTCCCGGCGTTGCGGAACTCGGCGGCTTGCACGTCATCGGCAGTTCGCGTCACGATTCACGCCGTATCGACCGCCAGCTGCGCGGACGGTGTTCCCGTCAGGGCGACCCCGGCAGTTCCAAATTCTACGTTTCGCTGGAGGACGATCTCATGCGCCTCTTCGGCGGCGACAGGATCGTCAAGATTTTCGACCGCTTCGGCTTGAAAGAGGGTGATGAACTTCAGCATCCGTGGCTCGACCGTTCCATTGAAACGGCGCAGAAGCGCGTGGAACAGCAGCACTTCTCCATCCGTAAACGGACACTGGACTTTGACGATGTGATGAACAAACAGCGGGAAATCGTTTATGCTCTGCGCAAAGATGCTCTGCTCTCAGATACGCCGCAGGAAGTACTCTTTGCCATCATCGATCAGGTTGTGGAGACCATCGTCGACGATGTCAGCAATCAAAGCACTGCCAAGCGCGATGAAAGCAACTTCAACATCGATGCTCTGGCAGCGGCACTGAACACCGTCTTCCCTCTGGATTTCAAAGCTGAAAACTTTACCGCCGGTATCAAATCCGGACGTTTGGAAAATGCCCGCGATCTGGAATTGCAGATCATCGGCATCATTGAAGAAACTTATCAGCAGCGCAACGCCGATATGCCGGCGGAACAGCTGGCATATCTCCAGCGCCACACCATTCTGGAAGCGCTCGACCGTTTGTGGCAGGAGCATCTCTACGCGATGGATCATCTGCGTTCCAGCATGTCACTGCGGGTATACGCACAAAAAGATCCGCTGGTCGAATACAAAAATGAGGCCTTCGGTATCTTCAAGAATATGATGGATCAGGTCTATATGGATGTGGCGAAGAACCTCTTCCGTATCACCATCACCCGCATCGAATCATGGGAGGAGTTGTTGAATTCCATGCCGCAGGAGATGGTGCATCAGACACTGGAACAATTTGGCGGCAGCTTCCCCGGTGCCGACGGCATGATGTTGCCGGAAGAAGAGGAAGCTCAACCGGAAGTGCATTTCACCTTCCACCGGGAAGCCCCGAAGGTCGGCAGAAATGATCTCTGTCCCTGCGGCAGCGGCAAAAAATACAAAAAATGCTGCGGCAAAGAGTAAAAATACAAATAATCTTACTTATACGGAGTAAAAAATATGGCTAAACAGCAACCGTTGCCGCGCGCATACGAAGCGGCAGATGTCGAAAAGAAGTGGTTCCCGGAATGGGAAAAATCCAACTGTTTCCACGGAGATCCGAAGTCCGCAAAACCCGGATACTCCATCGTTATCCCGCCCCCCAACGTTACCGGTATCCTGACGCTCGGTCATGTGTTGAACAACACACTGCAGGATATCCTCTGCCGCCGCGCCAGAATGAAAGGTTTTGAAGTGTGCTGGTTCCCCGGCACTGACCACGCCGGTATCGCTACCGAAGCCCGTGTGGTGAAATTTCTCAAAGAAACGGAAAATGTCACCCGTGACGAACTCGGACGCGAAGAGTTCATCAACCGCGTGTGGAAGTGGAAGCACGAATTCGGCGGAAAAATCATCCGTCAGCTCCGGACTCTGGGCTGTTCCTGCGACTGGGAACGGGAACGCTTCACCATGGACGAAGGTCTGTCCAAGGCAGTGCTGAAAGTTTTCGTCCAGCTCTACAACAAGGGTTATATTTACCGCGGTCAGCGGATGATCAACTGGTGTCCTGCCGCCAAGAGTGCGCTCTCGGATGAAGAGGTCATCTACAAAGATGTTGCCGGAAAGTTTTACTACTTCCGCTATCCGCTTGCTGACGGTTCCGGTCATCTGACCGTTGCCACCACTCGCCCGGAAACCATGTTCGGTGACACTGCGGTCGCCGTCCATCCGGAAGATCCGCGCTTCAAACATCTTATCGGCAAAATGGTCAAACTCCCCCTCACCGACCGCGAGATCCCCATTGTCGGTGACCAGCACGCCGATCCGACCAAAGGTACCGGCTGTGTGAAAATCACTCCGGGACATGACCCCAACGACTTTGAAGTCGGCAAACGCTGCAACCTCGAAGTCATCAACATGATGAACCCCGATGCCACGCTGAACAGCAACTGTCCGGCGGAATTTGTCGGCATGGATCGTTTCGCCGCCCGTGATCTCTGTGTCAAGCGCATGGAAGAAGCCGGACTTCTGGAAAAAATTGAAGAGATCACCCACGCCGTCGGTTTCTCCGAACGCGGAGATGTCCCCATCGAGACTCTCGTCAGCTCCCAGTGGTTCTGCAAAATGGGCGAACTTGCCAAGCCTGCCATCGAAGCAGTGCGCAACGGCGACATCAAATTTTATCCGGAACGGTGGAGCAAAACCTATTTTCACTGGATGGAAAACATTCAGGATTGGTGCATCTCCCGTCAGCTCTGGTGGGGACACCGTATTCCGGCATGGTACAACGAAAAAGGCGAAGTCTACGTCGGTGAAACTGCTCCGGAAGGCGACAACTGGACTCAGGAAAACGACGTGCTTGATACCTGGTTCAGCAGCTGGTTGTGGCCGTTTTCCATCATGGGCTGGCCCGACGGCGGCAAAGAGGAGATGGAAAAATTCTACACCACCAACGATTTGGTCACAGGTCCCGATATCATCTTCTTCTGGGTGGCGCGTATGATTATGGCCGGATGTGAATTCACCGGCAAGATCCCCTTCCACAACGTCTACTTCACCAGTATCATCCGCGATGAACTCGGCCGTAAACTCTCCAAGAGTCTGGGCAACTCGCCCGACCCGCTGGATGTTATTGCCGAATACGGTGCCGATGCCCTGCGCTTCTCCATTGCGTACATCGCGCCCATCGGTATGGATATCAAATACAGCAACGAAAAGTGCGAGATCGGCCGCAACTTCGCCAACAAATTGTGGAACGCGTGCCGTTTCCGCCAGATGCAGAGCGATGTGAGCGACTATGCGCGCACTTTGATTTCCGCAGAACTTTCCAGCGATGAAAAGTGGATGCTTGCCAAGCTTGATGCGGCGGAAAAACTGGTGGAAAGCGAACTGGAAGCCTTCCGTTTCCACGCCGCCGCCCACGCGCTTTACGATCTGGTGTGGAGCGATTTCTGCGACTGGTTCGTCGAAGCGGAGAAAGTTCCGCTCCGCGCCGGCGGTGCCGAAAAAGAACGTGCATGCGCGGTGCTGGATTTCGTTCTCTTCCGCATCCTGAAGCTGCTCCATCCCTTCATGCCGTTCATCACCGAAGAGTTGGCACACCGTATGGGCTTCGTCGAAGATGGACAATTCCTCGACTTTGAAGAGTTCCCCATGGGAATCGCCGGTTTGCCCTCTGAAGATGGCATCATCGCCAAAGTCGATGCCAAGTTTGAAGCGGTCAAAGCCGGACGTTTCCTCCGTTCCAGCTACAACATTGCCGATGGTAAAAAGCTCAAATTCCACATCAAGCTCAACGACAGTGCCGCGATGGAATTTTTCACTGCGGAAAAGAGTTCACTGATGAGTCTGCTCAATGCTGAAGATATTGAGTTCTCTTTCGATGCCTTTGATGTCAAAGCCAACGGTGCCGCTGCCAGCCAGACGGTTGCCGCCGGTGTGGTGAGCTTGCCGCTTGCCGACTTGATCGACCTCGATGCCGAAGTCAAGCGGTTGGAAAAACAGCTTGCCGAACTGAAAAAGTGGATCGCAGGCAACGAAGCGCGCCTTGCCAACGAAAAGTTCGTTGCCAGCGCGCCGGAGAAAGTTGTCGCTGACACCAGAAGCAAACTGGAAGAACTCAAAGCCAAAGCTGCCCATACTGAAGAACAGCTTGCGGCATTGAAGTAAACAATTTTTCAATAACACGGATACCGGTATATTTCCACCGGTATCCGCGATTTTATAAAAGGGGATGTGCCAATGAAATACGCGGAACTTCGCAACAGGTTATCTTCCGGAGTCACTGTTTTTGACGGTGGTTTCGGAACCGAACTTTACCGCCGCAACTTCTTTGTCAACACCTCGTATGACAATCTGGTGCTGACGGAACCGGCAATCGTAACTGCTATCCACCAGTCGTACATCGATGCCGGAGCTGAGGTATTGACCACCAACACTTACAGCGCCAATCATATTGCGCTCAACCGTTTCGGTCTGGGAGAGAAGGTACGGGAGATAAACTTCGCCGCTGTTGCCCTCGCCAGGAAGGCTGCCGCCGGAAAACCGGAGGTGCTGATTGCCGGTTCCATCGGACCGGTATCAGGAGAAAATTCCCAAGGAGATCGCCTTGCCGCCATTACGGAACAGGCGGGCTTCCTCCGGGATGGCGGAGCGGATTTCATCATTTTTGAATCGATTTCCAATCTTAACGACTTGAAAGAGATCGTTGAAGCGGCAAAGACATGTGCTTATCCGTGGATGCCGAGCTTTGTACTTGACGGCGAGGGAAAACTTGCCGACGGCAGTGATATCAACGCGATAATGGCAGTACTGGACGGTGTCGATGCGGAAGCATTCGGCATCAACTGCGGCTGCGGTCCGGAAACGACCTTTGAAGCTGTAAAGCGGGTTGCGCCATGCGTAAAATTGCCGCTGGTAGTACAGCCGGGAGCAGGCGTTCCAAAAAATGTTGACAACCGCTTTATGCTGATGACCACCCCGGAATATTTCACCACCTACGCGCTGCGTTACGTCAATCTCGGTGCGCGCGGCATCGGCGGTTGTTGCGGTATTTCGCCGGAACACATCTCCGATCTGGTGCGCTCACTCAAGCCGATGACCAAGATGGAACACTCAGCATCTCTTGCCATTGAAGTCAAAGAAACTGAATTGCTGGAGCCGCTTCCCACTGAGGAAAAGAGTTCCTTCGGCAAAAAACTCGTTTCCGGCAAGTGGCTGAAACTGGTCGAACTTACCCCGCCGCGCGGCTTTGACCTCACCGACACCGTGAACAAGGCAAAGTTGTGCAAAGATGCCGGGTTCGATGCGATCAATCTGCCCGATGGTCCCCGCGCCAGCTGCCGGATTTCTCAGGTTATAACCGCTGCGGAGATCCAGGAGCGTGCCGGAATCGAGACCATCATCCACTGTTGCGGCCGTGACCGCAACCTGATAAGTTTGCAATCGATGATTCTCGGATGCATGGCGAAAAATCTCAACAACATCCTCTTCATCACCGGCGACCCGCCGAAACTGGGTAATTATCCCTTCAGTTCCGGCGTGTTTGATGTCGATTCCATCGGACTGGTCAAGCTCCAGAGCCGCCTCAACCGCGGCGTGGATGTCGGCGGTCAGAAACTGGGAGATAATATCAAAACCGCCATCGTCTCCGGAGTGGGTGCTGATCCCAACGCCGTTGATTTGGAACGGGAATACCGCCGCCTCGCGGAAAAAATCGAAGCCGGTGCGGAGTTTATCATCACCCAGCCGGTCTTTGCGCCGGAGGCGTTGTTGAGCTTTCTCAAGCGCATAGAACACTTCCATGTTCCGGTCATCGCCGGAGTGTGGCCTTTTGCCAGCTACCGCAACGCGGAGTTTATGAAAACCGAGGTTCCCGGTGTCGTCGTTCCGGATTGGATCATGGAACAGATGCGCAACGCCGGAAGCAAAGAGGCACAGCGGGCGGAAGGTATCAAGATCGCGCGTAAAATACTCAGCGAAATACATGATGCGGTACGCGGTGTCGCCACCAGCGCGCCGTTTGGAAATGTCAGAACAGCCATCGAAGTTTGCGACGGCTTTTAACCTTATCAATATGGAGAACTCCGGTTTTGCGTTACAATCCTAAAAAACACCGTTTGCCGATTTGTCCGGCAGAAGGAATATTGACCATAGATAAACCGTTGGGCTGGACCAGCTTTGACGTGGTGAACTTTGTCCGCGCCCGTTTCAACGTTCCGAAAGTCGGACATTGCGGCACGCTGGACCCGGCGGCAACCGGGCTGCTGGTGCTGGTGTTGGGAAAATTCACCGCCGTAAGTCAGAAACTCAGCGCCGATGACAAGGTTTATACCGGCTCACTGAAGCTGGGCGTGGAGACCGATTCCGGTGATATGGACGGCGAAATCATCCGGGAAGCGGAGGTCAACGTGAGCGAAGAGGAATTCAAAGAAGCCTTTGCCGCCTTCCGCGGCAAACAGATGCAGCTTCCGCCGATGGTGTCAGCAGTGAAGGTCGGCGGCAAAAAGCTTTATGAACTTGCCAGAAAAGGCGTGGAAATTGAACGGGAACCCCGGGAAATCGAAATCAAAAAACTGGAGATCACCCGCCTTGATCTGCCGGAATGTGATTTTATCATGGAGTGTTCCAAAGGCACATACGTCCGCAGTTTCTGCTCTGATTTGGGCGCAAAACTGGGTTGCGGCGGCGTGTTGACCGCGTTGCGGCGGCTGCGCAGCGGAAAGTTTTCCCTTGACGATGCCGTGACTGTGGATCATCTCAAGACGCTGGAAGCGCCGGAATTCACCTCTTTTATGGCACAGCGGCTGGTCAAACTTCTTCAGGAGAACAATATATGAGCAGCGCCGCAGATTTTACCCCGGCAGAACTTGATGCCGCCATCGCCGCGGCCGGAGAACGTTTCACTCTGGCATCGGTTACCAAAGAGCTGGGCGCGCCGCGTTCCGATGTCTTGCGGCGCCGGTTGGAGCGGATCATTGACAGCGACAACAGCTTTTTCCACAATGAAAAGTGGCAATGCGTCAAGCGGAAAAAATTCTTTACCGGCAGAGAGTTTATCATCACTCCGGATGAGTGGGAGATCGAACAGGGCGTACTCTTCCCCGGCCACCGGTTTATCCCGTTTGTGCCGGAAGATGTCTTTCCTTCCGAAGCAGAACTTGTGTTCGACGGCAATCCGGTTGCCAAACGTCAGCTTACCTTGCCGCTGGGACAGGTGTTCCATTACCACTTGCTTCTGGGGTCAGAGCAGATATTTGATTTTCTCATTGCGGAAAACCCGGCCAATGCCCATCTTGCCAACCATGCAAACGGCAATGAACCGGTAACGCTGGATGTTTTCGATCTGGCGCAGTTTTATCAGGAGAGCAAATTCTCCTGCGGTGATGCGTTGTTGTGCAAAGTCGAAGATTACGCCGCTGGCAAAATCACTTTTTCCGCACTTTCCGCCGGGGAACGTTCCGCCAACGCCCGCAAAAGCCGCACCGCCGCACTGGATGCCGCCATCAAACAGGTGTGGGAAAAATTCCGGGATTACCCGGATATTCCGGAACAGCTGGCATGGGCGGAGTATTACTCCGGCGAAAACAGCAGCTCCACCGGTGCCTCCATCGACGAATTCATCACCGCATCCACCATGGTCGAATTGCGTGCCGATGGTGACCATGCCGTGTTGAGTATACGCGAAGAAGCGGAACACTCCGCCAATGATATGGTACTGCCGCCGGGACTGAGCATCTCCGGCAGTGCATTGGACGATCCGTTGAAACTGCTTTCCGGCAGCGGCGTTCCCCTCTCGGAAGCGGAACTTGATGCCTTTATGCTCGATGCCATATACAAACGTGAAACTGATATCGACGGTGTTTATTCCCGTATTTTCGGCCACCACGAACTCGACCTCGATGACGAAGCGCAGCAGGCGGTGCTGTTAAATTATCTGGAAGAGCGTTTTGAAGAGCTGCTGGAAAATTACAACCGGGTCGATGATGAACCGAAAGCAGAGTTGCGCAGTGACATCACCGATGCCATCGAAGCGCGTTTGGAATACCTTTCCTACCTCGGCACCCTCGACCGCGATGTGAATGAAAACGAAACTGCGGCAATGAAGAAGTTGGCAGAGATTGCCGCCAAACTCAGCGAAGCACTGAAGTTGTTGAACAATCCCTCGTTCACCCCCGATGACCACGAACTTGAACACTTGAGCGAAATGGTCGATGCCCGTTTGGATGAACAGGAGGAAATTCTGGAAAAATCCCCCCGTGAAAACGGTGATGATTAAGTTTTTTTAATTAATTTCATATAATTCAGGAGAAAAACGTTATGAAATTTTTTGCCAGCGGAAATGAAGCCGTCGCAATGGCGGCGTTCGACTGCGGCGTCAATCTCGGATGCGGATACCCCGGTACGCCTTCATCGGAAATCCTCGATGAACTGAGCAAACTCGGCGGTGCTGCAGAGTGGGCGCCCAATGAAAAATGTGCCATGGAAGTTGCCATCGGTTGTGCTTATGCCGGCGGTCGCGCCCTGGTCACAATGAAACATGTCGGTCTCAACGTTGCAGCCGACCCGTTCTTCACCATCGCCTACTCCGGTACTCCCGGCGGTCTGGTGGTCATCAGTGCCGATGACCCCGGTATGGCGAGCAGCCAGAATGAACAGGACAACCGCCGCTACGCGATCGCCGCCGGTGTTCCCATGTTTGAACCGGCTGACTCCCAGGAGTGCTACGACTTTATGTGCGCGGCGTTTGAACTTGCAGACAAGTTCCGTTCACCGGTGTTGTTCCGCATGACCACCCGCGTCTGCCACTCCAAATGCGTTCTGGAACGGCGCAAAGCCACCCCGGATGCCAAAAAGAGCGGTTCATTTACCAAAGATCCGAAATCCAACGTCATGGTTCCGGCATTTGCCAAACTGGCGCACCGCCGCATGCGTGCCGACCTCAAGACGATGGCGCAGATCAACGAAGAAGGTAAATACACCCGCATTATTGAAAACTCTTCCGAGTTCGGTATCATCACCAGCGGTATCGCCTTCCAGCATGTTCTGGATGCCGCGCCGGAAGCATCGGTCCTCAAACTCGGCATGACCTACCCTCTGCCGCTGGATACCATCAGCAAATTTGCCTCCAAGGTCAAACGCTGTCTCATCATCGACGAAGGTGATCCGGTACTCTTTGAACAGCTCAAAGCCGCCGGTATCGAAGTCGAAAACAAAGCTGAAGAGTTCCGTTTCGGCGAATTGAATGTCGCCAGAGTCCGCAAACTCATCGCCGGGGACGATACCCCCGATGCTCCGGGCAAACCGGGCAAGCCGCCGCAGTTGTGTGTCGGTTGCCCGCATCGCAAGACCTTTGAAGTGATCCGCGATCTCGGCTGTATTGTTTCCGGTGATATCGGCTGTTACACTCTCGGTGTCATGCCGCCGTTCAACGCCATTGATACCTGCGTCTGCATGGGCGCCAGCGTCACTGTGGGCTTGGGTATGCGCCACATGCTTCCGGAAGATGAAGCGCGCAAAGTGGTCAGTGTTATCGGCGACAGCACCTTTTTGCATACCGGTATCAACGGCATTGTGGAAATGGTTTACAACCGTCCCAAAACCGGACACGTTGTCATCATCCTCGACAACCGCATCACCGGTATGACCGGATGTCAGGAAAACCCCGCCACCGGATATCACCTCGATCTGACCCCCGCGTATGCCGTCAACTTTGAAAACATCGTCAAGGGTATCGGCGTCGATAACTGCGACGTCATCGACACCACCGCAGAACCGGAAAAGTTTGCCGAACTGCTCAAAACCCGGCTGCAGTCCAACGATTGCAGTGTTATCATCGCCCGCCGTCCCTGTATTCTGGCACTGGCAAAACGCAGTAAAATGGAGAAAAAATAATTATGCAGATAACCAATATCGTTGTTTCCGGTTTGGGCGGACAAGGCGTATTGAAGATCACGGACATTCTTGCGGAAGTGATTTTCAATCAGAATTTTGATGTTAAAAAAAGCGAAGTCCACGGCATGAGCCAGCGCGGCGGTTCGGTTTCCAGCGAAGTACGCTTCGGTGAAAAAATCTACAGCCCGATGGTTCCTGCCGGTGAAGCGGATATTCTTGCCGTTCTGGATGTCACGCAGACTGAAGTTGCGCTTCCGGTGCTGAAAGCCGGCGGTATCCTTATCACCCCGGACGATGTTCCGCTTGACCAGCTCAAGAACCCCAAAGCGCTCAACACCATGATCCTCGGTGCCATTTCCGCCAACCTCCCCCAACTTCCGGAAGAGGCGTTTGTCACCGCGATCGAAAATGCATTCCCGGAAAAACTCCGCGCATTGAACGTGGAAATGTTCAAAATCGGACGCAATGCCCGGTAAACGGACATATCATCTCAACGGAAAATGGTGCCGCATAATACCGGCGGCGCTATTTTTCGTTGTTTCTTTTTTACTGCTGAAATCGCTGCTGCCGCCGCTGCCGTTATTTATCACGGACAACGGCAACAAATATATGATAATGCGCAACTTTGCCGAAAACGGTACTGTCGCATTCTCCCAACTGCCGCCGGAACTGTTCCCCAAAGGCGGATTCCACTTTCAATATATTCCCGACCGGGGGATATACTCCTTTCATTCCTGGGTACTGCCGGTAGTTGCCGCGCCATTCTATCTCCTGTCCGGCGAAAACGGTGCATTGCTGCCGGTACTGTGTTCTGCACTCGGCATCATCATGCTGCTGTGTGCATCCCGGCGTGACCGTTTTTCCCTGTATGCGCTGCTGCTGACGACACCATTTTGGCTCTATTCGCTGATGCTGTGGGAGATGGTACCGGGGATGCTGGCGGCATTGGCAGGATTTATCATGCTCAAACGCCGCAATATGCTGGCAGCAGGGATCATCTTCGGTCTCGGAATATGGATGCGTGAAGAATTATACATCCTCGGATTCATCACCGGAATTATACTGCTCTGCCGCCGTCAATGGCGCAATGCACTGCACCTTGCCGCCGGTGCAATAGCGGCAGTATTGCCGCTCTGGCTGATAAATTTTCTCATTTACGGTCATATTCTCGGGCTGCACGGTGCGACCTATGCCGTGAACAACCGTGAAGGCACCTTCTCGCTGTTGGCGGAACTGCAGGGGGTGGTTTTCAACTATTACCAGCACCTGCTCCGGTTTGAAACCATTTCCCCGCCGTATGCAGCGCTTGCGTTATCTGTCTGCGGTACAGCGGCACTGCTTGTACCGGGATTTTTTCGCGATACCAAAGTAAAACTTGCCGGTTTGACGGCATTCACTGTGATCGATCTGATATTTATCCTGCATCTGTTTCGTTCCCGCGATATGGTTATGATGGATTCCCCGCTTTTCCGATGCGGAGTTACGATGAGTCTGTTTTTCACACTGCCGTTGGCGGCGGGATATTTCATCAATCTGCGCACACTGCTCACCGACCGCAACCGCAATATGCGTTTTATGGCGCAAGCGGTACTCATTTATATCGTTTTTGTGCCGGTGATGCTGACCCGTTTTGATATCGGATTGACTTTCGGTGCGCGCCATTATATGTGCATCATGCCGATGCTGATGATATTGAGTTTTCGCGGTTTTGCGGGGATGCAATGTCCTGTCAGGATAAAACAATTTTTCCTGCTCGTTCTGTGTGCCGGCGGTATCGTGCTGCAATTCTGGGGATTCAAAACTTTGTATATCAGCAGCCGCCACAGTGCGGCGCTGGAAACGCGGCTTGCCGCCTGTCCGGAAAAAACGGTCATCAGTGATGTATTCTTTCTCCCGGAACAAGCTCCGCGGATATTCTTTGACAAACAATTTCTGGAAGTCGCATCACCCCAACAGCTTACTGCTGCCATTGCATATTTGCAGAAACATCAAACAAGTGAATTTATCCTTATCCTCGGCAGAAATCAATTCCGGAAGATGGATAACGCGGTGCTGAAGCGCTTGCTGGATGCGTACCCCGTCTGCGCGCCGCCGCAGGAAATTTATGCCGCACCGGGGATGCCATTATTTATTGTACACTGCCGAGCGCCGCAACCAGCGGCGCAATAAGCTGTTCTACATCACCGGCACCGAGAATGGCGACCACATTGCCAGTTCCGGATATCCCGGATGCAACTCCGGAAGCAATATCGTCCCAGTCGCCATCCATAAACACACCGCCGCATGCCGCGGCAAGTTCACTGCTGCCAAGTTTTCCGCTTTCGCACCACGCCGCAAACACCGGCACGATGAATGTACGGTCCGCCGCTTTCAACACAGCGGCAAACTCATCAAAATACCGTTCCAGCCGGGCATAACGGTGCGGTTGAAAAACAACTGTCAATTTTGCTTCAGGATACTTTAAGCGCAACAGTTCCAGACTCCGCGCCACTTCAGTCGGATGGTGCGCGTAATCCTCAATGACCGTACACGCAGGCGTGCTGTAATGCAGTGTCATCCGGCGTTTCACCTGCGGATATTCCGCCGCTGCAGAGACGGCATCAGCTTCATCACATCCGGAAAGAACTGCGGCACGACAGGCAAGAAAGCTGTTCGCCGCCTGAAAACCGTACAATCCGGCAAAACTTTCCGGCATCTTCTCCAAACGTACCGCGTTGGGATGATCCGCAAACAACCGGTCGCACTTGGGAGACGCATAATAGAGCAAAATTTCCGACTTCCGGGCAAAGGTACGAAAATTTTCATCCAGCACCTCCACACCGCCCAAGCTCCACGCGTGGTCATCTTCCACATTGGGAACCACACCGATAAAATTGGTCAGCGCCGTATGCGTTCCATCGGATTCATCCGCCTCCGTAACAAAGATATCATCGCCGCAACCGTTGTCACATGACGGCATACCGGCAATTTGCGCGCCGATCATAAATCCCGGATTCTTGCCGCATTTACGCAAAATCGCCGCGATCAGCGCAGAAATCGAACTCTTGCCATGGGTTCCGGAAACAGCGATCACCCGACGGTAATTTTTGGCAAATTCAGCAAGAAATTCCCCCCGCCGGAAACACGGCAGCTGCCGTTGCCGTGCCAACGCCAATTCGGGATTATCAGCAGTTGCCGCCGATGTATACACGACCGTATCCACATCCGGACGGAGATTTGCCTCCCGGTGGCCGGTAAAAATTTCCGCTCCGGCGGCTGCCAACTGCTGACATTTGCTGTTGAATTCAATATCGGAACCGGATACGGCAACTTTTCGCGCCAGCAGCAGCTGTGCCAATGGGGCCATCCCGGCACCGCCGATACCCACAAAATGAACCTTCTTCATCGCTCAATGCTCAAACTGTGTGTCGTGAAGTTTCCGGTAAACACCATTCTTTGCCAACAGCTCATCGTGCGTGCCACATTCGACGATCTTTCCCCGGCTCATCACGATGATCTTGTCAGCATGCTGGATCGTCGTCAACCGGTGTGCGATGGCAAACACCGTGCGGTTGTTCATAACGCGGTTCAACGCATCCTGCACCAGACGTTCAGTAACGTTGTCCAGCGCGCTGGTGGCTTCGTCCAGAATCAATATCGGCGGGTTCTTCAATATCGCCCGCGCGATGGCAATACGCTGTTTTTCTCCGCCGGAAAGCTTGAAGCCGTTCTCGCCGACCACCGTATCATAGCCTTCAGCATGAACACCGCCGGAGATAAAGTCGTGCGCATTGGCGAGCTTCGCCGCCGCAATAACATCATCGCGGCTTGCTTCCGGCGTACCATAGGCAATATTGTCTGCGATCGTATCGTTGAACATCATCGGATTCTGATTCACCACACCGATCAGGCGCCGCAGCGATGCAATGGTGTAATCCCGGATGTCTTTGCCATCTATCAACACCTGTCCATCGCTGACATCATAAAAACGCGCGATCAAATTGGCAAGGGTACTTTTTCCGGAACCGGTTTCACCGACCACCGCAACCATACTTCCCTTGGGAATGGAAAAGCTCACATTGTCAATCACAGTATGGTCATCATAGCTGAAGGTCACGTTACGCACTTCGATACCGGAGGAAAACTCTTTCAACTGCACGGCATCCGCCTTTTCCGGCAGTTCCATATCGGTATCAAGCAGATCGAAAATACGATCCGCCGCCGCCATCGACTGCTGGACGATGGCAATAACCTTGGACAACTCTTTCAGCGGCTGATATGCCATCAGCGCCGGTGCAAACAACGCCGTCAACTGCGTGACCGACACACCGGAACGGTAGCTGTAAAAGAGAAATCCCATCGCCGCAATGCCAATCAATATCTCGACCATGGGAGAAACCAGCACATGCAGACGCATCGCCCGTACCGTCTGCCGGAAATACTTCCGGTTGACAAAACGGAAACGGTCAAGTTCAATTTCTTCGGTATTGTACGCCTTCACCACCCGGATACAGGAAAATGCTTCATGCATCCGCGTCATAACATCGGCAATACGCGCATAACTCTTGCGGTAATACTTGCGGATGACTCGCCCCAGCAACTGCATCGGCACCAACAGCAACGGCGGTCCGACCAGCAGCATGACGATAAGTGAATAGTTGTTGTACTCCCGGCAGGCGACGATGATCGCCGCCACGCAGCCGATGATCTGCAGCGGCGCATTGGTCAAGTCTTCAACACTGTGCGTAATGGAATATTCCAGCGCCGCCGTATCGTTGACCGCACGGCTGATAAGCTGTCCGACATCGTTCTTGCCGAAATATTTGAGCGACTGCCGCATCAAGCGGGAAAATATCTGCGCCCGCAAATCGGCAACCACCCGGCTGCCGACCCAGCGCGTACAGTACGCATTGATATACCGTGCAAGGTTTTTGAACACCCACGCCAGAATGAACATCGCCACATACAGCCCGAAGAGCTGCCATGCGACCTTTCCTTCCGGACTCACCGCCTCGAAAGAAAACTCTTTCGGCCAGGTAACATGGATAGTGGTTCCATCAATGGAGAACGGCAGATGCAGATTTTTCCCGATTTTGCTTGCGGTATTCAGCATCTTAGCCAACTGCGGATCTTTGGATGCCGCAGTATCCGGAGTCATCGCCTTCTGTACGGCGGCAATTTTCTCTGCTTCTCCGGCAGCTGAACTCTTTTCCATCGCCTCGACTATCCGCCGGGCGGTATCGTCATTCTGCGCCGTTTCCTTCACTTTGATATCGACCACCCCGATCATCTGCGGGATGGTCAACAGTGACACAAATACGGAACCGCCGACCAGCATACCGGCAATGATACCGACCGCCAATCGTTTCCAATACGGGCGCACATAACCGAGAAGCCGCCAGTAACCGTGGCGGGTTCTCGTTTCAAGATTACATGTTTCGTCCTGATGCCACATTTTACTTGGCAGCGAACGCCTTGATGGTATCTACGACCAGCGCCAGCTGGTCGGCAGAGAGTTCACCGAAGATCGGCAGTGCCAGCACTTCGGAAGTAGCTTTTTCACATTCCGGATAATCGCCGACTTTGCCGCCCAGCTCCTTGAAGCACTCCTGCAAGTGCAGTGAAAGCGGATAATAGACCGCGCAACCGATACCGTTGTCCAACAAATACTGGCGCAACGCATCACGCTTGCCGCCGGCAACCCGGATGCAGAACTGATTGTAAATGTGACGAACCGGATATGCCGCTTCCTGCGGCAAAGTGATCAAATCACTGATATTGGCAGCGGCGAACAGTTCACGGTAGATCGCCGCATTGCGCTGACGGGCAGCGCTCCAATCATCCAGACTGCGCAGTTTGATGGACAGAATCGCCGCCTGCAACGCATCCAGACGGAAGTTTCCGCCGACATATTCGTGGATGTAGGTTTTGCTCTGACCGTGGTTGCGGTAAATCTTGAGCAGTGCTTCGCGTTCCGGAGTGTCGCAACTGACCGCACCGCCGTCGCCGAAACAACCGAGGTTCTTGCTGGGGAAGAAGCTGAATGCACCGTATTCAGCGAAAGTACCGACCCGCTTGCCCTTGTATTCAGCACCGATCGCCTGACAGGCATCTTCGATGATGAAGAGATTGTTTTCTTTGGCGATCTTCACGATGGGGTCCATATCCGCCGCCTGACCGAACAAATGCACCGGAATGATACCGCGGGTACGCGGAGTGATCTTTTCCGCGATTTTGGCAGGATCGATATTGAACGTCACCGGGTCGATGTCAGCAAAGACCGGAGTCGCACCGGCACGAACGATCGCACCGACCGTGGCAAAGAAAGTAAAGGGAGAGGTGATGATCTCGTCACCCGGTTTGATCTTTTCTGCCATCAACGCAATCAGCAACGCATCAGAACCACTGGTAACACCGACCGCACCACCGCTTTGACAATATGCGGCAAGTTCTTTCTCAAATGCTTCAACTTTGGGGCCGAGGATGAAATACTGGCTGTCGCAAATTTCCGAAACAACAGAGAGGATTTCAGCTTTCAGGGGCGCGTACTGCGCTTTGAGGTCGAGCAAAGGTACCTGCATTTTTATAATCTCCAAAAATATTGAGTTTTAATAATTTCAGTCCGTGTCAACATCCGTTTCACACTGGATATGACATTAACTTACTTAATATACCATCGGTACAACTGTTTTACAACTGTTCCCAACGATTTATTCCAAATTTAACGTCCCCGCCGGGTTCCGGGCAATGATTCATTTATCCGCAATTCCACTTTCGGCTGAAGTTTGACTATCTCATTTTCATCGAACGGAACCTGATCCCGGCTGCCATTGCCTTTCAGATACGAGACCAAAAGAATCACACCGAACACAACCAGCGCAATCACCACAATAGCAATCACGGAAAATATGGCTATTTCAAACTTACGGATGATCCGGCTGTTTTCACCGGACTCATCGGCGAAACAGGTTCCGGTATAACTTTCCGGCTTCTCACACTGAATGTCGCTCCACGGTGCAACCACCTGCTCTTCTTCGTCTTCAGACAGGTTGTAAAGTTCGCTCAAACGCCGCAAATATGCCAGCGTGTACACCGATTGCGGCAGTTCTTCAAATTTTCCACCTTCAAGCGCATGGATATAGATTGCCCGGATTTTGGTGATTTCTTCCACATCCGCAGGAGTCAACCCCATCCGGCTCCGCGCCTCTTCCAGAATACGGGCGGATTCCAACTTATCCAGCTCCGCATCATCCAATGCCCGCCGGGAACGCCGTTTTCCATTTGCCGGGCGCGTCTCCACGACCGGAGCATCCTCTTCATCTTCCGGAATATCGTCAGTACCAACATCTTCCTGTTCACGGGAAACGAACAGGTCATCTGTATCATCGATCCGTTTGCCGGATTTTATCCGGTTACCCAAATCAAGCATCTTAACTATTCTCCTTTGTCAAATCCATCAAAAACCAGAATATCCCGCTTGTTGCCGCTTCCGGACGGAGGTCCGACGATACCGCGCTCCTCCATCTGATCAACAATCTCTGCGGCGCGGTTGTAACCGATCTTCAAGCGGCGCTGCAAATAACTGGTACTCGCCTTGCGATCCAGAATAACCACTTCCAACGCCCGCCGGAAGGTGTCGTCATCATCCGGCTGCATGTACTTCTTTATTATGGGAGCAATATCAGCACGGTCATCGTTGTCGATAGCTTCGTAATCTTCGTCGATCTCTTCACCGGCGGCATCGTCCGGTTCAGTCAGAACGTTGTCATTGAAACGCTGCGGCGCCTGTTCAGAGATAAATTGTACAACTTTCTTGATATCATCATCTTTTACCCATGCGCCCTGCACGCGCTCGATCTCCATGCTGGAACTGGTCATCACCAGCATGTCGCCCATGCCGAGCAGTTTTTCCGCGCCGGGCGTATCCAGCACCACGCGGCTGTCCACCAGACTGCGCACCTGGAAGCAGAGACGCGTGGGCAAATTGGCTTTGATGACACCGGTGATGATGTTGGTCGACGGCCGCTGAGTTGCCACGATGATATGGATACCGGCAGCACGCCCTTTCTGCGCGATACGGGTGATATTGGTCTCCACATCCTTTTTCGCTTCGGTCATCATCAAATCAGCAAGCTCATCCAGAATGATGACCAGCAACGGCATCTTATCCGGGATCGGGTGTCCGTCTTTATCGAATTCCGGTTCGGCAGAAAGCGGGCGATTGTTGAACTCCGACAATTTCTTCACCCCAACCTGCGCCAACACATGATAACGGCGATCCATCTCATTTGCCGCCCAGCGCAGAGCGATGGGAACTTTGGACGAATCGTTGATGATCGGCGTAAGCAGATGCGGCAATTTCTTGTAGGCATCAAATTCCACGATCTTCGGGTCGACCATTATCAAGCGCAGCTCATCCGGACGGAACCGGAACAGCATACTCATGATAAGCGAATTGGAACACACACTCTTACCGGTACCGGTAGCACCGGCGACCAGCATGTGCGGAGCTTTGGCAAGGTCAAGGATAACCGGCTTGCCGGAGACGTTTTTACCCAGCGCGAGGGGAATTTCAGCTTTGCCGTTCTTCCACTCTTCGCTCTCCATGACCGAGCGCATGAAAACCGCTTCCGGGCGGGTGTTGGAAACTTCGATACCGACTACGGAACGTCCGGGGATCGGCGCCAGCACACGGATACTGGTGGCGGCAAGCGCCATCCGGATATTATCCTGAATTTGTTCAACTTTCTTGACGTTGATTCCCGGCTCAAGGGTGATTTCGTAACGGGTGACGCGGGGACCGGAAACAAAACCGGTAACCCGTCCGGCGATGCCGAAATCATCGAGGGTCTGCTGTATCTTATTGGAAGCAAGCTCAATGGCATCACTGCTCTCGCCCATGATATTGGTTCCCTGCGCGAGCATAGTGATGGGAGGCAGAACAAAATCACCAACCTCGCCACGCAATTTTTCGCCCTGCTGAACCACTTTGGTGCTGACTTCCGGGGTATCCTGAATTGCCGCGGCGGCAGAAGGAGCTGACACCGGAACCGTCACGTTTCCGGACACCCGGGAAGCGGCAGCAAAAGCTGCTTCCACATCATCGCCGTCCTCCACGTCATCTTCATCGTCAAAGAGTTCAACCGTATGCTTTCCCGCAGAAGCCGCCGCCAGCTCATCTTCTTTTTCCGTCTCGCTTTCTTCTTCATCCAGCCGGAAAATATCTCTCAACCGGGAGAGATGCTTACCTTTGCCCGGCTCAACATCCCCGGCACCTTCGGCAACGGCACTCAGACGGCTCCGTCTGACAGGAGCAGGAGGCTCTTCTTCCCCGTCTGCATCATCGTCATAATCCTCGTCCTCATACTCATCCTGCACTACGCGGCTGCGGCGTCTCCACCGGGAAAAGAAGCCGGAATCCTCTTCCTCATCTTCCTCTTCATCGTCATCATACTCATCATCGGCATTTCTGCCGCCCAGCATCCACTGGCGCACCACGCCGTACCAATCGGAAATATAGACGACCGTGATACCTGCGACCACCAATATCCACCCGCACACCATAGTTCCGATAGCGCCGATGGTTCCGGTCAAAATACCGGCAGACACTCCTTCAGACGGCGGCGCCGCCAGAAACTGTCCAATTACGCCACCGGGGATGGAAAGTTCCGGGACATCCATCCGTCCCAGATTCAGATTTGCCGCCACCGGCGTAAAAATAACCGGTTCCAGACCGAAAAGGAGCAGTATTCCGCCCCAGATCAGCAGCGTTCCGTAGATAAATTTCACGGTTCTGCCGGGAGATGCCATAAACAACCTTATCGAACGGAGCAACAGCATAAATGCAATGATGTAACTGCTCAATCCGAAGTTCACCAGCATATACCAGCTGAATTTGGCGCCGACCGGTCCGATCCAGTTCTCCGGCAGGGCGTTGGTTCCCCCGTAGATACTGTTGGCATCCTCCGGAGAATAGGTCAACAGTGCCAGCAATACAAAAACGGCAAGCAAAAGCAGCACAATATAGCGGAGTTTGAACTCAGCTGTATTGTTTTTTTCAAAATCGTCTTCTCTTCTTGCTCTTATGCTCACCGGATTTTCGCCTTCTGGTTCAGATTTCTTTCAACTTTTCAACAGGGTAATATAATGCATGAAAGTTGCGATTGCAAGCGGGTATTTCATATTTTCCCGATGGTTTTATCGACAGCTTCCCATAAATCGTCCACGACCGGGAAATTTTCCTGTTCCGCTGTTGCCGCGTGATTTTCCCCATACCCGCATTTTACCAGAAAACTGCACTTGCAACCGGCATTGCGTCCGGCATAAAGGTCTGACATCCGGTCTCCGACCATCACAGATGCACTGATGTCGATATCCAGTGCCGATGCGGCTTGGAGCAACATTCCTGGATGCGGTTTGCGGCATGAGCAATCGCCGGTGAATTTTTCATGGTGCGGGCAATAGTAAAACGCATCCACAGTACAATCACTTCCGCAGGACAACAGCAATTTCTGGATCCGGGCATGCACGCTCATCATCTCTTTTTCAGTGTACATTCCCCGGGCGATACCCGCCTGATTGGTTACAACGACCGCCAGATACCCCGCCTGATGGATCGCCCGGATCGCCTCAGCGCACCGGGGAATGATCTCCGTCTTATCCGGTTCGCACAAATAAGATACTTCCACATTCAGCGTTCCATCACGGTCGATAAAAAATGCTTTGTTCAAAACTCTTTTCCTCCTGTAAAAATCCGGGTACAGGGCGTTCCCAGCGCGCTGTTCCGCAACGCAACTGCCGCTTTTTCCGCGCTTTCCGTATCGGGGAAGAGAGCAAAAAGCGATGAGCCGCTTCCGGAAACTTGCGCACACCACGCCCCGTTATCCAGCAGTGATTTCCGGATGATCTCAATCAACGGAAACTTTTCCCGGACCGCAAAAGCGAGGTCGTTGCGTACCAGATATTCCCAGTCTGCACATTCCGGATGGGCAAAAGCCTCCCGGTAATCCTCCGCACTCACGCCGTCATCAGGAAAAATATTCTCCTTTGCCAACGCTTGATACGCCCAGCGGGCACTGATGGGAAATCCGGGGAACACGATCAATATTTCCGGCATATTTTCCGGCAGAGCAAACTCTTCCAGCTTCTCGCCTATGCCCAGCGCCCGCATCGGACGGTTCCACAAGAAAAATGGCACGTCAGCGCCCAGTTTGACGGCGATTTTGTCCAACTCCGGAGCGCTGACAGCTTTATAACGGGAATCAAGCAGCTTTAACACAGCTGCGGCATCGGCACTTCCCCCGCCCAAACCGGCGGCGACCGGAACCCTTTTATCCAATTCGATGTGCCAATGCGGTTCAATTCCGGCGGAAGCGGCGTAACTCAGCGCCGCTTTGACCGCCAGATTATTTTCCGCAGGAACATCCGGGAACGCCGGAGAAAAAAAGGATACTCCGGAGCGCCCCTGTTCCTTGATAACAATATTGTCCGCCGGAAACGGCAACGGCACGAAGATGGTATCCAGTTCGTGATAACCGTCGGAGCGTTTCCGGGTAACTTTCAACCGCAAATTGATTTTGCAGCAGCTGGAGATTGCAGAAGAAAAGCTCATTTATCTGCGGCAATTCCGTACTGTTTGCGGTAACGGAGCGCCTCGGCTTCGATATCCAACGCAAGTTTCAACGCCTTCTCTCCGGCACAACCGGAAACTTTGGCAGCACAGACTTTGCCGGAAACCGCACTCTCTCTGACCGCTTTGACGAAGTTATCCAGCTCGTCAGCAAGAGCATTTTTCTCCTTGAGAGTGACCGCTTCCGTGACCACTTCCCCATCTTTGCAAACGGCAACGGTTCCGGTGAATTTGCCGTAATCCATGGTGATACAGCGCTCGTCCTGGAAAATTTTAAGCACACGTTCCGGATTGGAACTCACCCGGCTGGCGGTCAGAGTTGCGCAGCTGCCGTTGACAAATTTGATTCTGGCGGTCACATAGTCATCAGAACCGGACAGAATCGGAGCGCCGATGACGTCGATCTTTTCAACTTCAGAGTCGATAAGGTGAAGAACCAGATCGATATCATGGATCATCAAATCCAGAGTGACACTGACTTCCGTTCCCCGGCGGTGCATACCCGGGCGCGGCGGCGGATAAGCGGCCATCCGGCGAGCTTCGATGTAGCGGACATTGCCTTTGAGAGTGTCGATAAAATCAGTTGCCGGGCTGAAGCGTTCCGTATGACCGACCGCGAGGACTACACCGTTTTTCGCAGCGCACTCATTCATGGCGGCAGCCTCTTCTGCGGAAGCGGCGATCGGTTTTTCCACCAGCACGTGTTTACCCATTTCCATCAGCGGAATGGCAACCTTGCTGTGCAGTGTTGCCGGAACTGCAACGCTGAGCGCATCGCACTTTTCAGCAAGCACTTTCCAGTCATCAAAGACCGGAAGGTTGAATTCTGCGCCGACCCTGGCGGCTGATTCAGGTGAAACGTCAAAGATTCCCACCACTTCAGCGTTGGGATTCTGGGCGTAAAGCCGTGCATGATGCCGGCCGAGCGCGCCGGTGCCGATAACACCGACTTTGATTTTGGACATATCCGTCATGGTAAACCCCTTTCTGGTTGCAAAATTAAAGTCATGCCCGTAAAAACATTTTCAAACATTCTGTATCTTACTTAATATACACCTTTTTTCCAAGAAAAACAGTTAAAATATAAATTTTTTCTGGCGATTTGCCAAAAATGGGTCTATATTTATATGATGACATAAAAATCTTATACAGAAAGGCGACTTGTTATGGGCAAATCTATCTACTCCCGAATTTTGTTGAAACTCAGCGGCGAAACTCTCAAAGGTCAGCTCGACCACTGTTATGACCCGGAAAGCTGTCAGAAAGTTGCCGCCCGCATCAAAACCATCATCGACCGCGGCGTTCAGGTTGCCATCGTTGTCGGTGCCGGAAACATCTGGCGCGGCGGAAAGGCCGGAAGCATGATGAACCGGGTCGATGCCGACAAAATGGGCATGCTCGCCACCGCCATGAATGCGCTTATGCTGAAAAACGTTTTCAACGCTTTGGGAGTTGAAGTTCTGCTCCAGTGCGCCATCCCGATGAACGGCTTCCTGCCGGTCTACGAAAAAGATAACGCCGTTGCCGCATTGGAACAGGGAAAACTGGTCGTGTTCGCAGGCGGAACCGGCAACCCCTTCTTCACCACCGACACCGCCAGCACTCTCCGCGCTCTGGAAGTGAATTGCGATGCCGTTCTCAAAGCCACTCAGGTCGATGGAGTCTACTCTGCCGATCCCAAGAAATACCCCGATGCCGTCCGCTACAATGAACTTGATTACAGCGAAGCTTTGGAGAAACAGCTCAAAGTAATGGACAGTGCCGCCTTTTCTCTGTGCCGGGAACACAACCTTCCCATCGTGGTCTTTGACTTCTACAATGCCGACATTGACAAAGTTCTTTCCGGAGACACCTCCGCAGGAACTATCGTTAAAAATCTGTCCAACTGACCCATATTCAGGAGGAGCTGCCATGAAACTCTTCAAACGCCTTCCGTTACTGATCACGGCTGTAATTTCAGTGCTGACAGCCGGGTGCATCCCGTCCGAACTTTATCTGAAAGTGGATATGTCTGAACCGGGAACCGATTTGAAGATCGCCGCCGTACTGCCGCTTTCCGGCAGAAACAAGGTCGCGGCAGAACAAATGGCAGAAGGAATGAAAATGGCAGAATATGAGCTTAACGCCAATTCTGTCACCGGCAGAGGACAGCTTCAACTCAAGTTTTTCGACTCCAAAGGTTCTGCCGATGGAGCAATGGAAGCGGTGGAAGCTGCCGCAAAATGGGGCGCTGCCGGAATCATTGCCGGATACAGCACCGAAGAAGTTTCCGACATACTTCCGCACGCCGTCCGTCACCAAATGCCGGTGGTCATTCCGCTGGCAACCAGCAATGAACACACGGATCTAAGTCCTTTTGTCTTCCGGAACAGCTACACTGACCGCCAGCAGTCGGAGGTTCTGGCGAACTATCTTCTGCATTGGCGGCAGGCAAAAACCCTCGGAATATTCCTCGATGAAAGCAAGGATGTGGTCTATCAGAACAACATAGCCCGCGACACTGCTCAAGCGTTCCAGGATATCGGAGGAAAAGTCACCGCAACACTGCTCACCAAACAGATTCCGGAAGAAAAAGATATTGTTGCCTTGCTGAAAACCGATCCGGAAGCGATATTGGTCACTTTCGGCGGCAAAGAAGCGGGTATTCTGATACGCAAACTGCGGGAAGCCGGTTTCACCGGCATTATCTGCGGTCCGGACAGCTGGGATACCGATGAACTGGTGATGCCGCTGCAGAATATGAAAGTTGGCGAGTGTCTGTACACCGCTTTTTTCAATGCGGAAAATGAGTCGCAGGAATTCAAAAAATTTAAGAAAGAGTTCCGTAAACGCTTCTACTATTATCCGGGAGCGCGGGAAACTCAGAGTTACGATGCTGTGAAATTCATGGCCGTCGGCTTTTACCGGGCGGAAACTCTGCTGGATTTTGACCGGAACTGGCGTTCCATCCAGCAGCATCAGGGAGCCGCCGCGCGTTACACGATGTTACCCAAAGGGGATATCGACCGGACGATCTACATCAACACTATCGGTGTCAGAAGAAACGGCAAAGGTCTGGAAGCCTTCTCCCGGTTCTCCCGCCAGATACAGTATTCCCGGATAAAGATGTACAACCCGGATTACTACAAGTAAAAGACAACGCCGCTCCGCAAAGCGGCGCAATGATCGTGCGATGACAACAGAAAAGCGGCAGGATTCGTGAACTGAAGTTCACATCACCTGCCGCTGATTCAGTTGGTGCGCTCTCGCGCGTTTTTAACAGAGAGTGTGATTTGTCAAGAATAAAAACAGTCGTTTGCAATCGGCGGATGGATCGTGCGGCAAGGTTGCTGGCAAATCAAGGCGAAGCTGAAGGACCCGTCTCCGCTGAAGCTCCGCCGTGGCAAGGTGTGAAGATGCTTGTCGCGGCGTAATGTAATGAAGCCGGAAGTCCGCAGATTTGCCGGTAAGAAGCGCCCACGAGGCGCCGCCGTACCCGCTTACGGGAAGACGATCACACCATTTTTGATCGTTGCGGTGCGGGCAAAGTCGATCGCCATGTGCTGAGAGTGGTGACCGAAGGGATAACCTTTGTACACCGGAATCTTGAGTTTTGCAGAAAACTCTTTGAGAATCTTATCAATGACAACCTTGTCGCCACTGCGGAGGAAGTGTCCGAAAACGACACCGGCAGCTCCATCAAAAAATTTGTTTTTCAGCAGGAAATCCAAGTCGCTCTGAATTCTTTCCGGAGAGCTCTTCACACATTCGATAAAGAGGATTTTGCCTTTGGTTTCAAGACCGTAATTGGCTTTGGTGACCCGAACCAGACGGGAAAGGAGACCGGCGATAACTTTACCGGAACAATCTCCGGGGACAAGGGCAGTCAATTTAAGAGGCTTGGTCGGCTGACCGTGATACATCTTCTTCATCTCCGGAATGATAGCCGGAGCCAGACCGGGCAGAGAGGTGATGTTCGCTCCGGCGATGGGGCGGCCGTAACCTTTGGCACTCAAAGCGGAGAGCAGCATGGTGACATCGCTGTATCCCTGAACATACAACTCCGGACGGCGGGGAAGTTTCGCCCAGTTGACATTGGCAACCAGATCCTCTGTACCGATACCGCCACGGGCGCAGATGATCATATCAATTTCCGGATCGTTCCACGCCGCTTCAAAATCCTTGACCCGGACAGCAACAGGGGATGAGAGATAACGGTTCTTTTCCACACCGGCGGGTTTGACAAAGACATTGGGAAAAACCTTGACTTTGTACCCGGCTTTGCGCAAAAGACGGATACCGGAATTGGCAGTTTTGGGATTGGGGTAAGAGCCGGGAGTTATCACGGCGATGGTTTTGACTTTAGCAGGAAAAACGCCGGTATAGTTGCGTTTGCCGCCTTTGGTGGAGAGTATTTCCGGGTCGGCATTGGCGGAAGCTGCTGGAGCAGCAGCACAAGTGAACGCAAGAGAAAATACGAACAAGAGGGAAAGAAGGGAAAAAATCTGTTTCATAATTGCTGATCCTTATATGATAAAAATTGGTAATGTCACAAATTTTGTGAAACTAATGTTTCAAATCACAAGAGAGGATTGGTTATATTCACCAGCTTACTGCCGTCAGTATCCAACCAAACCGAAAGAAGATGGTTGCTGCTGCTCTTGTAACCGACGACAACGTTTCTGGTTTCGGCATGACCGTCGAGCAGAAGCATATTGGCACCGCCGGGGTGCGCGGAATATTTGCCGATAGAGATATTCTTGGAGTAGCGTGCAAGAGGGTTGTCGAAGGTAACGTCTTCAATTCCGGGCAAGTCGGGATCACACATCGTCCATTTATCTACCCAGAGGATGGTATCTTTAACGTGCCTGTTCGGCTGTGAAACCTTCTTGTAGTAGGTCGGATCATTAGTCTTTATCCGGGGATTAGACTGAACCGCACTGGCAAAGCCGACATAATAGTTGTAGCCATAACTTTGCCGCAAGGGATATTTGTTGTAATGCCCGGTGGTTCTGGTATTGGATGGACAGTTAAAAATACCCACACTGCGGCTATTGTTGCGCGCGGTGGCGCCGATAATGGCTTTACCAATGTTTGTGGACTTGACCCAACCGCGCACGATCAGCATATCATCCCACATACCAACGCCCAAACTGCACGCGGGGAGAAGCATTTCCCCATAGGCATCGGAGTAGTTGACACCGATAGTACCGAGCTGTTTAAGATTGTTGAGACACCCGGAACTCTGCCCCCGACGGCGGGCCTGTTGCAAAGCAGGAAGAAGGATCGCCGCCAGAATAGCGATAATGGCGATCACAACGAGAAGTTCGATCAAAGTGAAATGGCTCGCGGGGAAAGGGGAAAAACTTCTTTTCACGGGAAAAGAGCCGAACGTCGGCACCGGGTTTTCCCTCTCCCCGCACCCCTCTCCTCTTTTCAAGAAAAGCGGGGTAGTTTTGCTCCAGTTTGTCGCAAAAAACGACAAAGTTTTCTGCAGAAAAAACAGAGAAACACATATTTGGCAAGTTTTACTCACGAGAAGTTCGATCAACGTGAAAGGCGGAGTGTTTCCACGCATAAGTTTGTTCTTCATTTCAAATATTCTCCTGTTTGAAGATAAATTTATTTAAGTGTGAACAAAATAAAGATTCAAGGACATACTATACACCAGAATATCTTTTTTTGCAAGCAGTTGAAAATATTTTTCCGGAACAGAAGGATATTTCAGGGAATGAAAAAGGACTGCTGCCGGAGCAACAGTCCAATTTTTCAAGCAAACAGAAAGTTACTTGATTTTGACAACAAAACCATCACCCTGGACAGCACTGTCGAGAGAAAGACCGAAGAAGGTGTTGTAGTAGATTCTGCCCTTATTTTCGCCGACGGGGGTACGGAGAGAACCGCATCCGGAGAGAGCGCAAGCGACAGCACCGAGAGCAACGACCATGAGAAGTTTTTTCATAATAATACCTCGTTATGTTTTTTTGAGATTCTTTTTCGGAATTCCTCCGTGGAATCCCTGTTACACTCTACAAGATAGCACCGAAAACAGAAAAAGCAAGAACATTTTTGAAAAAAAGTTAAAATTTTTTTAATTCCGTCAGTCTGGCGCACTGCCGAAGCTCCTTGGGAGCAGGTGTTTTGTACGGATGGGTACGGATATGTACAGATATGTACGGAGGTGGAGTCTATGGAGTAAAACTCCACCTACACCCCAAAAATATAAGCCGCGAAGCGGCGCCCATCACCACTACCCTGGTCGCCGCAAGGCGACACAAACTCCAGTTGCTCCGCGCGCACCAACCTGTCCGCAGCAGTCGCCGCCCCCCGCCCCTCAAACAAGCTCATCTGCTAAAGGTTGTTGGTGGCGGAACCATGTCCGCTGACGGCGGGCGTATTGCCAGGTGGCAGTAACGATGCGTTCCAAAAGTTCAGAGCGATCCATTTTACCTGCCAGATATTCTGCAATGATCCGATACCCCAAAGCCTGATGCGCGGTCGGAGTTTCAAACAAACCGTCGGCGATGGCTGATTCAGCTTCTTCGATCCAGCCGACATTGAGCATGATTTCAGCGCGGTGACGGATGCGCGCTTTCAGCACATCGGGTTCGCGCTCGATCAGACGGACATGACACGGGAAACGGCGCTGCAAAGTACCGGTTTGCAAGTCAAGAATGGATTTTCCGGAAAGCATCCGGACTTCCAGAGCGCGGATAAGTTTTCTCCGGCACTGCTGCCACTTTTTCAATGCCGCCGGGTCAAGGCGGCGCATTTCAGCAAAAAGAGCCGCTTCCGCCGCATCGGAATCGTATTTGGCATCCAGTTCCGCACGGAGCGCAGGATCAGCCGGAAGATCATCCATGCCGCAGACAAAACTTTTGACATAAAGCCCGGTGCCGCCGCAGAGGATGGGTACTTTTCCGCGGGAACGCACATCGGCGACACATTTTTCGGCAAGGACGCAGTAATCGGTCACGGTCATGCGTTGATGAAGTTCCAGCATACCGACGAGGTGGTGCGGCACCCGGGCACGTTCTTCCGGTGTCGGCTGTGCGGTTCCGATGGGCAGCGCACGGTAGAACTGCATGGAATCGCAGGAGATTATTTCGCCGCCAATGCGTTCCGCTTCAAGCAAAGCCGCAGAACTTTTTCCGGATGCGGTACAGCCGATATATACGATCAAAGGGGAATCATTCATTGTCCACCACCCAAAATGTGTGATTATCCGAGGTAAAAACAGAGGTATAGCGACACTGAAAACGCGTTTCCAATGCGCGCTTGTCTTCGTTGAAATGCGTTATCGCCACTGCCGGAACGCCGGAATATTTTCCCGCAGGACCATCGAAGATGATGCGCGTGTTGACTCCGTTTTCCATAAAAGCATACATCAAAGCCCACGGATCACTTTCAAAGGTAACGTAGACCACAGCGGCATCCGGAAAATATTCTTTAAACTTCTGCGCCGTAAAGCGCGGAGAAAAACTGCGTTTGGCAAAGTGGCAGTCGATAAAATCATCCTGCCCCGACGGAAATGGATGTAAAGCCCCTGCCCGCTGCCGGAAAGGTTCGCGGTGGCAAAGTCCGCTCCACAACACGGCACAACCACACATCACCTGCAGTGCAGAAAATGCGTACCGCGCGCCGCGTTTGTGCCGCAATATCGCCAGAAAATCCCGCACACCATTTGCCAACAAAAGAGCAAATACCGGGAACAGCGGAAAAAACACCCGGGGAAAGGGAGCTGCTTTAAAAAGATATGCCGCCGGTACCGGCAACAGCCAGATGGCAAGATGAAACAACGCCGGGGTCAGGCGGTGCGCCCGGAGATGTCCCATTGCCGCCGGAATGAGCGCCGGCAAGAAGGTGAACACCACCCCCATCGCCAACGCAAGAAGCATGGACGTTCCGCTTTGCCACCCTTCTCCCAATGCCGCGCAACGGAGCAAATTATCTTTTATCGGCAAATAAAATATCATAAACGCAACCAGCGGCGCCACTCCGGCAAGGTAAATTCTCCTTTGCCGGAACATATTCCACCGGCAATACCCCATGCCGAACAGCATCGCACCAGCCAAACCGGCAAGCGTTCCCGGCATAGTGCCAACTCCCAGAAGTGAAAAGATAAACCATCCGGCAAGGTGACGCCATTTTCCAATTTCCAGATAGCGCGTCACCATCCACACGCCACCGGCGACCGCCGCCGCCGACAGCATATATCCTCTCAACGCTGTCGCATAGAGTGCAAACGGGAACGACATTGCCAGCACCGCCAGCACATAAAATGATGCCATATTACTGCTTTTGCGCCGCAACTGCCACAAAAATGCCAGCGTACAGAATCCGCACAACAGCGGAAACAGCCGCAGAAAATCAAAGGAAAAAACTTTTATCCACCAATGAAGAAAAATGGTGTGAAGGATTTGATTATTGGGAATGACGTAGGAGTGATATATTTTTGCCGGACTCTCCAGCAAGGCAAAATTCAGCACCGTCAACGCTTCATCGAACCACAGCGGACGGAGCAACAGCTGTTTTGCCCGGAGGCACAGCAGAACAAACAGAAACAACCAGGCAAATTTTTCTGCTTTGCCGGAAATAATAAAGGACCGGAAAGAAACTTTTCTTTCCAGTCCTTTGCGCATCATAGCAACTGTAAAAAATTACAGGCTGATGGCTTCGCAGGGGCAGCTGCCAACGCAGGCACCACATTCGATGCAGGCACCTTCGTCAACAACGGCTTTGTCATCAGCGATGGTGATGGCGCTGACGGGGCAGCTGTCCACGCAAGCACCGCAACCGGCGCAAGTATCTTTGTCAATTTTAGCGGCCATTTTCAAATCTCCTTAAATTTGGTTAAAACCGGAACTTTTATTAATATAGCGCCTGATATCTCAAATATCAAGCGCCATACACCGTTTTCATTGGAATTTTGCACAGCTATTCCACAAAATCAGCTGAGCGTTTATTTTCTCTGTTTTTCAGCAGAAGAAAATTGCATTTTGAAAAAGCGATTTTGTCAGATTTTGTTTTGCTTAAGCAAAACGCGCGTGCGCTCTGCGCCGCGCCACCAGCGGGACTGCTTCAAAAATAGTTTGTTGCAGTCGGCGGATGGATCGCGCGGCAAGGTTGGGGGTAAATCAAGGTGAAGCTGAGGGAGTGTACGACTGTACTCGACCGAAGCTGAATCCGCAGATTTGCTCCCAAGATTGCCCGCGAGGCGCCGCCGCAGGTCGTTTCTTGTGAAACAGCTGATATTGTTACATCATCGGCATGGGCGGCATTGCCGGAGCTTTGACGAAGTACTGGACTTTGGCATCTTTTTCCAGCTTGGTGATGAACGCCATCAGCGCTGCCTGCTGTTTCTGCTTTTCCAGTTCCGCGATCAATTCACCTTTGATCTGATCGAAGGGCATGACACTGCCTTTCTGCAACGCATCGCGGCGGATGATGTGATAACCGTACTGGGTTTCAACAACGCCGGAGATCTGACCGTCCTTCAGAGTAAGGACCGCCTTTTCAAATTCGGGAACCATCTGTCCTTTCTGGAAGTTGCCGAGAGAACCGCCATTGCGGCCGGAGGGGCATTTGCTTTCAGCTTTGGCTTTGGCTTCAAAGAGAGCGGGGTTGGCTTTCAGCTCCACAAGGATGGCTTCAGCCTTGGCTTTGGCGGCCTGTTTGACCTTGGCATCGGCTTTGGGGTCGACCATGATAAGGATGTGGCTGGCACGCAGAGAATCAGCCGCGTCAGCAGGGATGGCGAACATCTGCGGATTGCTGTCGTAGAACTTTTTCGCATCAGCTTCGGTAACGGTGACGTTTTTGAACACATCGCGTTTCAGGAATGCCTGAAGAGCGATCTGCTTCTGAACATCCGGATTGGCAGAGTATTCGTCGATATACTGCGCGAGAGTTTTTTTCTGCATGGCAAGCTGCTGGGTAAGGAACTGCACCTGCTCTTTGGGAAGCTTCTTCACATCATCTTCCAGACACTTTTTGGCAAACGCCTGAGAGGGAGTGATACCGGCTTTCGCCATCGCCGCAAACATCAATTTGTCACGCAGGATCAGCTTGATGACCTCGCCGCCCATGCTCTGAAGCTGCTGATTGACCTGGGGCGGAATTTTGCCATCGGGGAACTGCTTGGTAAATTCAGCGATAAATTCCTTTTTGGTGTAGGCTTTGCCGTTGAATTCAGCAATTTTTTCCGGCCATTTTGCCCAGAACGGCTGTTCTGCGGCAGGTTTGGCGGCGGGCGCAGCTTTCTTGGCAGCGGGCGCAGCTTTCTTGTCAGCAGGCGCAGCTTTGGCTGCCGGTTTCTCCGCCGCCTGAGCAGAGAATGCGGAAAGGAGCATGACACCGGTCACTCCGGCTGCCACGATGCCGGTCAAAAATTTACCTTGTTTCATCTGAGAAATCCTCCTGTTTGTGCTGCGCAACCATTGACCATTTCTTTTTCGCGTTGCGCAACGTTTTCTTTCAGCCGCAAATCCACTTGCGGCAACTTACACTAACACTAATAATACTTCCTGAGAAAATTTCAATACTGCGATCTTTACCAACGGTAAAAATTTCATTGTTCCTCAACGGAAATCCCGCAGTACCTCCAAAATTTTATGCTTCTCCGGATTCTTATCCAAACCAACTACAAAAAACGAACCGTACACCTCATACACCGGATAGGGTATACCGTTGAAATAGATTTTTTTCGCCTTTCTGATCTTCTCCAAACGATCTTTTGTCACCTTTGCCGAGCGGTCGAACTTATAAATTCCGATACCGGAACCGGCGACCCGCGCTTCCAATGCCTCCGTCGCACCGAGCGGTCTGGGGTCCAAACGGTTGACCCGCTCAATTTTCAACCCCTCTTTGCGCATGGCACGGACAAAATCCTCCGGCTGCAAATAGTTATTATCGTGAAAACACGCGGAAAACAACAGCACCACCGCGACTGCGGCAAAACCTGGCAACCATCTGCTTTTCATCGTTTTTACTCCAGTTGTAACAATTTCAAATTGACATTTCAGAAATATAGCACATTATTACCGTTTGTCAAATTTACGGAATACCCCGTCATGCAGTTCCACCGCCGCAGTCGCTCTTGCGGCAATGTCGTGATTGTGGGTTATCATCAATATGGACAACTCCGGATGATCGCTCTGCATATCGTCAAAGAGCTTCAAAATCTCTTCCCCGGTATGCGGATCAAGATTACCGGTCGGCTCATCCGCCAGCAGCAGCGGCGGCGTATTGACCAGCGCCCGGGCTATGGCAGTTCTCTGCTGCTCACCGCCGGAAAGCTCATTCGGCCGGTGCTTCATACGGTCACGCAAATTCATCCGTTCCAGAAGTTCCTCCGCTTTTTTCCGCGCTGCAAGCGTTCCCATTCCGGCAATCCTTCCGGCAAGGGCAACGTTCTCTGCAACCGTCAACTCCGGCAACAAATGATAGGATTGAAAAATAAATCCAAGTTTGGCACTGCGGAATGCCGCACTCTGCGCCCGGTTCAATCCGGAAACATCCGTTCCATCGATCAATATTCTGCCGCCGTCCTGCCGTTCCAAAAGCCCGACCAGATTAAGCAGCGTGGTCTTGCCACTGCCGGATGCTCCGTAAATGCAGACCCATTCGCCCCGCTTCAAGGTGAAATCGACTCCTTTAAGCACCGGAAGCTGATTATTGCCGACCTGATAACTCTTTTTCACCTGCTCCAAACGCAGTATCATTTCATCACTCATAACGCAATGCCTCCGCCGGATCCAGCCGCGCTGCCCGCCACGCCGGAAGCAGTGCGCCCAATGTACACAATATTATACTGGCGCCAACGATCAGCGCCACATCCTGCGGTACGATATGCGCAGGCAGTTCATTGAAAAAGTAGAATTTTTTCGGAAAAAGTTCCATCCCGCTCACCTGCGAGACAAAACGTAAAATGTTGTTGCGGAAACGGATGACCAGCACCCCCAATACCGTCCCGGCAAAACTTCCGACAACGCCTACCAGCAACCCCTGAAAAATAAATATCCGCATCACTGCGCCGTTGGAACATCCGAGCGCTTTAAGCACACCGATCTCCCGCGTCTTCTGGTAAACCGAGGTTATCAGCGTATTGGTGATACTGAACGCCGCCACCAGCACGATGAATATCAGCAAGAAGAACATCATCATCTTTTCCACATTCAGCACGTCCAGAAAATTCCGGTTTGCCTCCTCCCAGGAGATGACAGCGTAACTTCCCAATTCCGCCCGGATTTTTTCCAGAAACGGTTCCTGCGCAAAGGGGTCACGCCACCAGCCGAGTACCGCCGTCGCCGCGCCCCACGGCAAATCAAACAGCTCCGTGGCATCATCCGGGTCGGCAAAGAAAACTATCCGGTCAAAGTCGGATTTACCGGCAGAATATATTCCGGATACAGTGAATTCGGTCGGCAGATAGATCGAACTGTCCTGATTGAGTTCGACCTTGCCGTTGGCGTTGAATTTTACCAGATTGGTCAACCGCTGTGCGGAGTGGACTAAAAAGGTGTCTCCCACACCGATGTTCCACCGCTCTGCCATATCGGTGCTGATGACGGCGTAACTTTTACGCCCATCACGTCCCAGCTTGAATGTTCCGGCTTTGATATAACTGCGGGTATCGATGTGCTTTTCCAAATCACTCTGCGGCGCGGCAAAAATCACCGCCTGCGTGTCCAAACGCCGCTTCTCATATCCGTACTGAACCAGAACCGCCCCCTGTATCACAGGAGATGCATCTCCGCCATTCTTCTTCACCGCATTCACCGCCTGTTCCGGGAACGGTATCCACCCTCCCGGACCGCGGATCTGGAAGTGCGCCTGGGTTTCGATCATCTTCTCCTTCATCGTGTCGGTAAAACCGGTCATGACCGCCATCACCACGATCAGCACCATCACCCCCAGCATCACACCGAGAATACTCATCAGCGCGATGATGGAGACCATATTGCGGCGGGGACGGAGATATTTTCCTGCCAGAAAGAGTTCAGTGCGCATGACGGGTTCTCACTTTCCGGGTTTCGTTTGCAGATCCAGCATCAACATCCGCAACGGGTCAACATTGACCGGCGCCTCGCGCAACTCAAACGCAGGCACATTGACAAACTCACACAGACAATCGATTCCATCTTCGATGATAACGATTTTACCGGCAGGACGTTTGACTTTTCCGGCTCTGTACTCCGCCAGCGTGGCAACGGAACTGTTTTCAAACTCCCACGCGGCAGCATTTGCCAACTCCGGAGTCTCCGCCAGAAGCAGACTCTTTTCCGGATAACGCATCAACTGTTCGTCAATCTGTTTCAACGCCGCCTGCGGCATGGCATAGTTCACCCGGAAAAACCACGGAATAAACAACAGCACCAGTCCGATTCCGAAGAAGAACAAATACAATCTTCCCCGCCAGTTTCCGGTAACACTGTAAATCATCACCGCTCCGGCAAAAATCAGCACGATCCCCATTACCGGATAGAAGAGCATCGTCACCAGCAGTACATCACTCAGCACTTCCGGCTTCATCCAGATCCGCAATGCGGCACATCCGATTCCGGCAAGAGTGAGAAACGCTCCCCACAAGGTCATCATCCAGTTGTAGGAACGGTGATGACCGCCACTGTTGAAGTACACCCGCACCCCGGCGGCAATCAGCAGCGCAAGCGGCGCAAATCCGGGCAATATTCCCTTGACATCCCAACTGCGCGTGAAACTGAACAACGCCAGCGGCAACAGCAAAAAGCAGAACGCAAAACGGAACAACGGCTGTTTCAAAAAGCCTTTCCACGCATCTTTCCCCACCACTCCGGCGGCAGGGATCAGCAACGCCGCCGGAAACGCTCCGACGACCGCGGCAAAAATCTGCCAGTACCAGGGCGATTGCTCCCTTCCGCAAAACTCTGCCAACGTCATCTCGTTGATGAAAAATCTCCAATATCCCGGCTCTGCCCGGTTGATGGCAATCACCCACGGGAATGCAACCAGTGCCGCAATTACAAGCGTTCCGGCAAACGCCAGCGGCATCTGACGGAGTTTCCTGTCCCAAACCATGTAGGATATTCCGGACAGCAGCGGGATGACCACTCCTTTGAATCCGCCGACCAGAAACGCCAAGCCCATAAATGCTCCGCTCAATATCAGATTCAACACCTTGCGGCGGTTGATCTTCTCTTCCTGCATAGTAATGAACAGCGTTCCGCAACTGCCGATGGTCAGCATGGCAAAAAGCGATGCGGGATCAGCCATCGTTCCGGAAAGATATACTGCGGCAAATGACAGGTAGATCACCGCCGACAATGCGGCAAGTTTTTCATCGCGCAACGTCTGCTTTATCAATATCCAGATAAAGAGCGCCGCCAACCCGGCAGACAACGCGCCGGGGAAGCGGACTGCAAAACCGTTTTTCCCGAAAAGCTGTATCGACTTCGCCGCCGGATAAAATGCCGGTGACGGAATTTCCAGCTTCACGTTTCCTCTCAGTCGCGGCGTCACATAATCCCCGGAACACACCATCTCCCGGGCGCTCTCAGCAAAGCTGTACTCCCGGAATACCTCCAGCGGACGACTGCCCAGCGGCAGAATATATACCACAATGAAAAACAGAAATACCCAACCGAAATATTTCATTTTTTAACTCCATTTTTGTAATAGTAAAACAAACGATAACTGCCAACGACATATTGTTTTCCGGCAAAGCGCGGAGCTTCCAGCTCCTGCTTCCGGTTCGTACAGACCACCGCGACATTGTGTGATTTCAAATTCTCTGCGACCGCACTCTTCAACTGCTCAGAAGTCATGTCGTTCTTACCATCAGCAACCACATGCACGTTCTGTTTGAAGTACTTCCGGAAAAATGATGCATGTCCGGCATCGACAAAACACACCGTATCTGTCCGGGAAATTTCACCGGACAACTTTTCAAAAGTTTTCCCGATGTAGATCTGCCGCTGGATACTCCACGGCAGTGTCATCGGCAGAACAAAGAAGAAAAATCCCAGCGCACCGGCGGACAACAACAGCTTTTTACCGCATTTATTCGCACTCTTCGCCAGATAAAACCACACTATCGGCACCAGAATCATCACCATCGGGCGCAAAATCCGTTCTCCGGAGTTATAAAGCGCCAGCCGTGGCGGAAAATCAACCTTGAAGTGCCGCAGCAGTGCCGGAAGCAGCACCACGATCCCCAACGCCGTTGCAATACCGATACAGCAATATATTATCCGGTTGAGAAATCTCCGTGTCCGTTCTTTATCCAGCGCTTCCATACGGTTCAAAAGCGCGGCACAAATCAGCACCAGAACCGGCGGTATCAGCAAATAAAAATCATCCCCCCGGCAAAATCCGCTCTGCGCGTATGCCGCCGCAACGATCACCCCGGGCAACGCAGTAAACACCGCCACCGCCCGTTTGGACAGCTTCGCCGTTGCCGAAGCTTTTATCATCCCCCGCAATGCTATCAAGATTCCAGCGATCATAAATGGAGCTCCGGAAGCGGAAGTTCCATCGTAAAACACCATCGGAAAAAGCAGATAATACGCCGCCGTCATCCCGGGGCGTTTGAATTTGAATACCTGCGCAAGGTGCATGATCATCGCGCCGCAAACCCAAGTTGCCGCAACTGCCGGAAGCCTCAGCAGAAAACGGTTATCCGGGTATGCCGGAAGCAATCTCTGCAATTCAACGATGAAGTCATACTCCTCCGGAGCCGCCAGCGGCCGCAACGCCGCCTGCACCAGATAAATACCCCCCAACACCGCCGCACCGATAATGGTATCACTGTGGCGCTTGTAATATTTTTTCCAATTCATATTTCAGCAAAAATCTCGTTATTTGACACTACATCATATATAAAATATCACAATCGGATGCGGAAATCAAGGGATTATTAAAAAACAACACTTGAAAAAAAGCTGTTTTTGCGGTATATTTCTTGTCAACTGAATATTTTTTAATTCTGGAGAACTTGTTATGTCTACCATCCGTGTAGTTGTTGCCGGTTACGGCAATGTCGGGCGGGGCGTCCTCGCATCACTTGAAAATAATCCGGACATGGTCCTTGCCGGTATCGTCAGCCGTTCCCCGGAACGGGTCAAAAAGGAGATCAGCAACGTCCCCGTCCTTTTGATGAATGATATTGAACAGTGGGTCAGCGAACTGCGTCCGGATGTCGCCATCCTCTGCGGCGGCTCAAAAAACGACCTTCCGGAGCAGACCGCCAATATCTGCCGTTTCGTCAATACCGTCGACAGCTTCGACAACCACAGCTGCATCCCGCAGTATTTTGAAAAAGTGAACACCGCCGCCACCGCTTCCGGCAAAGTCTCCGTCATCTCCACCGGCTGGGACCCCGGCGTGTTTTCCATGGAACGTGTTCTTGCCAACAGTTTTCTCCCCGGTTCACGCGCCTACGGCTTCTACGGACTCGGCGAAAACGGCGGCTTGAGCATGGGACACTCCGACGCTCTGCGTACCATCGCCGGTGTCCTCGATGCCAGACAGTACACCCACGCCATCCACGCTTCCATCGACAAAGTCCGCAATGGCGAAAACCCCGCTTTCACCCCCGGTGATATGCATGAACGGGTCTGCTTCGTCGTTGCCGCCCCCGATGCCGACAAGGAAAAAATCACCGCAGAAATCGTCAATATGCCCGGTTATTTCGCCCCCTACAAAACCACGGTAAACTTCGTTTCTGCAGAAGAACTTAAAGAAAAATACAGCGGCTTCCCCCATGACGGACTTGTGGTCGCCTCCGGCATTACCGGCAAAGGCAATCCCGCCGGTATCGAATATCGCTGCCAGTGGGGCAGCAATCCGGAAGCCACGGCGAACATCCTCGTCGCTCACGCCCGTGCCGCTGTCCGCCTCGCCAACGAAGGACGCAAAGGCGCGTTCACTATTCTGGATATTCCGCCTGCCTACTTCTCAACCTTGAGCAAAGAAGAGCTGCTGAAACACTGGATGTGATCTGATATAATCTGATAAAAAGGGGTTTACCATGCATAACCATCGTTCTATTTTAGGCAATTACGTTCAAGATTTCACCGTCTCGCAGATCCGCGCTCTCAACAAAGAGCGCGATGCCCGTCTCGCCGCGCTCAAAACCAAAGCTGATGCCGAAGCTTATGTCAAAAGTGTCCGTGAAAAAATCGCCGCATGTTTCCCCATGCCCGATGACCACTCTGTACCGCAGTGTGAAATCGTCAAAACGGCGGAATATGACAAATTTAAAATTGAAAACATCATCTACTTAAGCCGAAACAACTTTCCGGTCACCGCCAATTTGTATGTTCCCAAAGCTCCCGGAAAACACCCCGGAGCGATCATACTTTGCGGTCACGCCGGAGAAGGCAAGAGCTGTTCCGCTTACCGCAGCGGTGCCGCCAACCTCGCTGAAAAAGGTTTTGTCGTACTGCTAATTGATCCCATTGCCCAGGGTGAACGCTGGCAGTTTATGAATGTTCCCCACGCCTCCGCTTTCCACGGCAAATGTACCAGAGAACACAACATGCTGGGCAAACAGCTCCGGCTCTGCGGAGAATTTTTCGGAGCGTGGCGGGCATACGATGCCATCCGCGGTCTGGATTACCTTCTTTCCCGCCCGGAAGTAGACCCGGCGCGCATCGGTATCACCGGTAACTCCGGCGGCGGTACCATGAGTTCCTTCGTGCAGGCGCTCGATGCCCGTTTCACCATGGCTGCCCCCAGCTGTTACATCACCAGCTGGAAACGCAACTTTGAGAACGAACTTCCCGCTGACGTTGAACAAATTCCTCCCGGTATCCTCGCCGCCGGTTGCGAAATGGGTGACCTCATCCTCTGTTACGCCCCCCGCCCGATACTGCTGCTGGGACAGAAGAACGACTTCTTCGATCCCCGTGGCCTCAACGAAACTTACGAACAGGTCAAAAAAGTTTATGCTCTCCTCGGTGCGGAAGATAACGTGCAGTGTTTTATTGGACCAACTAACCACGGTTACTCTATCGAAAACCGCGAGGCGATGTACGGATTTTTCACCCGGCACGCCGGTTTGCCCATTGACGGCAAGGAAAATTTCGACAGCAATATCATTACGGCGGCATCACTCAACTGTACTGAATCCGGTCAGTTGATGACTTCACGTCCGGAATTTGCTCAGGTTCACGACCTTACGGTCAAACTCAGCGCCGACCTTGCCGCCGCCCGTCCGGTGTACGACGTGTCCGGGCTGAAAGCCAAACTCCGGGAACTGCTGCAGCTTCCGGAAAAGATCGAAGTCCCCTATGCCCGTACACTGCGACCGTTCTGTATCCCCGGTGTTCCGGACACCCGGCGTTACTTCAACCGCTTTGCGCTGGAACGGGACAATGCGCCGTTGACCATGCTCAAACTCAATTCAGAGCCGCCGTATTTCCACTTCCCCGCGCTGGATACGCTCACTATTTATGTGCCGCATCTTGATTCCGGAAGCGAACTTATCAAACTTGACCGCGCCGATGATGACATTTACGCCGGTCTCGATGTCTCCAACATCGGCGAAACGCTGTCACTGGCTACCGATCATTCAGAGGAAGGGCGCAAATTTTCTGCACCGTACAGTCAGGATTATCACTACGATTCCGTGCAGTTGATGTACGGTACATCAATGATTGCCCGCCGGGTGGAGGATATCCTCTCTGCGATCGCTTTCGTCAAGGCGCAGGGTGTAAAGCACGTCAAACTCACCGCGCGCGGTCAGGGTGCTGTCCCGGCGGCAATGGCGGCACTGCTTTCTGATGACGTGGAAGCAGTCACGCTGTACGATACTCTGGAATCTTACCAGAGCGTGATAAACAAACGTGTCTCCGACTGGCCGCAGTCATGCATGATCCCCGGTGTTCTCAAATACATGGATCTCCCGGATATCTACGCGGCTCTCAAGGCGGAAAAACCTGCCGTCATCACTTTTGTCAATGAACCCGTTCCGGAGTTTTAACAACGGTTGACAACAGGAGATGAGTTCTCCCATCCCCTGACATTTTTCAACGTGCGGAATGAGGATTTTCTTCTTATTCCGCACTTTTTGTGTCAAAATGAAAAAATTTTTGAAATTTTTTCTAAACGACTATTGATTTTATTAATTTTTGTATTAAATTGAAAAGTGTGATCAAGATGATCCAAACAGCGACAAGCCCCACACCCCTGCGGGGGCGGCACCAAGTTTCTCCCCGGAACTGCCGCCCCCGCGCTTTTTTTTGGCGGGGGCGGCGTCTCGTGGGCAATCTCTTGTCAAGTCATCGGTCGCCGACTCAGTCATGGACATCAGTCCACTCCTTCGTCTCCGCCTCGACTTGACGGCGACCTTGCCGCACGATACATCCGCCCTACAAAGTTGACTGGCGATGTGTCGCCTGACGGCGACCGCAGGGTGTAAAAGCCACGTAAAAACTCCAGCGGTTAAGGCGGAAGTATCGCGACGCTATCCGCGAGTTTTTCCGAGGCGGCGGCGAGGGAGTGGACTACTGTCCTCGACCGAACCGACGTCCGACGGAAAGGCTCGCGGGAGCAAGCGAGACAACGCCGTAAAAAAAAATCCCCTTCCCTTTTCGGAAAGAGGATTTTTTGCAAGCTTACCGCCGGAGGCGCGGGGCGAAGCCACGCAAAACTCCAGCGGATAAGGCGGAAGTATCGCGACGCTATCCGCGAGTTTTTCCGAGGCGGCGGCGAGGGAGTGGACTACTGTCCTCGACCACACCTGCGTCCGACGGAAAGGCTCGCGGGAGCAAGCGAGACAACGCCGTGTCTTACATAATTTCGCCCATCTTCTTGTAGAATGCCATGCGACGCTTGGCGTCTTCTTCGGCTTCAGCAAAGATGCTTTCGGCTTCAGCAGGGGCTTTCTTCAAGAGCTGACGATAACGGTTTTCACCTTTGAGGAACTCCTGGAAGTCGCCAGTGGGTTCTTTGGTTTCCCAGGTGAAGGGTTTTTCCGCCATCGGGTTGTAGCGGTAGAGCGGCCAGTAACCGGCTTCGACAGCGCGCTTGGCTTCGTCCTGGCTCTTGGTCATGTTGATACCGTGGAGCATACAGGGCGCGTAGGCGAAGATGATGGAGGGACCGTTGTAGGCTTCCGCTTCCTTGATGGCAGCGAGGGTCTGCTGACGGTTGGCACCCATGGCGATGCTGGCGACGTAGACGTTGCCGTAGCTCATGCACATGAAGCCAATGTTCTTCTTGGTAAGACGCATACCGGCAGCGGCGAAGAGAGCGATAGCACCGATCGGGGTGGACTTGGAGGCCTGACCGCCGGTGTTGGAGTAGATTTCGGTGTCGAGGACGAGGATGTTGACGTTGCGGTTCTGAGAAACCACGTGGTCAAGACCGCCGTAACCGATATCGTAGGCCCAGCCGTCACCGCCGAGGATCCAGACGGACTTATCGACGAAGTAGTCTTTAAGTTCGAGCATCTTGGCGTAGTTTTCTTTGGCTTCGCCGGTGGATTTTTCGACCGCGATCGGGAGGATCTCGCCGAGTTTGGTCTGGTTGGCGATAGCGGCATCATCGGTCTTGTCCCAGTTGGCGACAGCGTAATCAAGAGCGGCCTTCATCTGATCGCAGCAGATGCCGAGAGCATAGGCTTTGTCGATGCAGTTCTTGAGCATCTTACGGTTGTTATCGACAGCGACACGCATACCGAAACCGTATTCAGCGTTGTCTTCGAAGAGGCTGTTCGCCCAGGCGGGACCGCGGCCTTTTTTGTCCTGGCAGTAGGGGAGGCTCGGGAAGGAACCGCCGTAGATACTGCTGCAGCCGGTGGCGTTGGCAACGATCATGCGGTTACCGAAGAGCTGGGAGACCAGGCGGACGTAGGGAGCTTCACCGCAACCGGCGCAAGCACCGCTGAATTCGAAGTACGGCTGCTTGAAGCCGACACCCTTGACGTTGGCATCGGTGAGACCGCCCATTTCGTCATCGGGAAGCGCAGTAAAGAAGTCCAGATTGGCCTGCTGACCGGCGGCGCGTTCACCGGCGGCGCTGACCATGCTGATAGCTTTGTCCTTGACCGGGCAGGTTTCAACGCAGACGCCGCAGCCGAGGCAGTCGTCAACGTAGACCTGAAGACGGAACTTGAGGCCGAGTTCTTTCTTGACCGGCGGTTTGGCATCGACGGTTTCAAAGGAAGCAGGAGCGGCGGTAAGTTCAGCCGGCTGGATCAGTTTGGCGCGGATGGCAGCGTGCGGGCAAGCCATGACGCACTGGTTGCACTGGATACACTTGGAAGCATCCCAGCGGGGAACTTTCGGTGCGACACCGCGCTTTTCAAAGCGGGAGGTACCGATGGGCATGGAGCCGTCGTAGCTCATGGCGGAAACGGGGACGGTGTCACCCTTCTGCGCGAGGACGGGCTTCATCAGTTTGACGGCGAATTCGCCCATGTCGGCAGTGAAGGCTTCCTTCGGGGTGTAGCAGGCGCCGGGGGCGGCGGGAACATCGACCAGTTTCAGGCCGTCCAGAGCTTTATCGACGCAGAGTTTGTTTTCATCGACAACAGCCTGACCTTTTTTGGAGAACTTCTTCTCGATACCTTTTTTGATGTAACCGATGGCATCGGCTTCGGGGATGATACCGGCGAGCTTGAAGAAGCAGGTCTGCATGATGGTGGAGATGTATTTCGGGCTGCCGACTTCAACGGCGACCTTGAGCGCATCAACGACGTAGAATTTGACTTTGCGGTCGATGATGGTCTTCTGCATATCGGCGGTCAAGGTTTCAAAAGCCTTGTCAGCCGGAGCAGAGGTGTTGAGCAGGAAGGTACCGTTTTCTTTGATGCCGGAGATCATATCGTACATGCCGATATAAGCCGGGTTGTGGCAGGCGACGAAGTCGGGCGCGGTGATGAGATATTCACTGCGGATGGGGTTGTCACCGAAGCGCAGATGGCTGATGGTGATACCGCCGGACTTCTTGGAGTCGTAGCTGAAGTACGCCTGAACGTATTTGTCAGTGTTGTCACCGATGATGGCAACGGAGTTCTTGTTGGAACCGACAGTACCGTCGGAACCCAGACCCCAGAACATGCAGCTGGTGGTACCGGCGGGTTCGGTGACGATGACTTCATCGATAGGCAGAGAGAGATGGGTGACATCGTCTTCGATACCGACGGTGAAGTTGTGGAAGCATTTTCCGTCGAGGTGCTTGTAGATGGCATAGACCATGGACGGAGTGAATTCCTTACTGGCAAGACCGTAGCGGCCGCCGACGATGGTGAGATCGGCGCGGTCGGCGAAAGCGGCTTTGACGTCGAGGTAAAGGGGTTCACCGAGACAGCCGGGTTCTTTGGTGCGGTCGAGGACGGCGATCTTTTTGCAAGTGGCAGGAAGAGCCGCTTTGAGGTGTTCGACGGAGAAGGGACGATAGAGACGGACTTTGATAAGACCGACCTTTTCGCCTTTGGCGACGAGGTAATCGAGAGCTTCTTCGATGGTTTCGCAGCCGGAACCCATAGCGATGATGACCTTGTCAGCATCGGGAGCACCAACGTAATCGAAGAGGTGCATCGGGCGACCGGTCAGACCGGCGACCTGATCCATGTACTTCTGGACGATAGCGGGGAGATCGAAGTAGATCTGGTTGGTGGTTTCGCGGCCCTGGAAGTAGACATCCGGGTTCTGGGCAGCCATTTTGGCGTAGGGAGCTTCCGGACGGAGAGCGCGCTGACGGAAACGTTCGATATATTTCATATCGACGAGGGACTTCATATCAGCATAGTCCAAAAGTTCGATCTTCTGGAATTCGTGAGAGGTACGGAAACCGTCGAAGAAGCTGAGGAAGGGAACTTCGCTTTCGAGGGTCGCGAGGTGGGCGACGATGGCGAGGTCGTGGGTTTCCTGAATGCTGTTGGCGCTGGTCATGGCGAAACCGGTAGCGCGGCAGGCCATAACGTCGGAGTGGTCACCGAAGATGGAGAGTGACTGGGCGGCGAGCGCACGGGCGGACACGTGGAAGACGGTCGGGAGCATTTCACCGGCAATCTTGTACATGTTCGGGATCATCAGCAGCAAGCCCTGGCTGGCGGTGTAGGTGGTGGTCAGAGCACCGGCACTCAAGCTGCCGTGGACGGCACCGGCGGCACCGGCTTCGGACTGCATTTCGACGACCTGCATCGGTTCGCCGAACATGTTCTTCATGTCGCGGCTTGCCCATTCGTCGGCGTATTCACCCATCGGTGAAGACGGGGTGATCGGGAAGATCGCCGCCACTTCGCTGAAGGCATACGCAACGTAACTTGCTGCGTAGTTACCATCAATTGTTTGCATCTTTTTTCCCATGATGTCTCCTTTCATTTCACAGGTTGATAAAAAAAGAATTTAACTTTTAATAATAAACAAATGCAGGGAAGAAATCTTCTCCCCTGCAAAAATTCACATAACGATTACTGGATCGCCTCCAACCAGGAACTGGAATTGATCGCCTCGGCTTTGGTCGTGGCAGCGGTGGTTCCCTGAACCGGATAGTATCTGTTGGTGTGGAAGGTACTTTTTTCAACACTTTCGGCGTGTCCGTCGTAGAAGAAAATGTTGGTCATTTTATTGTGGTGAACGTTGGTGGCACGGCCGCCGCTGTCACTGGCGAAGTTGATCGTCGCGCTGACAGCAGCACCGTCACTGGTGGTGCATCCGCCCAGCGCGAGCGCGGAGGGAGCGATCTGGTCACCGCCGGAAGTGGTGAGAAGCCGGGTTCCGCGGAAGTCAAATTTGCCATCGTTGACACTGGTGACTACAACACCGTAGGCTTCTTTGACACTTTTTTCATCAATCACCTTGCCGTCAGTTTTATAACTGCGGATATCCGGACAACGCAGAGCATCCATGTTTTTGATATAGCTTTTTTCCGCGAGAAACACGGTCCAACCCCATTCTTTCGGCTTTTTATTATCGTACTCTCCCGGATAGGCAAAATTAGAACCGGAGTAGAGGCGGTTGTTGGTATCCGCCAGGGAGTTGATCAGCATCTTCATCGTCTGTCCCTGATTGCTGATACAGGCGCTGGTGCGGGCGCGGCGACGGGCATATCCCACCGACGGGATGGCGATAGCGGCGAGGATAGCGATAATGGCGATAACAGTCAAAAGCTCAGTGATGGTGTAATTGTAACGTTTCATTCTTCAATATTCCTTTCCAGCTTTCATCAGTTGAATCAGCAAAATATAAAAAACTCTCTTGTCGCTCAAATACTATACTACACAAACCCGGAAAAGTCAAGTCATCCATCGGAAATTCGATAAAAAAATCACCAATTTGCCATCATTCCCGGAACGGACGGAAAAATCAGCTACAGCTGTCCCGTAAGAAACGACCTGCGGCGGCGCCTCGCGGGCAATCTTGGGGGCAAATCGGCGGACTCAGCTTCAGTCGAGGACGGAAGTCCACTCCTTCAGCTTCGCCTTGATTTACCCCCAACCTTGCTCCACGATCCATCCGCCGGTCGCGACAAACCATTTTGAACGCAGTGTCACTGGTGGCGCGGCGCATAGCGCACGCGCGTTTTGCTTGCGCAAAACAAAATCTGACAAAATCACTTTTTCAAAATCCTATTTTCTTCCGCTGAAAAAATTGAAAAAACAAA